>DAOOWV010000052.1:0-1994 GCA_035371485.1 Candidatus Dojkabacteria bacterium | reverse complement strand
ACAATTTACATTCATTGGTATTTTTACCCATGAGCCTAACATATTTTCCCAAATTACCATAAAGATCGTATTCGTCTGAACTTCCACCAAGTTCAATTGCAGAATTTATTGTCTTGATGATAGAATCATAAAGATTGTTTCGCTCTATTTCCTTAAGATCAGATACTTTTCTTTTAGGATGTATTTTTGCCATGTAAAGAATATCATTTATATAGGCGTTTCCAAGGCCAGACATTTCTTCTTGAAGGTTTAGTGCAGCTTTAATTGATTTATTTTCATTATTTGATAAAACATGTAAAAAATAGTCTAATGTAAATTCTGATTCATTTGGAGAAATACCAATATTGCCGGCATATCTGTGAACTTTTTTCTCTTCTAATGTGGCAACTACTATAAATGCGTATAGGAAAAGATTGAGTGTGACGATGGAACCATCATCAAATTGAAAACTAACATGGTATTTTGGAGGTAATGGTAAATCTTTTTTGATATACAGAAATTTACCTATTATTTCGCCAAACATTAAAATACTGCCATTTTTAAACTCTAAAAATATCCACTTACCTTTAGGGGTTATTCTTTTTATTTTGGAATTTAATATATCTTTATTTCTATTGTCAAGATTTGACATTCCCTGTTTAATTGTTGATTCTGAGTGTTTGGTCAAAATGATGTTTGTAATTTCTTTATCCAGCAAATTTTCTTTCATTTGTTCTGATATCGTTAATATCTCAGGTATTTCTAATCCCATAAAATCAATTAACTAAGGAATTATAGGTATATAGCTTTATTGTTTCCAAAATGTGCTATCAGAAAAATACAGGGCCGGGCATATTTATTTATTCCTAGCCGTATTGAAATAATATGTACCACATACCTATTCTCAATCTATAGGGCTCTAGAAATTCATTTACAAAAGACTCATGGCATAAAATCTAGGTATACTAAGGATATGGAGATTAGTGAAGTCAGAAATGATTATTTCAAGTTTGCACAGGGAAATTCTTCTATGCTTGAAGATATGAGGGCTTCCATGGAGATGTTTGAATTGATGAAACAAAATTCTAATCTAAAGGCGGACTTTTTCAAAATGGCAGCCAAGAAGAAATAAGGCCAAATAATTTCCTTTTTCATTAAACGATCCTTTAGCATGCCAAGCTTCCATTAAAAGAAAAGGCCAGTTTGTTTAATGGGATTTGAAATTAAAATTAGAGACAAATCTAACATTGCATATAACTAAGACTACGCGCAGTTATTACATTTGCTTTTTATATTAAACGTTAGCTATTAAAAGATAGGGCCAATTATTTTAATTGGATCTCCCTTACATTATGACAATAACTATCCTTATTCTCGATAAGAAGTTTTTCGTACTCTAAAATTTTTTTTAAGATACCATTAGAATTCTTACTTATTTCTTTGATACACTTTTCTAGCCCCTCATCAAATCTCTTCATCCTTCTTAGAAGTTCTACCAAAATAACTCCGTCTTCAAGGTCATTGTTAAAAATGTTTTCACCATTCGATTTTGCTAGTTGAAAAAGATCATATGCTCTTTCTCTGCATTTGATTGCCATCTCTGAATGTTCAGGTGAATCGTCACACGCCCATGCCGCATACAATGATTGAAGTCCGGATTCCTTGTATGATCTATCCCTCTCGGTAAGAAATGAATTACACAAGAAGCGATTTGCGAGTTGTGGATAATCTTTGTTTTTAAGCTGATCACGATAAGATTCTGTTTTTATTAATTCTGGATATTCCTTATTTGCATAACCAATGTTTTCATTGCAATAGCCACAATAAGGGCATTCCTGGACCCAGTAAACCATGGTTGACCTCCTCATTTCTGGTGGCCTTGTATCCAAGTCTGGATAGCCAAATTCATTCGTGCTCATAATTAATTCATGTGAACTTTTTTTATTACATATACTACATTCCGTTTCTTCTTTACAAACAGTAGTCATATATTTACCTCAAATCACTATTGTTTC
>DAOOWV010000051.1:0-2241 GCA_035371485.1 Candidatus Dojkabacteria bacterium | reverse complement strand
TCAATAAATATTGCTTATCCGCTGTTAATCGCTTATTACTACTTATATCTCCTTGCAATATTTCTATAGGCAATACACAATTCTCAAAGAAGCCATCATTCGGTGGAGTGCCAGCACCTGTAAATACTGGTGAATTAGGCATTGGTAGATAATTAGGTTTACTTAAATTAAATGGATCAACCAATTTTACATCACTATTTGTCGAAAGTATCTTACTACCATTATTTGTAAACCAACTGCTAATATCAAATGCTACTCCCTTTGAAGCTGTTGTATCTAAAGGTTTGCTAGCTCCAGCTATTATACTATTCTTTATATAACAATTACCATCTTTTGCCGCCTGTACTGTGTTCTGCCCATCTATTATTACCCCATTCGGCCAACCTAATATCAACGCATTATTTATCTTATTCTGTGAACTCCTCCTTAAGTGCATAGCCCTATTATATAATGAATTGATTGTTGTATTTTCAGTAGCCTTCGGACCTATCAATGTAACATTCCACCACGTAGGCGATGTTATCGGTGTATTTGTCGAACCACTACCATCATTATCTGACTCAAAACCATTCGACTTTGATTGATCTGCTATCTCAGGATCTCTTATTGAAACTAAATATTGTAACTTACCACTATATCCAAAATCTGTGTCAAAATCATCATCCCATGCCCTGTATGATATTAAATACTTACAGTTAACAGTACCTCCAAACCACTCAAACGCATCATCTCCACTATAACTTACCTGTATGTGATCTATCGTTGTCCCTCTTCCTACTCCTCCAAATGTTAGTCCATTTATCTCATTGTTCAATGAATATGCTATACCAGGATACTCTATCCTTACATATTGCATTACTCCACTGTTATCATCTGGATCATTCCCCCCATACTCATCGTTCGCATCTCCAGTACCTTCTATCTGTGCCTTACCTCCAGGTACGTTTATCGGTGCTTTCCCTAATAATATTATTCCTCCCCAATCTCCGTATGTCGGTGCCTTAGTAGACCCACTCTTAGCAAATTCACTCGTGAATACTATCGGCTTATCAGCTGTTCCTTTCGCCATTATTTTTCCACCCGGCTTTATAATCAATGTACCTTTTGTTGTATTCTCTCCATATATAACTACCCCAGGATCTATTGTTAGTGTAGCTCCTGATTGTACCCTGACAAATCCTCTCAATAAATATTGCTTATCCGCTGTTAATCGCTTATTACTACTTATATCTCCTTGTAATACTTCTAGAGTCTGCGCAATAGATAAATTAAGTGTAAATATTAATGTAATAAAAAGTACTATTTTCTTCCTCATTTAACCTCCTTATTTAAATTATAAAATATTTATCTGACATCATAAGAGAGCCCAAAGTAAACATTCCTTCCTCGTTTATACAATTGAGCGATCTTATCCTCAGCTTTCGTTTTTTGAACAAAAACAAGATCTTGAGCTAGTAAATCTTTTACAGAAAATTTAATATTAAATTGACTGAAAATAGATTTTGATATTGAAAAATCAATTTGATCCCTTCCCTTTTCAATTATATCACCTAAACCAGCATATCCAACTTTTGAGATTTTCTCGCCTAATCTGTTATATAATAAGTTTGTTGAAAAACCAGATTTATTATCATCATAATACAAACCAAGGTTAATAATCCATGGGGCCTGACCCTGTAAAGCTCTTTTACTATCCTGAAAACCATTATTATTCAACTTTATAGTTGATTTTATCAAAGTGAAATTGCCAATAAATGAAAGATTAGATAAAGCATTCATTACAAAACCAAAATTTTTTCTGACTTCTAATTCTACTCCATAATTAGTTGCAGATTTTGAGTTTTCATATGATCTAATTGGTTCAAACCCTGACGAAGCTAATAGTATTTCTTCTATTGGGTTGTCAAAAGACTTGTAAAACAAACTAATAGAAAGAATTTCTCCAAGAGAAGGATAAAATTCGTATCTTATATCAAAATTAGATATCTTACTTCTTTTCAGATCCTTGTTACCAATAACTATTTCATTTGTAATAAAATCGAAATAACTAAAAGGTGCAATTTCTCTAAATTCAGGTCTTGCAAGTGTTTTGCTAAATGCAAATCTAAAATTCGATGATTCGTTTAATGAATAAGTTAAAACAAAAGCAGGAAGTAGATCATCGTATATATTCTCAACATCTAACTTATCACCAGTTTGTGTGAATGAGTGAAGATTCTGAATTGATTTCTCATATCTTAA
>DAOOWV010000050.1:0-2528 GCA_035371485.1 Candidatus Dojkabacteria bacterium | reverse complement strand
TACCAACTGTTGCATTTGGTATAGTGAATGCCGAATCAATAAAGTCCTTAATTTTCATGTTCTTGTGCCATGCATTTATCATTTTATCTTGTATTAATGTTATTGAGTCAAGTGACTCCTTAATTTCTTGTGTACTTGCTATTGTGTTCAAAAGACCAGTGTACTTATCTTGTACGATAATCCCTTTACTTTCTAACAAAGTCTTTAAATATTGTGCTGCTTTTTCCATTTTATCCTAAATTTCGATTTAAATCAATTGATCCAGAACCATGTCCATATTGACCTTGAATTCCACACCAGGGGCATGTTGTAATTTTTTCTTCTCCGGAACACAAAATTTTGTTACAAGAACAAACAGCTACGCCAAATTGATTGCCGCAACATGGACAAGTCGGAAATCCTTGAAGGTTCTCAGTTGAAATTTTTTGATCAATTTGTTGATCTGAACTTAATTCGTGGTAGTCTTGATTAACTTGATATGCACCGGTTAATCTGTATACAAGTGTTCCAAATCCAAGGCTAGAGGAAAATTCATTTTCTTGAATTTGTTTCTTATATTTTATCAGATATTCCCTCTTTGTATTTTGACACTTGGCAATAAAAACAGCGAAATTGGGGTCGAGATTAATTGATTCAGTCTCTTGCTTTGTCAGATCAATCTTTTCTAGGCTCAATCCTGAAGTATTCGCCATTTGATGGTTGCCCTTGTCGGTTACACTCACGCTTGAAGCTTTTATTGAAGCAGTAACCCATTTAAAGAAGCTCTTGTATGTGTTTGGACTTGTATCATTTATCAAGTAAACCTCTTGGGTTAGCTCTTTAAGTTTAGTTACGCTCTCAGCATCCCCAAGTGAAATAGCAATTAAACTAGACTTGCCTGCCCATTTTTGCTTCCATTCACTTATGGCATTTTGAGGTTTGTCTGTTGGTGCGCCATCAGAGAACAAAAAGACTATTGGTTTCCAATCTCCTTTCTTGTCTGGAGTTGTGGGAACATAATTTCTTCTCATCTCATACATGAGTTGCCCAAGGCCATCGCCTAAATTAGTTCCACTTCCAATTGAAAATTTTGGAGGATAAAACGTTATAATATCGGTTAATGGAATAATAGTCTTTGCCTTACCCGCAAATACAATGATGCTGATATATACTGTTTCCAGAGCATACGGATCCTTTTTTAGCTCCTGAATAACATGAGATATTCCCTCTTCAACCGAATTGATTTGATCCCCAACCATAGATTCGGAGACATCAATTAGAAAGTATACCGGTAGTCTTCTCATTTAATTTTATTTATTTATATCCTTAAATATTTTCGGTGTTTCGCCATAAACTGGCAGTTTGCCATCCCACTTTTCAATAAACATTTGCTGAATAATCAAAGAGGAAAGAGCAGAGGTTTTCATATCATTTTCATATTTTTCCGCATCAGCTTTTATTTTTCTAACTTTTGCGTCTGCTTCAGCCTGTCGCACTTTGTTTTCGGCTTGCATAGATTCTTGAATTGTTTTATTTTTTGCATCTATAGCTTCCTTTAATGATGGTGGTGGTTCAAGATTAGAGGTTAATTGTTGAAACACAAATCCTTCTTGACTTAATGTTTGTACCAAGTTTTTTTGAACCATCTCTTCAAATATCTGCCTATTACTAACTAAAGAGTCGCTAGTAAAACTGTTTGCAGCAATCCTATAGCTATCATAAATTACATTCTTTATATAACCTTGTTCAAGATCCGCAAGGTTCTTTCGATATTGTGTAAAAATCTTTGGTACAAACTCAGACTTCACATAATAACTAAATGTAGGGTCGACCACAAACTCAGATCCATCCTTAGAATTAACCTTAAAGGGATCATAATCCTTAGATTGTGTATAAGTTGGAAATTCATAGATTGCAGTTAATGCAGGGACATAAAATACCCATCCAGTAACTTCAGAGATATCAACAACTCCCTTTTTCGATCCAACTAGATTCACTCTAATACCAGCGTATCCCGCATCGATTTTTTCAATCGCGATGATGTATTTAAACACTACGATTACAAGTAAAATTGCAAATACTACAAAAATTAAAGCTCTACGCATAGTTATTTAATTAGAAGATTAGACAGATTAGGAGTAAAAAAATAATAATGAAAGAACCAAGTGACAATTGAACATTAGTTCCAACATTAATGGGTTTGAAAATACGGTTTAAAAGATTTAGCAAAGGAGAAAATACTTTATCACAATACACAAAAACATTTTTGATTTTTGGGTTTAATCGATCTTTCTGGGAGGCACTCTTTTCATAGAACTGGAAAAGAATGACCACAATAATCACTATCAAATTCTTCATAAAACGAAAATAATTAAATGTCATGTCGTTAATTAATAATAAGGACATGGCAATTATCGCAATCAATATATAAATTTCAATTTTCTTCATTGTTAATTATTATATTACAGGTTGCACCTCAGGGGGGGGGGGGGGAAGTACGATATCCTCATTGCTTGATGTACTGAGATTACCGACTCCGATTGAAGAAG
>DAOOWV010000049.1:0-3183 GCA_035371485.1 Candidatus Dojkabacteria bacterium | reverse complement strand
TGTTCTGTGCATTACTATCAATTAATTCAACAATTGCAGATTCGTTAGGATGAAATGCTGGGCTTATCGAAGACACCCATTCTGGTAACTTATTCTTATAGTTTGAAAAAATGGTAAAAACATACTGTGATTCGTTAATTGACATTGCATTCATAATATTTACCAATTGTTCTTTGATTGAGTAATAAGGTGAATCTTTTGATTTTGTTTCTGGATCAGTGTACACTACACTCAGCTTTTTGAACTCATAGGGTAATTTTTCAGAATTTAAAATTCCTTTTATGTGAGTATGTCCTATCTCAAATAACATAAACGCTGACTGATTATGTGGATATCCCAGGTTGAGTTGTGTTTTTTCAATAATACTTGGAATCAAAGTTGTTCTCATATATTGAAGATCAGGAGACAAAGGGTTAATAAGTTTTGAGGAATTGTCCAGGTTAAGATTTGATTTTTCGTACAACTTGGATCCAACAAAAGAGTAAGTTATTACTTCATTTCCACCAGTTTCTCTTAATACATGTCTTATTATATCTTTTATTTTTTTGTCTTCAATTTGTTCAGGAGGATAGTAGGGTCCAATTGGAAGTGTTGGTCTGATATTGTTATATCCATAAATTCTTACAATTTCCTCTAATATATCTTCTTTTGCTTTTAGATCCCATCTAAATGTTGGGATTGTAATTTCAACTTTTCCATCTCTCTCAATTGGATTTAGTTCAAGATTTTTTAGTATGGTGTAAATTTGTTTTTCTTGTAGTTCGTTTGATTTTAAGCCAGATCTTTTATACAAATAGCTATATGGAAGAGAAATATTGAAGCTTTTTCTGGGGGTTGGATAATAATCATAAGTGTTTGTCGCTAATTGGGCTTGGGCATATTTTTCTAACATTTCAATACAGAAATTGTGTCCTATTACTGCTAGCTCTGGATCAATTCCTTTACCATACCTTGTTACTGCATCAGTAAACAACCCCAGTTTCATTGAAGTCCTTCGAATGTTATACATATCAAAAGTAGCGGTTTCAAGAAGAATGTTTGTAGTTTGGTCATTTATTGAGCTATCTTTTCCACCTATTACTCCACCAATGCCTAATGTGTTTTTTTCATCTGTAATTACAACAACTTCCTGATCTAACTCATGAACCTTGTCATCAAGCGTAAGTATTTTTTCACCAATTTTTCCAGTTCTTACAATAATATTTCCAGTTGTTTTATCATAATCAAAGGCATGGAGAGGTTGCCCTGTTAATATCATGACATAATTTGTAATATCAACAACATTATTAATGGATGCTACATCATGTTTTAATAAAAATATCTTTAACCATAAAGGTGATTTTTCAACTTTAATATCTGAAAGTCCTGTTAACATATATCTTTGTACAAAAGCTTGGTTTGAAGGATTTCTTACAGTAACATTGAGTGGGAGAATATTTGTAGATTCTTTGACTTCGATTCGTTTGTTAACTATTTGATCAAGTTCATTTGGTAACTCTAATTTGAGGTTAAATACTGCCGATACTTCTCTTGAAAGTCCCCAGATTCCAAAGCAGTCAGGTCTATGAGTTAATGATTTATTTTCAATTTCAATTACAATATCATTTAAATCAAGTACGTCAACAATTTTTTGTCCCGGAATAAATTCTTTAGGTAGAATTAATATTTGAGAGTGATCGTCACCAATTCCCAGTTCTTTTTCTGACAACATCATACCATTTGATTCTTCTCCACCCATTTTGATTTTTTCAATTGTGACGTGTGGTTTTCCAGGATAGGGGTTTACAGGAGTCTGATTTCCTGGTGCGATATAGGCAATTTTGTCTCCAACTTCGATGTTGCCTGCACCTGCACACACTTGTACGGTATTATTTCCAATATTAACCTTACATACAAACAATTTTTCAGAATTAGGATGCTTTTTCTTTTCTCTTATTTCACCTACATAAATTCCATGATAAAGTTTTCCATAGTCCATTACTGATTCTACTTCTGCAATACTATCAGAAAATGTTGTCAGAAACTTGTCAAATGGAATGCTTGAAATATCAACAAATCTTGAAAGTGCACTTAATGATAGTTTCATTTATTTAGAAATTAGAGATTAGATTTTAGAACATAAAGAAAAATGAAGAAGTTTATTGACAACTGATCCAATATCTCTCATCTATCAATTATCATATATCATTTAACTTGTTCATTAGGCAATATTGTAGCAGAAATAGCATGAAAGTGGAAATTTTCAGAACGTTTGAATAAAGATATTATGCTGTGAGACCTAGTAACTTTAAAGCTTCTTCTCTTGTTAATCCTTCTCGCATAAGAAGTTTAGTAAATTGCTCATAATTTGGTTGTCCTCCATATGTTCGAGCTTGTCCTCTCGCTAATAAACAATTTCTCAAAGATGCTCTTATTCTAGGCGTAGGTTTAATTTCAGGGTTAGCTCCTAAAATTTTATCAATAGCACTATCCAAGTCATTAGCACTCCTTGTTTGCAAAGGGAAAACTCTTTCAGGTAAATGAACTGTTATATAATGCTTGGGTCGTAGAGGATTAGCGAATGATAAATAACAATTTTTGAAATCCGCCCAAAACGTATCCCATTGTTCTGGAGAGATTCCTTCAGTGATGTACGATGATATATCCTCAAGTGAATGTCCTGTAATTTCATTATCTATTCCAATTACACATTCAGTTATCATTAAGAGTAAATGTTTTATTATATATTCTGGCATTTGTTCACCTAATGATTGTGCTTGTCTATATGATTTACCATAATCATATTTTATATCGTATCGCATTGCCTTTAATCTAACTGGCATTACTAACAATATTTCTGGATTAACAACTGAACTACTAAACATTCCTTCAAATTCTTCTTGTGCTCCAAAACGACATAATAGGTAATTTCCAATACCAATAAGTTTTGCTCTCCTAGGCTCATCTATTAATTTGGTACGTTCTACTATTTGTAATCTTGAACTCAACATTATTGTTAATAACAGTTAATAAGTATTATTATAACACATGTCGTGATGTGTTGTAAATACCTTATTAACTTAACTGTGATGTGCATATTTAAAACTATCAGCAATTTTTCAAAATTAGAAAATTATTGTATAATCTATTTGTAAAAGAATAATTGTTTAAGAACAACTTTGAATTCTAAAATTATTACTTATT
>DAOOWV010000048.1:0-3575 GCA_035371485.1 Candidatus Dojkabacteria bacterium | reverse complement strand
ATTTACCATCCCCAGAAACAGATAAAAATGATTACCCGATATTGACCACTCCCAAACCCCCAGTTTCACAAGATTTTACAACAATGGTAACATTAGCTGGAGAACATGTTCCCATTTCTCCTCCCACCCCATTTGAAGTTGCAGTATTTTCTGGCCCAACCACGATAGAAAATGCTATTAATATTTTTTGGAAAAATGAAGTATCTCCACAGGAGCAAAATGATCAATTTAAAAGTGTCTTCGATTTTGAATGGCCTGGGAAAGAAGTTGTAAAAACAGGAGGCAGTAAAACTTATGGCATACCGGATTCCATCATTCCTATTAACATATCCAGTGATATCAGATATTTTAAGGAAATAAATCCTGCCTACAAAATTACACCTCCTCACCCCGCAGAAATATATAGGCATATTGTTGAAAATCAGTCATCATTACCAGAAAAATCTCAACAATTTCTAACAGAATATGCACAGATTTGGAATAATGGTCAGTTTAATCATGAAGATTATTGGAAAATATCCGAAAACTTACAGCAACTTTGGAAAAAATATCCCCAAAGTGAATATTCAAAATATATCATTGCTTTGTTCAATCCTGAGAAAAATAACAGATACACTCCATCAGAAACTGAAACTTGGTGCCAAATATGGATGATGGACATGATGAATTTAATGTATGGACCCCAATATTACGTCCCCCACACAGTTTACTATAATGGAGATAACAACAGTACCCAAAGACAAAGCAACGCCAATATGTTTATTGAATCAGTAATGTCATATGGAGGAATTGGAAGGGGATGGGTCAGTATTGATGCACAAACAGCACAAGGATTAGCCAAGGATGGAATACCCATTTTCGCTGGAGCTCAAAACAGGGTAGGTTCGGGACATGTCTTTATATTAATGGCTGATAAGAACGGTGAAATAATCGTTTCACAGGCAGGAAGTCAAAACATTGGTATTTCGATAGATAATAATGGGGATGTCAGTGGAACAATCTTTCGTGACTATGTAGAAAAACATTGGAGTCCTCATAACCAATATACCAGTTTACAGTTTTGGGTCCACAAAACTGCAATTGAATCAGAAGACGATATCGCTGTTGATTCAGTTACACAGCAAACTGGAGTTGAGGCTCTACAAGAAATTATACCAGGAATAAACATTTTTGCTAGCAGTAGATTTATTCCACAACCAGGGCAAAGAATTGTTGAAAAATCCGAAGGTCTTATTGGCCATAACAATCAAACAACTGAGGGTCATGCTGGGAATATTTATCCTAGTGAATTTAATTCAAATGAGATACAACTTCAAAAAGCACAAAACGTCATTGTTCATTGGGCTACAGGTGCATCAACGATTGGTACGGTCGATCAAGTAATGCAAAGCAGAGGAAGAAGTATACATTTTTCTATATACATTAATCCTCAAACACAAAAGCCCGAAATAAATGTTATAGCACCTTTTGGGTTTATAAATAATAAGTTAATTGTTTCCCAAGTCATGGGTGCGGGGTTACTTGGCGATCAAATGCACGGTCTACAATTTGAAATAGCGGGAGAGTATTTTCAAAACCAACTAAATAATCCAACACAAGCTCAAATTGATCAGCTCGAAACCATGACTGATTCAGAAATTGATCATGCATTTATTTCGGATGATTATTTAGCCCAAATGACAACAGTTATTGTTGATTTACTTTACGGTCTTTGTCAAAGAGGAGCAATGCAACCATCCGATATTTTAGGACATTTTCAATTATCATTGGTGGGAAGCCCTGATCCGAGCCCTCAATATTTAGGATATATACAATCAAGAGTGTTGAATAAGTTAGCCACCAATGATGATATTCAGCCATACGTGTATCAAAGAATCATAAAAAACCTAGCCTTTAGTCCACTACATAACATTGAGCAATCATCTTCAAGCACTGTTGATTATTTCTTCCATTATTATGGATTACTAAACAGAGGTATACCATTTTCAAAAGGAAATGTTGATGAAGTTTTCAATGGTAATTATTCAAGCGGTTCAAGTCAATCATATGAAGGATATCATAGACGCACAGTTGCCCAATCTCAAACTCCAATTTCTCGTAGAGATTTTTCTGCAATTCAAAAAGCTATTTCCGAGGGGAAATTACCACAAGATTCTATTGAAAGAGCATATGGAAGAAAAGTTCTCGCTTCACAAGTTACAAGAGCTTACAGTCACGTCAATCCCCAAAAAATTAAAGAATTATGTGTTTCATTATCTAAAGAAGGTATAGTTGCACTTATCGCGTGGAGAATCTACTCTTGTAATTCTATTCTAAAATCAGTATGGAAAGAGGCTTCTGAAGACATAAGGTTTGTAGAATTGCTATCAGAGATTTCAAAATTATCATTGGAAATTGTTCAAGAAGCATTGTTACAAGGATATACACCTCTAGAAATTCTTAGAAGAATACTCCCTTAATACTAGACCGATACGACCTCATTTATCCTTTTAATAACCTTTGAAGACCTTGCATTAATTGTTTCAATCAATACTGCATTAAATATTATTTTTCTATCTTCAGAAATTTCAAACATCTGCCCATAAGGATACATCATGCGATCGAAAATAATTTCTTTCTTAGTCCACAAAACGGAATCTTTAGGCCCTACCATTCCAACATCTGTAATATATGCGGTCCCTTTAGGCAATATCTCTTCATCTGCTGTCTGAACATGAGTATGTGTGCCAACGATTGTACTAGCCATACCATCGAAATATAGACCAAAAGCCTTTTTCTCAGAAGTCGCCTCTGCATGGAAATCAATAAAAATTGAATCATACTTATCAATATTTATTTCGTCAAAAAACTGCTTCATATAGCGAAATGGCTCAATTACTGTTCTTTCAACATTTACTATGAAATCAAACCCCAAAACATTTACTACAAGAAGTAAACCATTAGAGGATTTAAACTCTGTATAACCTATCCCAACTACATCATCAGGATAATTAATTGGACGAATAACTTTATACCCTGGATCATCTAAGAAATCGCCATATTCTTTCTGTCGCCAAATATGATTGCCTGAGGTCATTACGTCAACCCCATAACTCTTTAACTCTTCTACAATTTTTAGAGTTGAACCACGACCATGCGCAGAATTCTCAATATTTGCAATAACAACATCTACGTGATGCTCTTTACGCAATTTGGGTACCATAAGCCCAACCGCCTTTCTCGCATTTTCTCCACAAATGTCTCCAATAAATAGTATTTTCATTTTTATCTAGCTGTATCTAATGCTCTTGTTTCACGAATCACAGTTACCTGAATAGTTCCAGGATAAGTTTGTGTTTTTTCAATTTCTCTTGCAATTTTATGAGCTAATAAAGTTGAACCCTCATCACTAATTTCTTCTGGTTTTACAATAATTCTTACTTCTCTTCCTGCATGGATCGCAAACACTTCATTTATTTTATTCTTACCAATCTTCATAGTTAAATCTTCCAAGGCCTGAATTCTTTTAATGTAACTTTCATATGATTCCTTTCTAGCACCAGGTCTTGCTCCAGAAATTGCATCAGCAATATGGA
>DAOOWV010000047.1:0-3903 GCA_035371485.1 Candidatus Dojkabacteria bacterium | reverse complement strand
GATAAGTGGTGGAAATTCCTTGATTCACTACAACTTGATTTTATAAGTATTCACTTTAGAACTCAAAAACAAGGCTACACTGGTAGTCCAAATTGGACACAAGGTGCGAAACTGGTCAAATTAATGAAAACACCTATTATTGGAAATGGTGATATTGGTAAAATTAGTGAGAAGTGTGCAGTTAACAATTTGCAGAAGTTTTTGGAAAACAAGCTTAGGTATACCCCGGTGGGTATTATGGTTGGAAGAGCATTTATGGGAAATCCCGCATTATTATCCGACAAACCAATAATAATTAACAAGGAAACTCAGCTTAAATACTTGCGAGAACACCTGGAATTTGAGCAGCAAATACGCGAAATAAATCCAAATACTCAAAAACGATTGATAAATATGTATATTCGAAATTTTGAGGGAAGTAAGGAATTAAGAGATGAGATGATAAGTGATACGTGATATGTGATAAGGGAGGACAACTCTTAAAATTTCACGTATATCACTTATCATTTAATTTCATAAACTCATACTGTGGAAAAAATCGTTACGGGGAACTTTGAAAATCTAGCACCTGAACACAAAGGATGAGTATGGGGACATTTTATGGATCCAAACCTTGAAGAAAATGATATTCCAAACTTGTGCTTTATTCATAAATGTGCATTAGTTTCAACGCTTTTACTGACACAGTTCTATCACCCCATAGAAGACACAGAAACAGCCAACCAAATTAGAGATCTTACGGTAGCCATTCTTACCTATGATATAGACAACATTAAATTTACTAATAACCCAATACAAGATGCAATTGCCTTAGTAACAGCAACCAACCTAATCGTTATACTTCCCTTTAACACAGAATTACACCAAAGACCACAACATTTGGACATACCGTACTACCAGTATTTGTAGTAGTACAGCAATGTTACTTGGGTTAGAAAACCTTGAAAGATTGGGATCTATAATGTTTGCATTATTGTCAAATGCAACAAGTATAACAGACTTTATAGCAACTGTTCAACAGAAAAGTTTTGATATTTTACCATTAACATTTGATGACAATTCTCTTCGCCATGGTCTATATAGAAGATACAGAATTTTATATGATCATGATAAAACAATAGAACTAATTAGACAACGAATACCCTTAGAGCAAAAACGAAATCCAGATAACATTCTTTACACTTGGATACAAATAATATCGATCTGCGAAAATATTACTGATAATCGAAATAAAGCATTAATGCCAGCACTAGAAATAATTGTCCATTTATTCCCTTTGGTAATTAGTAATCCTAAAATAACAAAATATACCTATCAACTATGTGCATTTATTCAATTAATTAAAGGAAATCTACAACTATTTGTGCTGATACACAGCAAGTTGTAACCACACAATTAGAACAAGCACAAACTATCGTAGACGAAAATTCGAGGTGGCTAAAATAGATAAAATAGGTACTATCACATTTTTTCTACAATTTCCATACCCAACAACTTCATCCCATTTTTCAATACCTGCGAAACAGAATCAACTAATGATAACCTAAACAACTTCAACTCATTATCTTTTTCATGAATTACAGGAACTTTCTCATAAAAACTGCTAAATAGTTTACTAAGTTCAAACAAATATGAGCAAAGAAGGTTAGGGGAGTATCCATTTACAGCACTTACAATAACCTCATCAAATACGATCAATTTTCTTAACAATAAAATTTCATATTCAGATAATTTGGACTTATCTACAGATATTTTTATATCACTGTTATTTTCAATTTTTGAAAGAATATTTTTACATCTTACATATGAATACATCAAATATGGACCAGAGTTACCTTCAAACGATAAATCTTCATCAAATGAAAATTGCATGTCCGTTGTTCTACCAACCTTTAAAATTGAATATTTAACAGCACTTATTCCAATTTTTTCTGCAATTGTTTTCTTTTCATCTAAAGAAACCTCAGTATTTTTTATTTGTTCAAATACTTTACCAGCAACTAAATCCAATAAATCATCAATGTATAACACATTTCCGAGTCTTGAACTCATTTTACCACTACCTTTTATACTCATATAACCATAAGATAAATGTACACACTGATCAACATTTATAATCCCAAATTGCTCACATACAGCAAATACTTGTTTTAAAGCAAGTGTTTGATCTGGACCAACTACCCAATGTAATTTGTCTCCTTTAAATGTGTCAATTTTCTTTTTGGTAAGAGCAATATCTTGAGTAATATATAGTGATGTCCCATCAGACTTTTCAATAACAGTATCAGGTATTCCATATTTTTTTAATTGAGTAATAACAGCCCCATCACTTTTAACAAAAATACCCTTTTTTAATCCCAATTCAACCATGTTTTTACCTTCTTTATAATGCTCATGTTCATGCCAAACATGATCCCATCGACTTCCCAGTCTTTGCAACGTTAAAGCTTGCCCTTCATGAACATAATTCAATACCTTTTCCCATAGTTTCCATATAGGTTTATCCTCTTGTTCCCACAAAACAACCATATTTCTAACCTTTATCTCAACCTCTTTATTTTCACTAAAGTCTGAAGAGCCCTTAATATAGAATTCATCCATAAATCTGTCTGGTCGCTTGTTAGCATTCTCCGGAGTCAACCACTCGTCCACATGATCAACCCAATATGTAACATCTTCAATATGATTACCGTCAATCCTTCCAAATTTTAGATATCCCCACATCAACTTAGCAATTGCAATTCCACGATTATTATCAACAGCATCACGTATTACTTTAAATCCTGCAAATTCTGCAAGATTTGCAATAGCCATTCCAAAAACATTATTTCTTAAATGACCAATATGCATGGCTTTGTTAGGGTTTGGTGATGTATGCTCAATTAACCATGTTTTACCTTTTCCAAAATCTACCCGCCCATAACTATTACCTTGAGTTATAACTTCATCTAGGTTATCTATTAAGAATTCATCTGAGAGCCAAAAATTAATAAAACCAGGTGAGACCACCTCAACTTTCGAGAAAATCTTATCATTTTTTAATTTTTCACATATTTCATTAGCTAAATCAACAGCATTACGATTCAACTGTTTCGCATAGCGCATAGCAATATTAGAAGTATAATCTCCACGTGAGGAATTCTCAGAAATTGAAACACAAATATCTAAGTCAATATCTACAACTGATTTTACTCTTTCAATAATTTTTTGCTTAATATTCATATCTTCCATTATTATATATGTACTTTATATTAACATAAAATTATATAAATTTGAACGATTAATATAAATCGTAATGTTTTCGAAAGAACGATACCTCATTGAAATTACAATATTAAATTCAACCATTACAAATAATTACTCATATAAGGTATAATTGACAGAGTTATTAAATCCATGAACCTAAAGATGCCTGAAAATAATAAATATAATTTCAATCCTACTGCTGAGAAATTGCCTAAAACCCACTTGGGATAATTGCTCTATTTATAGTACTGGTTTACGCACTTAGTGCAAGCACACTGATTTTCTCACAGATCCCTTATGATCTACAGCGAATACTTATTTATTTTATCGTTATATTTCCTGTATTCGTACTCATAGTATTCTTCATTCTAGTCACCAAACATCACGATAAGCTCTATTCTCCCTCAGATTTCAAGGATGAATCAAATTTTATGGAAACAAGATATCCAATAACTGGAGAAATTCGCAAACCTCTCTCTAAAGGAATATCAAGCGAATCACTAAAACTTAATAGCGTTAAAAGTGATATAAAATCAGTTCAAAACACACTTGATTCAATTGAAAAGGCAACAAAATCTTCAGCAAAAGTTGACAACAAGGAAGTATCAAAACTTGTTGAAATCGATGCCGGGTACAGCCTGCACAGCTTCCGGCCGG
>DAOOWV010000046.1:0-4132 GCA_035371485.1 Candidatus Dojkabacteria bacterium | reverse complement strand
GATAAGAACAGGAAAAACTAAAAGCTTGTAAAAAACAGGCAGTTTACGCAACTTTATCTCAATATAGTTTATACTTTTATAAAGTATAAAACATCGAAAGCTAAAATGCAATACCTTATGTTATTAACAGTAACATATTTTACATTACCGTACACTTAAAGTGCACAACGTCTACAGGTGATCTTTCGTTTAATTTTAAACGTAAATTTGATAAAATAACTTTTGGATAGAAAATATGTTAAGTCTATTACTTAATTCTATTACGCCACCGAACCCCTAAAAGATGTTAAAATATAATAGCTATTGATGAAAATAATAAATAAATATATCTAAATGAATACCTTGTCAAAAAACAAAACAATCAATACCAAAATCATTCAATTTTTTAAAAAATATCAAAGAGTAATAATAACATTCTTACTCTGTTCCCCTATTATTTTGATACGAAAAGATAGTTTTCAGTCCATAATATACATTTTAGACTCAACATTAGCACACAAAATATCAAAACATGTTTACTACTATTATAATTTTGAAATCCTATTCATTTTACTAATTATATTACTGATAGTAACCATTTCACTAATTTTGGTTTTTTATAAAAAAATGTTCCAACCAAAGAATAATAAGTCAAATCAGCCTAACGAAAACAAACCGAAAGATTTAATCACATTTATTCAGAAAAACCTTGCAAAAGGATTTATTTTATTTTCATTTTTTCTATTAACAACCACTACATGTTACATACTTGGGACATATCTTTTTACATCAAGACCTTATATTGTTAGAGAAATATCATCAGCAAATTATAACGGAAAACAAATCATATACGATGTTTATTTCAATATACCTGTTAATACAAAATCACTCGAAGTAATAGCTAATACTGAAATCCCTCTTAAGGTAAAGCAGGTAAACATTTTACCCTTTGTCCGCATCAGCAGACACATACAAATTATTTCAAACCAAAACATAAGTGAAGATGAACTACTAACTCCGTATCTATCTGGAGTTTCATCAATTTTTGGAAAAACAGAAAATGAATACAGCGTTGAATACCAGGCCATGTCCGTCCCATCCGTCACTAGTTGTTATCCTTCTTGGGGAGAACAAGATATTAGTCCTCAAAGCGACTTATTTATATTTTTCAGTCAAAATATAGAAAATAATGAATGGAACGTTGAAATTACACCGTATATTGAACATGAAATAGAAGCAAAGGACAATAGAATTATAATCATTCCTGTTTCAGATCTTCAACGTGATACTGATTATCAAATTAAGTTATTTCGTACTCCATTACAGATTAATAGCCTAACAAATGAAATTGTAACCAAAGGTGAAACAGCTGAAGTTTTTTCAAACAATTTTTCAACAATTAAAACCCCTGAATTACAAGAATATCAACCATCTTCAGGATATCTTTATGATGGAACCAATATCGAAATCACGTTCAATACCCCTATTCTACCCGAATCTTTCATCGAAAATATTAATATAACTCCCAATCAGGAAGGAGAATGGATAGTTCTTAGTAATACAAAATTTGCGTTTGTACCACAAACCCTGTACCAAAAAGACACAAAATATTTAATACAAATTTCGAGAGGTATCAAAACCTCTGATGGAGACTCAATCCCAACAGAAATCAATCTTGAATTCACTACCCCAGGTGAAATAAAAGTTGTTAAAACATCACCAGTTAGTGGCGCAAATAAAGTTTCAGTAAACACTAAATCATTTTCTATTGAATTCGACCAAAATGTTGACCATCAATCAGTAGAAACGAACCTTACAATTAGTCCTCACATTTCTGGAAATTTCTCATGGGATAACGACAAATTAATATATACCTTCTCTCAATCATTAGCATATGGACAGACCTACCAGATATCAATAAAATCACCAATTAAAGCCATTTCCGGCATCGACTCTGACAAAAATATCATTGTAAAATTTACAACAGAGGAAGAAGTTACACTTCTTAATGTCCCATGGTTAAGACAAAGTGAATCTCACACATGTAACATTACAGCAGGAGCAATGGTACTACGATACAGAGGTGTAGATACGTCAGAAAATGCTGTAAGAGAAAGAGCTGGAGAACAACCACAACTTCAGGAACATTTGGGAATTGGTGGAGATCCATATAAAGGTTGGGTAAACTATTACGGACTTAATTGGACAAGATTGTCGGAAATTATATCATCATATGGGATTAATAATGAAATCAAATATGAATGGAACGTTGTTGCTTTGGCAAAGGAAATTGAAAATGGTAATCCTTCAATTCTTTACTGGCAAAATGGTGCCAGTGATCCTTACTGGAAAACGTGGACAACACCTGAAGAAAAACAAATATGGGGATTAAATGGAATGCACTCCGAAGTCGTAGTCGGATTTACAGGCCCATCAGATAATCCAACAGGTTTTTACACTAACGACCCATGGAGAGGAAAGAACCGCTATTACAATATCAGTACATTTAAAAATTTATGGGGCAGACTTAAGAATGAAACAGCAGGTATTCCAGGAAATATTGCAATTGTAATCTATTGAATTATACGTTTTTGTGATATACTCCCTATAAGCTTCACTAGTAAATTACATTACCTAAAATATGGTCAAAAATAAAACCACTCAACTAATAAAAACCATCAAACAGAAAAGTAAAGAACTATTGACAAACCATTTCAAGACAAGAGAAGGTAGAAGCACCGTTATTGATGGCATAAGAACAATTGCTATTATATTAATGACATTTGTCCATGCTAGAATCTATGCGTACTCATATGTTAACAGTAATTCGATTATTGATAGAATTTCAGATTTTGGAGGAAATGTATCATACACCCTATTCCTTTTCTGCTTTGGATTTGGAGTATATAAACTATTAGACAGTAAAAAGGAAAACAACAAAGCACTGTTAAGAAAAACACTATATTTATTTGCCTCATACTTACTAATTTCATTCATTGGTTATGTTTCGTTAATATTTGAAAAAGCACACATTGCTAACATATCGATTGTAGAAATCACATCGAATCCTAAATTTTGGGAATGGATTAGTAATGACATAATCTTAATAATATCTGGAAAGGGATTGGTTTTCTTAACTGAATTTTTAATTTCTTTCCCCCTATTCCTACTTATAACCCTATTACTTAAGAAAGTTTTAAACTTAATAATAAGAAGCGACATATATCTATATACCTTTATGTTTTCTATATATTTGTGTGGATTTTTGCTTAGTAAATCATTTGAAACTCAAACAGCTGGTGCATTATTTTGGGGATATAAAGACAACCACTATTTTCCAATTCTTTTCTATATGCCAATATATTTATTAGGAATAAGATGGGCACATATTAATAAACATGCTTCAGATAAGTTCAAGTTAAAGTGGTTATCATATACTCTTATGGCTTTTGCAATAATAACTATTGTTTCATATAAATTTTTAAGTTTCAACAGATTTCCACCTTCAATATCTTTCATTTCTTATTCATTAACAATCACATTAGCAATTCCGTTCACAATCTTTCTTATTAACAGTATATACAGATTTTTTAGAGAAAGTGGGATGAAATCATTAAGAACGATAAAAAGAGTCAAAACTATCAATTTCGTTAAAAAAGCCATTTCCTTCATTGGACAACGCTCATTGAAAACTTTTTCTATTCATACAATTTTCATGTTTTTATATCTTATTTTAAATTTACCAGTTCATACAAATTATGGACTTTTCATTATTACGTGGTTAATAACTTTGATATCTGCCTTACTAATTTAATCATCTAACGTAATGGCAAAAAACCAAAAAGCCTGTGTAGAAATTACTGTAACAGGTAGGGTTCAAGGAGTCTTTTTCAGAAGAAATTCCCAGAAAAAAGCAAATGAACTTAAACTTACTGGATACGCAAGAAATGAAGCTAATGGAAATGTATTTATTCACATTGAAGGAAATATCAGCCCAATTATGAAATTCATTAACTGGGCAAGTATTGGCGAAGGAAAAGCCATTGTGGAAACGATACAAGTTACATGGCTAAAACCTACAGGTGTTTATTCATCCTATGAAATAATTAATCCCCTACAGTCAGCAATTATAGGAATATCAAATATTGTATCC
>DAOOWV010000045.1:0-5213 GCA_035371485.1 Candidatus Dojkabacteria bacterium | reverse complement strand
TGGACGATGTTTTTACCTTTTCGGTGTATAAAAAAGAATTCTGCTTTTATCGATTAATATAAGGGTTTTCTATTGGATTTTCCCGACCTCGAATGATCTCTGGCACAAGTCAACCTATTACAAGAGTATTTTGCGAGATTTATGAGGCAAGATGCTTTGAAAAAAATTTATCACATAAGATGATATTAGAAAGAAAGAATAGCGATAAAATTATTTTTAATGAAACAAAAAAATTAATTATAATAACTAAATATAATTAGTTATTATTTGAAGTATAAAATTATATATATCTTGTTTATAAAGAAATATATTTATCTATTAGAATTAATTGGTGTTCGCTAGTATCTCTTCAAGTATTTTTATAGCCATTCCACGTTGCAAAATATCATGAAAGAATTGATTCTTATAATTCCGAAGGCAATTATAACAACTCGTTTCTTCGCCGCATTCGCAATTACTAACTTTCGCTAATGCTGATTCAAATACTTTCCTTAGACTATTGCTAATTCTATCGACGTGACCAGCTCCGCCTGGCACAGTATCAAATAAAATGAGATGAGGGGATTCATGAAAGTCTCGATAATATAATGTTCCATCGATATCGTCTCTACGAATTCCCAATTCTTCGCTTGCACCTTCTAGAATTGCATACAAAGTCGAGAGCATTGGAGCTTGATCATATCTTGGTCCTTCAAACTTCAATTCTAAA
The DNA here is from genome assembly GCA_035371485.1 of Candidatus Dojkabacteria bacterium. GTDB lineage: Bacteria > Patescibacteriota > Dojkabacteria > JAFGLO01 > JAFGLO01 > DAOOWV01. Next base: position 4,504 of record DAOOWV010000045.1, on the reverse strand, counting down.
ACATTCGTCATATAACGATGCCCCAGATGATAAGATTGAGTCTTCCCTGAGCATTCCTTTTGTGTGAAAGGATTCTTGTGCTTTTCAAATCTTTTGTTTCCATTTTGTGAGAAATCTACCACTTGAGCCCAGCCACAGACATCACAAACATCGAACCCCTTTCCATAACCATTATTTACCAATGCCATCCATCCGTGGGGTGAAACAGCTTTAAATATTTTAATTCTTGAATTTGTAAAATCAGTGTCTTCTTCTAGTACTTTCTCCTCGAGTTGTTTTGTTTGTGGGGACATATATTCAGTAAAATAAGTCCTACTCGCATAAGTATGTTGAGGAGGATTTTCTCCTGGTGTAGAAGTCTTATTTGCGGCAACAAATCCTTGCTGTGGAATTATAAACTTTCCCTTAAGGTCTGTATTATGAGAGTCAGTAAGAGAAGCTCCGCATGAACAGCTGAGTGGAATTTCTTTGGCGCTATACCCCCAAAAGAATCTTTTGCATTGTTTGCAAACTACATAATGGATTTCTTCCCATCTTCTATTGGGAAGTAAACGTAATCCTTGGCTTCGCCAAATTCGTTTTCCGGCAACAATTTCACTTCCAGGTGCAAATTCGGAAATTGCGATTCTTAAATCTCGCTCAAGTTGGATTTTTCGAGCATCATCTATTAATAAATGTTCAGTCATTAATGGAACAACATCGGTTGGGAATCCATATTTTGGCAAAACATTTCTTGATCCTAAAAAGCCTAATAAATCTTTTGATTTTATTTCTTTGATAATTCGTTCCAGATTTATAACTTCATTAAGATAATTGGAATTATCCTTCTTTTTCGGGTCAATTTTTCCAAAAGCATCTTGTTTTATTTTTTCAAGTTCATTCACTTCATCCGTTATATCTGCTATAGCTAAATCAAAAACTTTAGGATCCTTATCATTCAATAATTCCTTAATCCAGTCCCAGTCATTAATGCCCATTGATTTTTGCAATTCATTGGATGGGATAATCCTGGTTAATGAGTTCTGTAAATCGATTGGCTTTGATAAGATGAAATCTTTAAACTCTTTAATCCAATCTACATTGTCTGTAGGAAAGAAAAAATCTTCTACTGTTGTAAATTTTTTATCCCAATTGATCTTTGCATATCGGAAAAAAGCTGCAAAAACAACTGAATGCAAATGGCGGCGTATTATTTTTTCATTTGTTAATACTGTTACGGGTGGCTTTATCTTTCCTGTAATCATCATTTCCGGATTGTTATAATAATTAATGTCATGGGAACGTCTCTGAGCAAATGTCAGAACAAAAGCTGCTGAATCTGTTCTGCGACCGGCACGTCCGGCACGTTGGATATAATTGGCAGTGGTAGGTGGAACATTCCTCATTACAACCGCTTGTAAATCACCCACGTCTACGCCTAACTCAAATGTTGTGGAGCAACTCAGTACATTGATCCATCCATTAATAAATTGATTTTGAACATTCGCTGCTTCCTTAGATGTCCATTGAGCGGTATGTTCTTGGGCAATAAGTACTATTGGTTCACTATTTAAATATAAATCTCTATATAAATTATCTTTTAAAACATTCGCATTTGTTGAAAGAGGTTTGAGATGCCCTTTGCAACCATAAGTAGGGCAGACATCCCCGATAATTTCTTGACTGATATTTTGACAAGTGTCACAAATCATCAGACCCGAAAAATCATTTTCTAAATTAGCTTGAATATACCAGCCATCATGGGAAACTTTATATGCAATACCTTTTTTCCCTCCCAAATCGCAAGGGACTAAAACTTTGCTCCAAGGGGAAGAGGAATCTGTTAAATATTCCCATAAAGTAGTCAGTAAGTACGATATTTCTTTTTCTTGATCTGCAACGTGGCTACATTGATTTTTAAGATACCTCAATAAAAAATCTTTTCGTGAATTACTATGTTTTTTCGGGATCCAACTAAATATCCCCTCTTTCGCATTGCTCTCATTAGATCGAATTGCAAATTCTTTTTGACGGGGTGCAAAAGCTTCATTTTCAAGGATGTCAACTTTTTCGTTTAACAGATAAGTAATAGCCCCTTGAAACCGCAAGGTATCTAAAAAATATCTGATTAAATTGAAAGCTTGTTGATTACTAAAATTCCAGGGGGCTGAAGTCATGAATGAGGGCGCCTGCCATGTGTTGGGAACAATTGGAGTAAAATGAATCAACCCTAGCCCCTCAAGACTAATTCGACGATCCAAAGGAGAGAATTCTTGCATTAACCATATAGCCATATGTTTTTCCAGCTTTTCAAGATCAGTATCTAAATCAGTTTCTTGAGAAAATAAATTAATTTTTTTAGTTTGAAATGTTAATTGTTCCAATAAATTTTTAAGAGTAATTTTTTTCTTCAGATTGTCGGGATTTGCTTGTAAAGTATAAGTGATCATCCTTCTACGTAGATTTCTTTCATGTGTCCTCTCTAAATAGGGTGCAAAAAAAGCTGCATTTTGCCGGCTATCTGTAAAATTTAACATTTTTCGGCCTTGTCCAGGCAGTTCGTATGAATTATCAGCTTTGGATGGAGGAACATGTTGATATAGTGCATCTGCCAAGACACTTACAGGAGCATCTTGTCCGGTTAGGAATCGGTACACCACACCTTGACTATGTCGTGTTGAACAACTGACACATCGTCGCAATGTACGAGATCGGATCATTTTTACTTTTGTGATAGGAATTAAGTTACCTTCGGTACAATTACATAGACGCGATTGTCCTTTATTTTGAATTAATCCGCAATGTGTACAAAGGAATTTGTTTTCCAGTTTGATTTCTTCATCCAATAAATCAGGCGCTATATCTTGATCAGCAATAATTTCGTCTTCATCTTCATCATTTAGGCCTGTCGATTTAAGTAGATAATAATTAGTTTTTTGGGCAGTTAGAGAATCGTACATAACACTATTTTGCACTAAATAAGTTTGGTCATGTAAGTAATGAATCCCTTCACTCTCATCATCTATTAATTGAGAACCAAGTTTCTCTTCGCCAATAAGGTATGGGGTCCCGCAACGTGTACAGGTGGCTAATTCAAAGATACGACTGTGACAATAAGGACAATATTTATGTCTGGTAAGAAATAATCGTTGTTGTTTTTCAGGACCTAATATCTTATGACTCTTTTCATTCAAACATAAAAAAGCTCCCTCTAATGCTCTTGCAAAAACATGATATCGTGCGGGTAATAATGAAATTCCGTCATCATTCGCTCGGGCATATACAGCCAAGTCAATTAAATCGATCAATGCTTGAATAGAGTCTTGATTATCAAACACTTTGATAGCTATTTCTTCCATTTTCATTGTTTTCCCTGATTCGAGATTAGAAAGAATAGTATGGATATTTTGATCCCCTTGAAGAAAAAGATATAAATAACGTTGTATTATTGTCTCTGGATTTTGATTTATTATTTGTAGTGGTTCTTGAAGAAGGGGTTGTAACTCATACCGATTAATAATTTCATTAAATGATTGGACACATTGAAATTGATCAATCTTCTTGTCAATAAAATTATTAAGTTGTTCTAATAATTCATGATAGAGTTCAGGTGTACCTTTTCCCCAGGTATTTGTGGCAATTTGATCAATCGGTATATGTACCGCTTCAACTATATCTTGATATTCTGGTTTATTTTCATTCCAAACAAAAGGTAAATTGAATAAATTTTTCGCGAAATTAATTATCGTTGGATAATCTTGTACTCCTCTACCTAAGGTAGCGCTAGTTGCAATTCCCTGTAATCTTTCTAAATGATCCTCTACAATTCGATCTTCCAACCTTCTTAAAAGCATTGCTATTTCAGTTGCATTTGCGCCGTCATAAACGTGAACTTCATCCATTACAATAAAATGCCAATGTTTCCCTGTCGAACCGTCAAAAAGAGAGGAATCAGCAGGACGAAGCAGTAAGTACTCCAACATAGCATAATTTGTTAATAATATATGAGGCGGAGTCTCTTGAATTTCTTTGCGACTAAAAAGTTCATTCTCTAGAATCTTTTCTTGGGGATATATTTTTTTGAAATTTTGTATTGCCTCATCGCGAGTACTAGAGCTATCAGTTTCGCCAATATATCTGCCAAATTTAATCTCTTTATAATTCTCTAATAAGCGCCTTAACCTTTTCATTTGGTCGTTTGCTAATGCGTTCATAGGGTAAAGCAACATAGCTCGAATACCCGGCTCTGATAAGGTTCCTCTTTCTTGTTCTCTGAACAGATAATTTAAAATCGGCACTAAAAATGTTTCAGTTTTCCCAGAAGCGGTTCCTGTTGCAACAACCATATTACGCCCTGATACCGCTTTTCGAATAGCTTGGACTTGATGAACATACATTGGGCGATCATAAGGTAGATCTGAAGATTGAAGATTTTTAAAAGATTTTGATAAAACGCCTTCATTTACCAGATCTTCAATACTTTTTCCTTTTTTATAAGGCATAGCAAATTCGAGGATCGGCCCTT
>DAOOWV010000044.1:0-5307 GCA_035371485.1 Candidatus Dojkabacteria bacterium | reverse complement strand
ACCGAAGCATCAGAAGAATATTATTTACCATTTGAAACAAAAGAAAAACTTATAACAAAACCAACCGAAGATCGATGGGGAAAATGGGTCACAATATTAGTCCCTATTTTATATGAAAACGATGACGTTTTCGCAGTCTTGGCCATTGATTACCCTGCGGTTTATTGGCAAAAAACAATCGTTGCTCATTTTACCCAAAGCATGATTCCTGTATTCTTAATAATATTAGCTCTTTTTATTGTATATTTAATATTAAAAAACCGAATTAACATTCAGGAAAGTGAATTAAAATATAGAAGAATCGCAGATAACAGCTCCGACTTAATATGGACAGCTTCCCCCCAATTCAAGCTTTCATATGTAAGTCCATCGGTAGAAAGAGCCGTTGGATACAATGTAAAAGAATACCTTAAAAGAGAAGTACACGAACGCTTTCCCAAGCAATCGGTAAAAAAAGCACAAAATTCTGGTATTAATGATGTCATTGTTGAAGTTGAACAACAAAGAATTTTAGCAGAGATATCAATTCAACTTGGGAAGTATAGTAAACTTGGAGAAGTAATCAACAGTGTACTTAAGAAACTTGCGAATCAACTGAATGCTGATAGAGCATATGTTTTTGAAGACAACTCTGATCAGAAAACAACAACAAACACATATGAGTGGTGTGCAAAAGATGTTGAACCTCAAATACAAAATTTACAAAGTGTGTTATTAGAAGATATCGAGGAAATCATTGATGCTTTAGATAAAAACGGATATTTTAAAAGTTCTGATGTCAATAATTTATCAGATAAACTTAAAGCTCATCTACTACCTCAAGGAATAAAATCCGTACTTATACTTCCGTTAACAGTTGACGGAAAAAGAGTTGGATTTATTGGATTTGACAAGGCAAAAGATAAAAGAGAATGGGATCAAAAAAGTATTGAAATAGTCGAAATAGTAGATGGAGCTATTTCAAATATGATGCAAAAAGAAAGATATCTGAAGGAGATAAGTCAAAAAACGATCCAAATAAGTATCAAAAAAGATAAAATTGAAGCAATTATTGAAAGTATCGGAGATGGGGTTTTGGTAATTGATAAGAATTTAAAAATTAAGACATTCAATAAACAGGCAGGAATTGTTTCTGGATTTTATTCAAATGAAGCAATTGGGAAGAAATACAACGAAATATTAAAATTTGTCCACGATAAAAGTGGTAAAGAAAATAGTGTTTTTATTAAAAATGCTTTTAAGACCGGAAAATACAAGAATCGACAGATCATACAATATTAATTAAAAAAATGGTGAAAAAATAGCGATTGCAATTAGTTGTGCCCCCCTATTTGGTAGAAGAAAAAATGTAGAAGGTTGTGTTGTAGTTTTCCGTGATGTTACAAAACAAAAAGAAATTGACACAATGAAATCGGAATTTGTCTCTGTTGCTTCACATCAACTTAAAACTCCTCTTTCTGGAATTAAATGGATGTGTGAATTACTTTTGGATGACAGTATCAAGAAAACCGAGCAAGAAAAGAAAGAATATCTTAATGATATTAACAACAGTAACGAAAGAATGTTACATCTTGTGGAAGATTTACTTGATGTATCTCATATTGAGACTGGAAGAAAATTTGACATTATTAAAAAAGATACAGATCTCATTGAAATTGTTGCACAAACATTAAAGGATAATTTACAATTTGCAAAAGATAAAAACGTAAGAATAATTAAATGTGACAATGCTCCTCAGAAATTTATTATAAAATGCGATGGTGACAAAATAAGACAAGTGTTTGGAAATCTGATCAATAACGCAATTAAATACTCAAAAAATAACGGAACTGTTGAAATTGGATGTCGTCATACTAAAAATCTAGTAACAATATATATAAAAGATGATGGAGTTGGTATTCCACAAAAACAACAGGCACGTATATTTGAAAAATTCTTTAGAGCAGATAATGCATTTACTAAAGAAACGGACGGAACTGGTTTGGGATTATATATTGCAAGAGCTATCATTGAAGCTCATGGAGGCAAATTATGGTTTGAATCTGAAGAAAATAAAGGATCTACATTTTACTTCTCTTTACCTTTCTAGTCTTAAAGATAGAACAATACACTATTAATTATTTCTTAGATATATTCCAATATTGAAGCAATCATTTTTTACAACTTTGATAAATTTTATTCCAATATAGTATAATAGCAACTATGTCATTATAAATTATGCAACACGCAATGGATACATCAAAAATAAACATCGATACTGGTACTGAAAAAATAAACATTTCCTACATTGAAGCACCTTCTTCAATTCCAACTAGAAACAATATTCTCTTTCTACATGGATTCTTAGGTAATGTTCATCTTTACAAACCAATTACAGATCAAATAAGGCAATTTTCAAACATGACAGCAATAGACATTCCAGGATTTGGTAATTCAGGAGATTCACAGAAATATGACATAGAATACACTGCACTAATTATTGAAAATTTTATTAAAAAGAAAAATATCCCCAATCCAATACTATTTGGACACTCAATGGGAGGAATCCTTTCCTATACAATAGCTTCACGAGCCCAGATAGATATTGACAAGGTAATTACCCAAGGAACACCCATAAATACACAATCAATTAGTAACTCTGCCCTTGCAAAGATACATATTGTACAAAAGTTTTTCAATCAAAAGAAATTCGTAGATTTAACTAAAGTTACTGAATCAATATTTTCATCTCCCAAATCAATAGACTTTATTACAAAAGCAATCTCAAAATATAATGGATACAAGCAATTGATTAACCAAACTCCTGAAGAAATAATAAGGTTTTCCATTGAAACACTAAGACCTCAAGCTATAGTAAAAATTGCAGACATTTTCGACCCCCTTGATCTAACGAACCATGTTAAAAATATAAAAGTTCCTACATTAGCTCTTATCGGGAAAAAGGATAAAACTGTCAAATATAAAGAAGTTCAAAAGATTAATAAAATTAATCCAAGAATTAAAGTAAAAGTAATTAACGATTTTGTTCACCAACAGGTTATTTTAAATCCAAAATCCGTAGCTGAGGAAGCTTATGAGTTTATCAACGATAATCCAAAACATTAATCACAAATGTGAACAAAAATCATTGAGCTAACGGTATCTTAATTTCTACTAGCTATTTAGTTAAAATACACGCTTTTAAGAAAAGCCTCTAGCTGTTCTTCATTTAAGCCAGTATCTCCTTCATTTTTTATTACTAAATAAGCCCCCGAATCAAGCTCATATGCATACGCTGAGTAATCTTGTTCACGTGTTATTCCAAATGAATCAAGACATATCGAATTTGGAACTTCTACACCTTTTCTGAAGGTTGCATTCGGATATACTAAATTTGACATGATATAGTCATCAGTACATTGATTAGCAAGTATATTTTTAACCTGATTATCTATACTCACGTTATCATCTGCAACGTGGATTGAAATAACCGTAAATTCACCACCTACAACAAAAACAATACGATCTAATGTTGAATTTGGCGAGCTCTCCGTATAAACCATATCTTTAGGATACTTAAGCCCAAACTTCCATTTTGAATTGTAGTAAGTATTCCATCCAGAGGTCATTTCTTCATCTTCATCTTCATCTTCACCTTCACCTTGGTTGGAAGGGGTATTGGTTGAATTATTATTTGTATCGTTTGAATCATTTGCTCCATTATTAGTTTCTCCATCATTCTCTTCGCTTTGTTCATCTTGATCTTGGTCTTGGTCTTCCTCTTCATTTTCATTATCCCCCGGTAATTTCTGAACGGAACAATCACACCCTTCGCAAGTTTTATTTAAAGTGTAGGTTACAGCGATTGCAGATATTGCCAATGTGATAACAAGAAGCGAAATAAACAAAACAATCATTGTCTTGTTTCTATTAAAATCAGAAATATTATCCATTTTCTTCTTTCTTAAATTATATATTCAATTGTATCACATATTGAGCAAAACTTTTCTTGGTTGGAAAAAAATTACGCTAATTAATTGAAAAGACTTATGCCTTATGTCTATTTATTATAAGTTTTACAAACTCAACCCATATTAACAATGAAAATTGGAACCCCAGAATTACAAGGAAATAATTCCAATTCAGATTTGAAATTTTAAATACATCCCTTAACATTGGGAGTAATAACGGTAAAAAAGCAAAAAAAGAACTTAATAACACTGCAAAGTTTAAAAAATTGTTCCTAAAAATACCTTTTGTCTTCCAAATTGGAGTTTTTAAATCCTTAAAAGAGTATAAGTAATAGATAGATGAAATCGCTGAAGTTATAAAAACAACACTCCTCGCTAAATCAATGTCCCCAGTTTTAGAATAAATCCACTTAAAGATAAAAAATAATAAAATACCAATATAAGCACTTATTAACCCAACAATTATAAAAGTTTTATGATTTACAAGCTCTTTCTTTGTACATATTTCATGTGATCTATGCATTATTCCATCAGTATTTCTTTCAAATACTAGACTAAAATCTAATGGACCATCACATATCATATGTAACCAAAGAATTTGAGGAATAATAAATGGAAAAGGCAATCTAAAGATAAAGGATAAAACAATTATTATCACTTCCGAAAAAGAATTAGAAAGTACATATGAAATTATATTTTGGATATTTCTAAAAGCTAATCTTCCCTCTTCAATTGTGTGGAGTATTGTATCAAGTTCATTATCAAGTAGTATCAAATCCCCTTCCTCCAAAGCAACATCAGAAGCATCACCCATTGATACTGCAACGTCAGCCTTCCTTAATGCCAATACATCATTAATACCATCACCAATCATAGTAACAATCTCACCTTGATCTTTTAAAGTTGAAACTATTTTTAACTTGTCTTGTGGAGTAACATTTGTAAAAAGAATAGATTCAGAAATATCTGTTTCACTTATGTCATCAATCCTTCTACCATCAACAATTTCGGTGTCGTCAATCTCTATTCCCAAACTTTTTATAACTTTCTCTGCAGTAAATCTATTGTCCCCTGTTAATATTTTTATCGAGATACCGCTTCTTTGAATGCTTGACAATATTGCTTTTGCATTTACCCTTATGTTGTCATCAATTCCCACAAAACCAGCCCAATTTAATTCCTTATTAACAATATTTTCTTCATTAGTTTTATAAGCAACGGCAATAAGTTTTTGTCCCATCTTTGCTACCATATCAATATTTTTCCTTATCTTTTCATATTCTTCCTTCTCAAATTTACAAAACTCCAATATCGTATATGGTGTACCCATAACAAGCAGTAAAGGACCATCAGAATC
>DAOOWV010000043.1:0-5766 GCA_035371485.1 Candidatus Dojkabacteria bacterium | reverse complement strand
AATTATTGGTGTATAGTCGGAGAATAGTCCCGATTAGCAATGCTAGGGCATTAGCTACATTGAGGATCCCGTTACTTTTTGAATATAAAATGGTACGGGATTCAGTTTGTAGTATAGTGTCTAGTGTTAACCAGGGTGGTTTAGAATGTTCAGTTTGCTAGAGCACAAGAGGAAACATACAAATTCGAAATATACAAAAGGTAGGTAAGTGGAAGATTATGTATTTTGAGGAGTATGAGGATCTGAATAAAGCAAGGATGGTAGAGTTGCAAATAAAGAAAAGTAGATTTAAAAGAGATCAATTTTATAAGAAAGCGGAGAGTAGTTCAGTTGGCTAGAATGCACGGTTTGGGACCGTGAGGTCGCAGGTTCAAGTCCTGTCTCTCCGATTTGAGCTTTTTTGTCGAATGAAATGAGAACAAAAATGCCAAAATAGGCAGATCTGCCTTTGGCACGGTCTCTCCGATTGTTAAACGTCTAGATATATCTAACATCGCAGGTTTCCCGACAAGTCGGGATTTCGTTCTTCGCTAGAGATCTACAGGAACTCCACAAGTCCTGCGTGTCTGCCTTTGGCACGGTATCTCTGACCAATTAAGACGAGATCCTCTAATAGTATTGATACATAGGTGTTATCAATGTGATACACACCATTTCTCAAAATTATCCAAATTCAACAAATTAGTGAAAAAAGTCTATATATGAGTACTATTTCCGTTCGAGTCTTGTCAGGTCTTATTTGATATTATTTTTACAGTTTTGATATAATACTTGTATTAAAGATTTCGTTTTGCAAATATGAATAGTAGGAATCAAGTCGATAAAAGTATTGAATTATTAAATAACGCTTATCCAAAAGATAAAGTAATAATAAGTGATATTAAGTTTTCACGAGTATTAGAGAACGACTTCGTTATTGATTTAATGGTCTTTCCCCTGTTTTTCTCCCTCATGTTTGGAATCTTTTCTATATTGGGATTTTTAGTGGTTGATTTGAGCACTCTCTCTGTTGGTTTATTGATAAGCTTGATATTTCTTGGATTTAGTTTATTGATTTTGAGCGATATCATAAAAAAGGCACTAGTCAAACCCCAATTGATACTAACATCAAAGTTATTGTATATTGTTAAGGCGTCGAAAATTGAAAGGTATCGGTTTAAAGCAATACTAAAAGACGCCTTCGTAAACGATTCATATATTTTATTAAAATATAGACCTTCCTTTACAAAATTATCTCCAATCGTCATAAACACAAAGGGAACTAATAATGAAGAAATTTGGAATTCTATTAACAAAATAATTTGGGGAAATACTTTCAGTGTCTTACATAAGCCTAGATATCAGATAGTATCTAAATTTAATCAACCAATAGTATCTATTGTAATGATTTCTTTAATTGGTTTATCATGGATAATGGTTGGATCATTGTTTACTTATGGTGGTTATAGTTGTCGCTACAGCTCTTCTTGTAGTGAGTATGTGGCAAATAGCATGCTCTTTGTTGGCTTTTTAGGGTTATGTTTCACGATCATAGGTTTATACATTGAATTAAAGTTCGGAATAGGTAAAATAATTAAAGGTTTCTATCAATATGATTTTTATGATAATTCAATGGTCATTACAACTAAAAGGTCTAAGAGGGTTGTCTCATATGATATAGTTAAAAGCGTTTCAAAAATTACAAATAGGTTCGGATACCTAAATTTAAGAATAACAGCTTCTTATCGTAGATATCGAAGAACGGGAATAGGACCAGATCACTTATTTATCTACTCCCGAAAACGAAAAGGTCTTGATGAAATAAGGAGATTTGTGATAGAAAAGAAAAAGATTTGTACTCAAATTCCTTAACATATGAGATATTCGTATCAATAAGAGGGAGTATCCGTTCGTACATAGTACGATCTCTCCGATTTGAGTGTTTTTATCGAACAAAGTGAAGATAAAAATACCAAAATAGGTAGATCTGCCTTTGGCACGGTCTCTCCGATTTGAGTTTATTATTTCTTTTTTGATTTCAGCATTTGGGCTAAGCTAGGCATATCTTCCCACAATTTTGAACGTAAATGTTTTTGGGCTCTATCTAGAACTTCTTGATAATCATATGTCCATGCTGTGGTAGTTTGGGGTAGGTCTGTTGTGAAAATTTCTGATCTTCGTGATCCTAAGTATTTCTTGATTATCTTGCGTTCAGAAAGGCTTCCATAAATTATTTCAAATGGATCAATGAGATCCTCATATTCCTTTGGTATTTGTATTTGATTTAGAATCATTTGGGCTGAGTCGAGGGGATTGGAAATAGCTTCAACAGAAGCCTTATTATTACTGCGAACCCTACATTTTTTATCAAAATATTCAACAGTGATATTTGGTGTAGATACTTTAATTATTTCTAGTTGTATTATTTTAGATGTATCCATGCCCTCTGTATTTATTGGATTTGAAGTGATTACAGATTCAATTCTAGTTCCATCGGATAGGTAAATTTTTACTGTTCGTCTTCGACTTTTGTCTTGTCTATTGTCAATTTCCTCTAAATCGGAAACGTCAAAGGAAGCATATGTTTCTGTTTGTGGGTTGTAGGTTACTGCTTTGTATCCCATTGCTTTGGGTAAACCAAAACTAATTTCTTCAACATTTTTCATTATCAGATTTGCAATTGCTGTAGCCTGATTGTGATCAGGTTGCTAATAACGCTCAAATAATCCATCTTCAGTTTGTGTAATTTTACCTATTGAATCCATTTCTTTGGTTTCTGGTATCGTATCGCTCATAAAATTGAATCATAAAATTATATTTTTATTTTATCATAAATATTATAAATTATTAAATAACTATAGTATAAAGTCTTGTTTTTTAAACATAGATGTTTTTTCCATAATTGACTTTTAAATATATTTTACTGTATAAATCGTTAGCTTCCTCCCGTGTTAGTGTTTTGTCAAGATGACGTAAGGTAATTCGAACTAGAATATTTTTCATTGTTGGTTTACATCCTAATTTTTCTCTTACTTCTGGTGGTAACTCGTTGCTTAAGGTTTCATTTATAATTTCAATGCTTTCTATTATTTCGTAATCGCTTCCAATTGAATCTCGAATTTCCTGGTGAATATCTTCCTCTACGTATTCTTGAGGTACACAGTAGGAGATATCTCTTACAATTGCAGGCATGAGTGATACCTCAACGTATTTGGACAAATCAGTCATTTGTCTTTGGATTTTGGGGTTTGTAGATCTTAAATAACGGATATCAGGAATTTCTTTTAATGTCATAACTAATCGATCTAATCCTGCTCCCATGGCCCATCCGGAATATTTATTAGGATCTAATCCAGCATTTTCTAATATTTGGGGTTTGATAACTCCTCCTTCAAGAATTTCAATGTCACTGTTGTTTTTTACAAGATTAACCTCTATTCCTTCTATGGTATAGGGATGTACTTTATCGACATTTCTCTTTTTCCAGCCTGGAGCACATATCTCACTTAATCCGTTGATAACATGAATTAAGTCTTGTCTAACAATTTTTCTGTAATATGAATTCTTTGTAACTCGCCACATTTCTAAGTGTTGAATGACTCCAAGATGTTTTTTATCTGTTACATCTCTTCTATATACAAGTCCTGGAAGTATAATTACGACATCATTCCAATTGTTTTTTGTATTTGCAAGTTCTTTAAGTATTAGTGGAATTTGGGCAGAGGTATGAGTTCGTAATACTCTTTTTGTATCTACATAATGTGTATAGGTTGAAGAGCGTGAAATATTATCTTTATCAATCAGAAGATTGTCGTAATTATCTTCTACATTTACAATCGGATTGAGTCGATATTCTTTTATCTCACTTTGGGGATGGGAGCACGTCATGTATTCTTTAATTCCTTCATATAAATATCGTATGGCGTGATTATTGCCTGGAGCTGTTAAATCGGGGATAGCCAGATATTTATTTAGCTCACTTTTTTTATAGGTTTAATATACATTTTCATTTAATAAAAAATTATATGGTTTTTTGCTGGCTTATATTTATAATTCAGCAAAAGTTACTTATTTTGAGGTTGAAAAATTGTATTTGAAAAAAATATTGCTGCTTACGCAGCAAAAAAGAAAGAGACACCCAAAGTATTGGCTTTAATTTGGTTTAAAATTGTGGTTTGCTTGGTGTGTTTCATAGCTAGTATTATACCATTTTTTGATAATAATCTCAATTGCTAAAATAACATTTTGTTATTTGATTAATTAATAGGTAAAAAGTATAATAGATATATAATTTCAATAAAATTGCTATGTTAAAACAACTTGTAGATCTGACTAAAACGGCATTAATGGTAATTTTATAAACACAGAAAGATATAACTAGTATGTTTGAATGTGAAATTAGATATAAAATAGATGATGTCGATACTATAAAGGCTAAATTCAATAAATTAGGCGGTAAATTGATATATCCCTACCATGAAACGGATTGTTATTATATTCCCAAACTTGGAAAATGGGATCCTTTAGTTCAAAACTTAAGAATTCGTAAGTGGAAGGATGCCTCTAAGAAATCTGTTATTTACTTTTCGAAGGTAGAGATAATTAAATCTGGACAGTTTTTATTTAAAAAGTCGGTTTATCAAGGAGGAAAATTAGAGCTGTATAGGGGTGAATTTAAAGTATGTAAATCTTTACTTTCAGATATGGGCTTCAAGCCTTGGCTTTCAATTACAAAAGAGGCTGAATATTGGGGTTTTGAAAAACTAAAATTTAAGACTGCTTTTGAGAAAATAAAAGGATTGGGAATATATGGAGAGCTGGAAGTAATGGGTTCAAATATTGAAAAAATAAAAAATGAATTTAATAGATTAGTCAGTATTTTAGAAATAAAGAAATCTGATATAAGTTGTTATCCAATTTCTGTTATAAGTTTTTCCAAGTCTTTTTCTAAAAGATAAGTATAACTTATTAACTTATCTTTATAAATAATACCAAATGTACCATATGGAGAAGGGGATTTAGTTCTTACTTCCTCGGCAGTATTTAATAATATTGTTTGGAACGGTATGTTTTTCTTTTGTGCGAACTTCTTAACTATTTCAACAGCATCATCTATATAAGGACACTGGTGAGTATAGAAAACTGTAAACCCTTTGTTTCCGACTTTGGCTTTTTTCTCGTAATCTTTACAAAATGAAGGATCTTTTGCCTTATCATCAAATTTTAGGGTCATGATATTAAAGATTTTATCTTCAGTTTTTGTTACAGATTTAAATCCCAAATGCTCAAAGAACGATTTTTTAATTAGCCATGTTTTTTCACTAGTTAATATTGCTATTCCGTCTAGTTTTTGTTTCTTTGCGTCCTCTATACATTGTTCAACTAATTTCTTAGCAAACCCTTGCTTTTGACTTTTTCCAACTACCCAAAGACAGTGTATTACTAAATAATTTTCTGCATTTATAGCTCTAAAGGCATATTTCCCTGGTATGTATTCAATATATCCGCGTCCACCTTCTTTTATGTCAAGCAATTGCATTGTTAATCCTTCTTTAAATCTTTCTTTGAGCCATTTCATCTTATTCTGGTTTCCCTGAGTTTCTGATTTACTCATTCTACAGAAAAACCCATCTTTCTCAATATTTGAAGCATCAACTTTAATTATATTCATAACTATAATTTTAAATTAATACTACAATAATAACACGGAATAATTTATTAATATACAGTTAAAAAATGCTTAAGTTATTTGTTTCCTTAAAATTCATTCACTTGTTCATTTCAACC
>DAOOWV010000042.1:3068-5926 GCA_035371485.1 Candidatus Dojkabacteria bacterium | reverse complement strand
AAAGAACACTTTCGTGGTGTATTTTATACTAAAAGTTTATCACACTCCTACGTTCTTGTCAAGAACAAATTACCACCAAATTGAGATTTCATATTCTCCAGTTATATTACACCGTTTTACTTTGCAGGATATTCCTTGATTATTATAATATTTTATAATAGTATCATCTATATTTGTAGCATTAGAATCTACGATGGCTAGAGATAGAATAAAAAGCGAGTTTCTTAGGCTCGCTTTTTGGAGTGAAATTTGATTATTGAGATATTCTATAGTTTCGGATAGGTTCATTTTACTGATATTTAGAATTAATAATTTCTTGGAAGATATTCAATAATTTTTGAATATTGTTATCCCAAGATTGTGTTAAAGCAAATTCATATGCTTTTCCGTTTGCTAGCTCTCTTTTTTGTTCAATATTTTCAATAACATCGCAAATTGTATTTTTCCAGTTTTCTAATCCGTTTTTAGTTAATGTTCCATATTCTCTTAGTTCTTCATACGTTTCAAAATTTGTAGCAATCCATGGAACTTTCATAACCATATATTCAAGAACTTTAATCCAACTACGTCTACGGTCAAATTCTGTAGCAAGTGGAGCAAGCCCGATATCATAAGATGCAACCAATCTTGACCAATCTTTTTCTGGTACGTATCCAGAAAATAACTTTCTGTCAGAAGAAATATTAATTCTATCAAATACCTTCTTATCACCAGTGAGCAATAATTTTACTTGCGGGTATTTCTTCAAAATAAAAGTTAATGCCCCAGCAATACCACTATCAGTAAATGACTCATAGTGTGACATTGAGCCGCTCCATCCAATATAAATCTCTTCTTTTGGATGTTCAAATAATGGTTTTGTTTCTAAGTATCTATCAAGTTTCAAATAATTATAAGTTCGATAGGTTGGAGCATATTCATCCCAATCCGCAGACAAAATTCTGCTAGGTGTAATAATACCTTTTGCCATTTTTAATCCCCATTTAAATTGCTCCATGGGAGAAGGATTAGCAATAAAAGATTCAATTTTTCCGTCGGGCAAAAGCCTATTTTTAATTCCTTTGCCCCAAAAATCATAAGACGCATTGTTTTCGCAAATTAAATGATAGGCATCGTCAAAAATTACTGCAATATTTTTTCCCCTGACTTTATAATACATCATCATAATCAGAGTATCATCAAATAAGTTTCTTTCAATAACTATTAAATCGGACTCCATACAAATTTCTTGTACAATAGAATCATTTTTAATAAAATCAGCAATATAAATACAATCTGCTCGATGATCTTTTAACTTATTAATTGCTTCTGCTGGAAAAATACAATTATGTAGTGTGCAATTAGGACTTTTGGCTTCGTCAGCATAAACATAAACAATATGCATAATTAATTTTTTTCTTCCTTTTTGATAGAATATTTATTGACAATATACTGAATTTCTTTATTAATATCTTCTTGCGTATCATCTTTTTTATCTGGATTTTCCCACAATAATTGCCCAAAAATAATATCTTCTAATATTTTAGGCTCTCCATATTGCTTAAACAATTGGTAATAGTATTCACAATCAGCAAAAATATCTAAATTTTCATCCATACTAGGGCAATTTTCTTTCAAAAAATATAAGCAACTAGAAGTGCCAATTGTGTTATTAATATAAATTTCGTTATTCCATTTGGGAACTTGAGGTTTAAATAATCCTAGTCCATCGCGAGTATGTGTATAGCCTGAAGTAAGCCACCCTTTTCTCTTATCGAAATTATTTAAAACTTTCTCAAGAGATGAATTATAGAGAAAATATGTATCAATATGATTAATATGGATAATTTCTCTAGTCGCTTCTTTAAAAGCGAGATTTAAATTAGTAGCCATATTACAAAGAATAGGATTTTTAATATACCTAATTTTTAGTTCTTTTATATTTTCAATTTGCTTGGTAAGATCTTCTGCATCAGTGGTATCATAAATAATAATTTCTGAATCTCTATAAGTTTGTAAGTTGATCCTAGTCAAAGTAGCACTTAACAATGGAATAATTCTTGCTGATTTTTCATATAACGGTATTACAATACTAATCAATTTATAATTTCCTTTTTATAGTCCATAATCTATTGGGTTAATTCCTCTTTGTTTAAGCATTTTATTTTGATGTTCAATCACATATGATAAATTTTTTGCAGTTGAACGCCATTTTTTATAAATTTTAGCTTGATCTATTGCGAAGTTGCGACTACCAGTCATTTGACTATTATCTGTCCTAAAGCTACATTGACAGTCAATAATCTTGGTTTCATAAAATGGATAATACCTGGACATAGCAATCGAGTGAGACCAATCTTCTCCGGCTTTTAAATCTGTGTCAAATAGTCCTCCCGCTTCTTGAGCCTTCCTGCTATACATAATCCCGTTACAAGGGGCAATGTTTTGAAGAAGAATCAGATCTGGATCGTATGGACTGTCCCAATAAAGTTTTTCCCCAATATATTGATAAAAATTTTCTTTTTTTTCATAGTAGCATTGCAAAACTCTCGAATAAACTATTTCAGCATTTAATTTATGCGCTCTCCATAATCTAAATTCCAATGCTTCTGGAAAAAGTTGGTCATCATCATCAAGCATGACGAACCAGTCTCCAGACGCCTTTTCTGTGGCTACGTTACGAGTTCCTGCGAGATCGAGATTAACAGGATTTACATAATATTTAATCCTATTATCATTAAAACTATCTACTACTTGCTTTACATCAGTTCCTGCGTCATTTACAACAATACACTCCCAATTAGTATATGTTTGCGCAATAAGAGATTGTAATGTTAATTTTAGCCAATCAGGGCGGTTAAATGTTGGAGTTAAGATGC
>DAOOWV010000042.1:0-3058 GCA_035371485.1 Candidatus Dojkabacteria bacterium | reverse complement strand
TACTAGATCGCTCATTTTTGTCAATTACCTCAATTTTTTCTGGAATATCATGTGCCCCATTGCTGGCATATCCATTAAACTGCTTCGGATTAATCCTAATTCCCTTTTCATACATGACCCTAAATGTATCGGGACTAAAATTAGCACTTCTATTAGGATGCGTAGACTGAACTTTGTTTAATGGGGCGCTGAAAGCCACTGATTTTTCAAACATCAGAAGATTAGATTTGTCCCCTAAAACGCATTCAGACATTCTAGATTCCAAGCTGTTAGGCGAATTATATTGGCAATTTTCTAGAATCTCAATAATATTGTTTAAAGGATAAATACTGCTTGATAATTCTAAGGGATATCCAAAATCATACTCTGCTGTTTGCCAATTATATTTTAAAATATTGTCTGAAATGTTTTTAACTTTAGGAATTTTTTGATCACAATTATATGGAAAGCACCTGAATGTATTTAGTCCTAGTCGCAAACTAAGCCCAATAGCATCTTTGTTTTCAACAAGTGTTGAAATAGACTTCTTCATTGAAAAATCATCCGTAAATATGGTGTCATCTGTAATGAATACCACCATATATGGGGGTACACTACCCCATGAAATATTACTTTCATGGGGTTTGACTAAATTTAGTAAATCTTGCTTAAAATTAGTCTCTTTTACAAAATTTACAGTCGGAAACTCTGTTTTTAGTGTATCATATGATTTTTCGTGTTCTGGGTCATTTTTGTATAGAACATTGATGATTGATTCTTTTTCAATGTCTGAACAATGATTAAACAGAGTCGATAATGTTAAGTGAAGTTGCAAACTCCTATTGCGAGAGAATATAACAGTTGTACAATTTTTCATTTATACATACTCACAAAATTTTGATTATATCTGTCAATCATATAGTTATAATTCACATTTTGATGTTCAATGTCACTATAATCTGGATATTGTAGTGCAATCAATGGAACACAGATAAAACATGGAAAATTTTTCACAATTCCTTCAGAATAAACAACATCGATATAGGTAGGATTTTGCTCAACTATTTTTATAATTTCTGACAAATGTTTTTTATTTATACCGTAAAACACTGTAGATTGAGCATGATTCAATCTTGCCAAGCAAGATGATACCTGATAAAATGGTCTGAGAATATTTGCTGTCCCGTACCATATCCACCAATCTTCTTGTTCGAGTAGCTCGTCTAAAGATTTTTCCATTGTTGTTCGCTTGTTTTCAAAAAAGGTAACGTCATCTTCAAATACTAAAAGATTCTTATTCTTTTTCTCTGCCTCTTTTAACATTGCAAGATGACTCTCATAACATCCTTGAGCGCCATTTTTTCTTTCGATTGCGGGAAAGCGAGTAGGCCAAAAAGCAATCTTTTTCCATTCTTCATTCTCCAATCTTTCAAGGCGATCTTTACGCTTATCTAAGTTTAATACATATGATAATTCAAATAAGCAATCTAATTTCACGACTTCTCCTATATAAATTTCTATGCCATACCCTACCTGTACATACCGAACACAACCTTGCCTAACAGCACTGAGCCTAACCGTAAAGTTCCCCACCAAAACCTCAAATTTATTGCAAGGCCTACTTCACAACTTCAAACTTTACAACAGAAAAACGTCCAAATTTAGGACGATAATCCCCAACACCCACGGTCTTACCAGCCAGCACCAAAATATCCTGAAGCATATTGGCAGGAAGCTCATCATCTAGAACATTAATAGTAAACTCTAATTCCCATCCAGGTTTAAAAGCAGGGCGAATGCGAACAACTCTGGCACGCTGAATAACAACTGGTCGCAAATCCAAATATAATGGTTTATCTGCATCTGTATCTAATTGTTCTGGTGCAATAATTCCAAAAGGAATTCTTTCTGGATCAATAACGACATTGGCAGAAACTAAATCTTTATAACTCTTTCCTCGCTTTCCGGTAACTTTAAAGTTGGTCGCCGCCTTCACCATGGCGAGTTCAAAGTGATTTGCTGGCTGATAAATTTCTCCCTTTTCTGTTGTATAAAGACTTTCTTTCCACTCAGAAGTATAATCTTTGGCTCCAGTATGTTTTGTCCCACCAGAACTCATTTCCTCATAAGAAGGAATGGGAAAACGATGTTGCAACATAACAGATGTTCCTTTTACTTTCACATTGACTTGATACATATATATGTCTTCTTTTTTATTTTTTTTATAACCTAATACTTATATCATACTATTTCATATTTGTCAAGATATAAATTATCTAATTTCATGGTAAATAATAATCCTCCGAATGTTTTGGAGCCAATATCATATCTGAATATTTATCAACTAGTTTTTTCAAATTTCTCTGTTCATAAAATTCTCGCCAATATGCTTTCTCAGGTAATCGTCTAGTCCAACTCCATGCCAAATCAGAATCATAGTCAATTACATAAGATCCCACAATCCAACCTCTTTTATACGCCCTAAAACAAATATCGCTATCATCTTGCGTAATAGGAGCATATTCTTCATCAAAAAATCCTAATTCCTTTGCTTTTAGTCTATCCACCATAAATGGCCCACGATTAGCAATATCTCTAATTCCGAAAATGTCCCTTTCACCTTTTCCATCTTTACCTATAAGGTTATAATATTTGATATTCCCATTTTCATCAATCCTAGCATCAACTCCGTCTCTGCCTGAAGTTGCAAAAACATTGTCCAGTACCTTAAATGGCTTCAATAATCTTTTATCAAATTCAGGTTCTTTTATAATCATATCATCTTGAATTAGGCAACAATATTTTCCATAAGCCATTTTCAATCCATAGTTATTAGTCAATACTTCATTTATGTCTGGAGTATGTGCTATACCTACCGGAATCTTAAATTTATTAATAATATTCCATGCTTTTTCTTCAGATTTGTCTGTACATCCATCAAAAATAAGCAAAACTTCGATAACATTTTCTGATATGTTATTATAGATGCCATCAAGAACCTTTTCTATAATGTCTTCCCTATTATATATAGGAAGGATAATGCTCACAGTGTCGTTTTGTTCCATATATTATTTTAATC
>DAOOWV010000041.1:0-6259 GCA_035371485.1 Candidatus Dojkabacteria bacterium | reverse complement strand
GATTGAGTTTTATTCGCTATATTCGCTATATTTAAAAATAAGAAAATCTTGTAAAAGTAATGGTGGAAATAGAAAAGCCTTTTAGAATTTCTTTAAAGCTTAAAGAAGGAAAATCTCCTCATGTATATCTTCCTCAATTAAAAGTACTAATGGAAGAAGATACTAGTTTACATCCAATGATGGAGAAAACATTAAAACTTCTTAAAAAAACAAAAACCCCTTACATTATGTTATCTATGCTAAGAGAGGTTGTTATAGATTCTATTAACTTCAGACACTTTGACAGAAGTGCAGATCCTCGTGGAGATTGGGTGTGTACACTATGGAGTGAAGATGAAATAAAACAACATCAGGAGGATTCAGAAGGGCATATTAAAGCAATGCTAAATATGTTTGAGAAGTTGGGTTATGAATTTTATGATTCCAAAGAAGTAAGTGAAGAATATCTTAGGACACTTGAAAATTTAACTAAAAAACAAATAGAAGCACAATTACAACAAAGAGAAGAAATGGAGGAAGAAGAATGAAGATATATCCAGATGTTATAAAAGAATTTGAAAGCGAACATAAAATAACAAACATAATACTCTTGGGGGAAGATGGTGCAATTAGAAATATAGAAATAATTGATTTTATGGAGGGAGAAGAATGAAACTTTGGTTAATCATTCCAGGATTAATTATCTTTTTATTTTCTTTTTATCCTCCATTTCATTTAATGAGTTTAGTTATTGGAGGAGTTATGATTATAATAGGATTAATACTTAAAGGAAAAAAGAAGGAGAAAAGACAATGAATATAGATATAACTGATTTAAAATCAAGAGATATTATTAAAACACTTGAAATGTATCCTCAAGGTCACCTGGAAACTAAATTTGAGAGAATATTTTGGTGCTCTGACTATCTTGAGCCTGAAACCAGGTATAGCCATGCTGGAGCTCCCCCTAACCCCGGGAGCCCTCCTCCTCAACCTAGAAAAGCCATAGAACGTATGAGTGATGCATTGGGATATATGGTACAAGTTCCAACAAGAGAAGATAGAAGAAGAGGTTATCCTGGAAATATTTATTAAAATGATACAAGCAAAATTCAAGATACAAGATAAATGGGAATATAGAGATTTCAAAGATAAAAGCGAATTAGATACTTTTCTAAAAGAAAATGAAGGAAGATTTTCTGATTATAAGATAAAAGAAGATGAAACAAAAAATATGTTTTCTAAATGGTGGAAGAGTATAACACACACTAAAAGTAATTGGAAAAAGGTAAAAGCTTCTCCTTATGCTAGTCTTTTATTAGCTTACAAGGCTAGAAAGATTATAATTGGATTGTTAATCCCATATATGTTATGGATGACTTATAAGATGGTTGTAAATTATCAAGCAGTAGGATTTATGAATACTGTTGGAAGAATAATAACAGTAGTAATAATGGGATTTATTATTTATAAAATTTGGTCTACAATACCTCAAGCTAAAAAACAGATAGATTATTATAAGAAATATCCTCATACAATTAACTATTGTCCTACAAATACAAAAGAAACTATAGATGATATTTTTTCTAAGATAAAACAAAACAAAGAGAAGGAGGTAAAACAAGATGTTTGGAAAAAAGAAACCAGTAGTTCATGAAGTACCAAAGCCACTTCCAATACCTAAACCTCAGGTAATTGAAGCTGAAGAACCAATGGAATCTTATGAAGAAGATGAAGAAGAATCAGAACAAGAAGAAACAGAAGCAGGTTTAACTGAAGAAATGGTTGTTGCATACCTTAAGAACTATGGAGAAAGAATACAGAATTTAGAAGCAGCATTATTCAGAATGAAGGGGGCTATATAATGTTTAAGAAAATTCCTAAAGAGGAATGGCTCAAGTTAAGTAAGGAAGAACAAGATTATTTTACTTTTGAATTTAATAAAAGTGTTGAAAAGAGAAAGAGAATAACACTTATTACAACCAGAACATTAGCCCTTTTATGTATATTTATGTTATTCTGGATAGGTTTTGTTCAATTCAAAGCAATTGAGAATTATAATGAGATAATAGATATCTATGGAAATAATGGATATTGTTATCTCTGTGGAGAAAAAACATTGAAAGCTTGTGAATGTCAATATTTTACAAATGAATTTGTTCTTACAAACCAAGAGATATTTAATAATTACTCAAAAATTGTAGCAAATTACAATGGAAAGAAATGTTCTGTAATGAAAGTTAATGAAAACGAAAGATATAATCAGTTTTTAATTCCTTACGATTTGAGTTTTGATTAGAAATTAACTCCTAAATTATCCCAATCAACTCTTTTTCTAACCCTTCTTTTATCAACCATTCCTGGAAATCTTCCCTGAGGTTTAACAGAAAAGTCAGGTTTTAATCTATTATTTTCAGGTCTTCTAACCATTGCAGGGGTTTTTTGCGTTAAATCAAGGTATTCTTCATCTTCAGGCATTCTTCTCACTGCAAAGCCTCTCTGAATGTTTGTAGAAGCTCTTTCACTGAACCTCACAACTCCAGGGCTATATTCTTTAAACACTTTTTTGCCTTCTCTATAGAATCCTTTTGCTCCAGTTAATGCTTTATTTAAAACCTTCACTAATTTTTTCTTTTTTCTTTGTTTCATTTTATATCAAATACCTCTGTGATTTTTTTAAAGTTTTATTCATAGCCTTAACAGCTTCTTTTCTACTTTTAAAATTTTTACCAGAAGCAATTAATTTACCTTGGAAATTATCTTCTTTTATTTCAAATCCAAACATTCCATTTTGTTTAAAGTGTGCAAAAAATAGTTTTTTCATCTTACAACAATCCTCTCCTTTTCCAAGATCTCCTTTTTTTTAACCCTTTCTTATTAAGTAATTTTGGTTCATCCATAACCATTGTCATATCAAAAACATCAGTGCCATATCCTGATTTTCTTCTTTTCATTTTAATAATAAGGAACTTCTTCCCTTCTAGCAGCACCTCCAAGCCCAGATGTAAGCATAGTAAGAATTACTACTGCAAATCCAACAACTACCAAGATACTTATCCATGATGTTCCAGTTGATAAAGCAGTTACTACATCTCCTGCAGAATTTGATGCTTCGGTTGTTGCAGTATAAGTATAGCTATAACTTACATATACTGTTCCATTTCCTATAAAGGATGCTAATGCTGTTGCATTTAGCAAAGTACAAGAGGATGTTAGAGTAACATTAGTCACTCCAAGAGAAGCTCCTGCTTTTGTATTATTTAGAACTTGAATAGGAGTTGTTGTACAAACAACGTCTTCTAACCCTGAAACACCCAAAGTTTGAGGAGTATTTGTCGCAACAAAGGTTACACTCTCATTTAATATAGTTCCTGGAGTATTAGTGTCTTTAGTAACATCTTGTAAGCTATCTGAAATATAAATTCCGAGAATAAGCACAACTCCAATTATAACAACTGAAATAATTAACTTCTGCAAATTTGTTGATTCTTGACTTCTTGCCATTTTTATTGTTATTTAATTTTGGTGGCTTCCCAGATTACTCCAGTTCCCCTTTGATTTTAGCTGTAGGGGCAACACAACTTCTACATAATCTCTACAAAGTAACTGTTAGGTTTAGTAGTATGGTGTTCCTGCTTCTGCAGCAGCACTACCTAGACCAGATGTCAACATTGTTAAGATTATTGTAGCGAATCCTACAACAACCAGGATTGATATCCAAGATGTACCTGTAGAAAGTGCAGTAACAACTGCTTCTGCAGCATTTTGTGCAGCAGAATCATCTGTTAACTGATCACCAATCTGATCAGATATGTAAATACCAATGACCAATGTTACACCAACAATTACTACAGAGATGATGAATGACTGTAGATTAAATGATGCCATTTTTTGGTTTGTTTTAGTTTAGTTAAAAAAGTTAAAAAAGAGTATTATATAAACAATTTTAAATGATTTTTCCAACATAGATTTTCCAACATCTAATAATTAAATATCTATTTCCAGAAATCTCCAACAATTAGTTTAACCATCTGTTTAAAATCTATTTTATCCCAATTGGGATTTCCACAAGAAGAACATTTTTTTGGTTTGTGTTTTCCTCTTTGCTTCCATTTATGCCCACATTTACAACATTGATATTCTTTTACTTTATTATTTAATTTTTTATTTATCATTTTACGAGTTTTCAATAAAAGTTATTACTACACCGACGATTATGCCTATTCCAAATGCAAATATTACCATTTGATTAAACTGAGTAACAGTTTGTAATATCATTGCTAATATGAAAAAAGCAAGACTAAGTAAAAGAACCCATCCCCCTAATTTATATTCAGACTTTGAAGCAACATAAATAGATAAAATGTAAAATACAACTAAAAACAAAGGTATAAACCAATTTCCAGAAGATACATTTACCCAATTTATTAAACCCTCCATTCCTTCTCCACTTGTTGAAGTATTCATAAATGTTAATAATTCTCTTGTCATTTTATTTTTTGTTTTCTATATTATTTAATTTTTTTTAAGGCAATTCATATTTATTTGAAGTTGATTGTATGTATCTCATTCCAATGTACAATACTATTAATGTTGTTAATAATCCTAATAAAGCCTGGAAACCAGGTATAACTAATGCTATAGATTCTACAACATTACTTATTATAGGTATCATTGAAAAGAAACTTCCTATAGCATCTAATCCTACAACAAATACATTAACTGTACCAGATACTACATTTTTACCAAAGCTGAATATATTTTTAACTAATCCTTGATCTGAAGTTGTTTTTGCAAGATTTCCAAAATTACCATAATTTCCAAAATTACCATATTGTGCACCAATTGTATTAAATGCTTCTGAATACTTATCTTCTATTGTAGCGTTGTTAAGTACTATAAACTCTGAATAAGCACCAAAGGTTATAGCAATTAAAAATGTTGCAACTAATGATGCCATCAATATTTTAGTTAATGTTGGATTTCCTTCTGCCATTTATCCTACTCTCCTTTTTTGTCTGAATATAATTACTATAACTACTGAAAGTAGTCCCCACAATATAGCACTAGATAACTTTATCCATCCTAATTTAAATGTTAAGAATAAAGAACCAATTAAAAGCATTGAACCCCAAATAGGACTTCCTACTGAAACCCCCAAGAACGTAGCAACACCAACGAATAAAAATGTTAGTATCTTACCAAAAGGAGATACTATTCTTGTTAATTCTGGAACTCCTATCTGAACAAATAAGACATCTATTACTTTTGAAACATTATAATCAGGAGTTAGATAAATTGTCCCAACTATCTGATAATCCCCATCTCCTGGTAATAAATAATTTATTATTCCAGCAACACTTGAAACACATTCCGAATGTATAAGAGAATATCCTGTATTTGTATTATTATAAATATACAAACATCCACTTTGAATATATCCTGAACCATCAGTCCATACAAAAGTAGTTATGTTTGTTTCATTATCAAAAGTTAATCCGTGACTAATGCTATCAAATAATTCATAAGGATTTGCAGTTGCTAATTCAACATTTATAAACCAAGTTGTATCAGCTAATTTTTGAACATCTGTAGTTTTAACTATTTCTCCGTCTATAGAAACAACTGCTCTATACCATTTATTATACAATTCAAGATTTATTATTCCATTACCATTTGAATCTGTATTAAACATTCCAATTGTAGAATAAGTATTTGTCCCAACATTCCATTCCTGAATATAAACTAATGCTCCTGAAATAGGATTATAATTTCGGTCTTGAACTGTTACAGTTACAACGTCTGTATCCGCTATTAACGATAAATAAAGAGGGATGTTTTGAGTAAAATTACCTACTGTTGCATTTGAAAAAATATATTCCCTTCTATCATAAAAGTCTGCATAATAACTTGCAGTACCACTAAATGATGCATTTGCACTTGAATTTATACAAAACATCCAATTTGATTTATTTTGATTAATAGAAGAAAAATAAAGTGTTTTTGAATAAGCACCACTTCCACCATATGAAAAATATGTAAATGTTGATTCAAAAGAGCCATTCAATTTATTTTTTGTAGATTCATCATACAATGTGAAATTTAATGTTAAACCAAATGGATTAACTCCTGTACAATAGTCAATAGATAAATTTCCAATATATTGATAATATGTTGAAGAATTTTGAGTAATACTTCCAATTGTTCCAAATGATGTAATTGTCCAATAGAAAGATGTATTTCCAAAAGAAGAAGGTGGAATTGTTATTGTATTTGAAATA
>DAOOWV010000040.1:0-6399 GCA_035371485.1 Candidatus Dojkabacteria bacterium | reverse complement strand
TATAGAAAAAATTGTATCCCCGCAGGAATGGATGATGGTTAGAGATTTGCCAAATAAAAAACAACTAAATGGGCAAAAAAAAGTTGATATTACGGTTCCTTGGCAAAAGAAATCTAAACTAGATGATGTCTTTATCCAACAATTAACCGAGATGTCAGTAATGTTGGAAAAAGGGTTAAGTAAGGAATTAGAAATAGAGTGGGTTTATGCTTCAGGACAACTTTGGTTGTTGCAAATTAAAGATAGCTTTGATTATGTTTTATCAAATAATGAGGAAATCCCAGCAATTGATATTGAGTTTCTCGACAAACTTGTTAAAAAGATGGATAAGACTATGCCATTGAAAAAACAAGAGAAGAATACTCTTCCGCTTATTGTTAGTGCAGTAACTAATGGAATTGATAGAGTAATAAATGGAAGAGTGATGCTTGTAAATCATGAATTTAGTTCTGAAAGTGCAACAATAGCACAAACTTTGTTTAGAAATGATTTAATTCTCGTAACTGATAGACTTGATAGTAGATTTATCCCATTATTGGATAAGGTTATTGCTGTTATTTCGGATGAAGGTTCAGTAGCAAGCGATTTTACAGTTGAGGCTACAGCTAGAGATATTCCAGTATTAACTAATACATATACTGCTACTTGGATACTTAAAAATGGTGAGTCAATAAGAATAGAAACCAAAGAAGGAAGGATTTATCCCACGTCCGATGATTTTGTTTCTGCATTGGAACAACGAGCAAAAGAAAAGCTTGAAGAAAAAATAATTGAGAAAGAAGATGATGTTTCAATAGAAGTTCCCGAGGTTAAGTTGCCAGAATCTCAAATTAGTTTTGATAAGAATGAATTTGTTGATAAAAAATTAATAACACAAGTCTGGGTAGATGTAGGTAAAAATCTTAAAGTACCTAAATATTCTAAATCAAATGCTGTTGAAGGATTGTTTTCTATTAGTATAAAAGACGTAATAAAAAAGATTGGAATTTCTCCATACTACGGTTTAAAAACTCCTAACCGAAAAGAATATTTTAATAAGATTATAGAAACAATTATCCCATTAGTAAGTGAGGCAAGTGACAAATCAATTGCTCTTTCTATTGATATTCCTACTAAGGTTCAATTTTATAATAAACTGAAGGATCACCCTGTATTGGATGTTGAAAGATTTGATCCTTATCGAGATTTACTACCAAGCATTTTAATTGCATTAAGAAAACTCCATACAGTTTATAGAAAACGAAATATATGGTTTACTATAGAGAATTCACGTACAGGAGCTGATGTCCAGATGATCCAACAAGTGATAAGAACTGCAGGTTTTAGGAGGTCATCATTACTTAAGGTTGGAGCTACAATAATGTATCCTTCACTTGTTTATGATTGGGATGCATTTGTTGAAGATGGTATTGACTATATAGTTATTGATATTGATACCTTAGTTTTGAACATATTCTCTTCATCTGATTTAGAACCCAAACAATATACTTCAAGTATAATGAGTGGAATTATTGAAGAAATTGTAAGAAAAGCTAATTTATCAAAAATACCAACATTTATTCAGCTTCATCTTACATCTTATGAAGAAGTTCAGACAATTTTGAAGTCATACATTCATTTAGGAATTTGTGGCTTTATATTGAGGCAAGAATTGTTAGACAGACATTTTAACCAATGTATTAATCTAATCTCCACATCTGAACAATCGCTTATACTAAAAAATAGTTAACAATTTGCTTCTATTTTAGTTCAATGTGTATATCTTTTATATGTCTTATAAATATGTTATTATACTTTTACTTTAAATATCTGATTTATGACTTATCATTTATAACTTATAACCCCTGACAAACAATGACTCCCCTTATGTCTCAGTACAATGCTATCAAGCGTCAGTATAAGAATGCTATTTTGTTGTTTAGAATGGGCGATTTTTATGAAACTTTTGGGGATGATGCTGTTTTGATATCAAAAATACTTGAAATAACTCTTACCTCTCGTGATAAAAACAAAGATAATACTGCACTTGCCGGTTTCCCTTATCATGCGTTGGATACGTATTTGCCCAAACTGGTTGAAAAAGGTTATACCATAGCAATTGCTGAGCAAGTTGAAGATCCTGCTTTAGCTAAAGGAATCGTAAAAAGAAAGGTTACAAGGGTGATTACTCCGGGAACTATTTTGGATTCTCAGCTATTAAATTCAAACAAATATAATTATTTAGTTGCTTTGACTTTTGATAGGGGAATTTATGGATTGGCTGTTACAGATATTTCAACTGGTGATGTTTCTTGTACAACATTAAGAACAGGGCGTGAATTACTCACAGAACTTGAAAGAATATCTCCATCAGAAATAATAATAGGGCAGAATAATTTACCTGAGGATTTGTCATTATATATCGTTCATCCACTAGATTTTAAAGCAGTTGATAAGGAAAAGATAAATAATTTGATAATGTCACATTATAAAATTCATAATTGGGGAGGAGTTGGATTTCAAAAGGATGAATTACAAACTGATTCATTGGTTTTATTATTTAGTTATATAGTTGAAACTCAGTTCGAAATTCCTAAGCATATTAAAACACCACAAAAATATGATATTTACGATAGTATGATATTAGATGCTGTTACAATAAGAAGTTTAAATATTGTTAATCAAAATGGATGTGGTGCAGATTTATTTTCAGTTTTGAATAAAACTCAAACTGCAATGGGTGCTCGTTTACTATTTAATCTAATAACTCATCCTCACATAAATAGAGACCAAATAATAAAAAAACTTGACGATGTTGAAACTTACATTAATGACAACAAATTTGAAGAGGCTCGAAACAATTTAAAGGGAATATCAGACATTGAAAGAATAATTGGAAGATTAGGAAGTGGCCGTTGTATTCCAAGAGATTTGTTAGCAATTAAAGATTCTTTGTCGAAATTCATTACACTTTGTGATAAAGATTTGTTATTAAAATGGAAACAAAATTTAGATGAAATATCTGAAATAAAAAAAAATTATAACTGATATTGAGGAAGCAATAAGAGATAATCCTTCAAACGATTTGTCTGTTGGAGGATATATTAAGGGAGGTTTCTCAGAAGAGTTTGATACTGCATTTGCCTTTGCAAACGAAGGTGGAAGATTGTTAAAAGAATTAGAGGAACGTCTCATTAAAGAGACAAATATTTCTACAATAAAGGTTAAAAGAAATAAAATATGGGGACATTATGTTGAGATTACAAATAGATACAAAGACGCTATCCCATCTAATTTTATCCACAGGCAAACTTTAGTAAATGCCTCTAGATTTACAACTGCAGAGTTGATTGAGTTGGAAAAAAGAATTATTCAGGCAGAAAACAGTATTATTAACTTAGAGTTATCAATTTTTAATGAACTTGTTGAATCAATTTATAAAAGAACTTCATTATTACAAAAAGTATCAATAGAACTAGGTTATATTGATCTTATATCAAATTTTGCATATATTTCGGTGCTAAGAGGCTATGTAAAACCTGAAGTATTATCAATTTCTGATAGAAAAATTAGCATTACTAATGGAAGACATCCGATTGTATCTGAAGTGCTCAAAGAGACATTTATTCCTAATTCAACAACCTTAGATGAAAAATCTTTTGTTCATATTATCACTGGGCCTAATATGTCAGGTAAATCAACATATTTACGTCAAGTAGCTCTGATTATTTTAATGGCACAAATTGGGTGTTTTGTTCCTGCGGAATCTTGCGAATTTAGTGTTTGTGATAGAGTTTTTACGAGAATAGGGGCATCAGATGATATATCCTCTGGTAGAAGTACATTTATGGTGGAAATGAGTGAAATGTCAAATATTCTTAAAAATGCATCTAGAAATAGTCTTGTTTTGCTTGATGAAATAGGAAGAGGGACAAGTACTTATGATGGAGTATCTTTAGCATGGGCTATTGCCAAACATATTGCTGAAAAAGTTGGAGCATTTACACTTTTTGCGACACATTACCATGAACTTATACAATTAAAAAATTACACATCTGGAATTGAAAATTTTACAGTATCTGTACTGGAGTCGGATGATAAAAAGGAAGTAACGTTTCTTTATAAAATTGAAGAAGGGGAAACTGATAAAAGCTATGGGGTTTATGTTGCTAAGATTGCTGGAATTCCGGAAGAAATACTTGATGAAGCAGAGCAAATTTTATCTGGTTTTGAGCAAAAGAAATTGTTTTCTAAGTTACCAAGTGAAAAAATAATAGCCTCCAAAGTTCAATCAGTTCCACTTTTTTCAAATTTAACCGATCCTAAATGGGAAAAAATTAAAGAAATTATTAATTCGATACAACTGGATGATACTACTCCAATGCAAGCCTTATCTTTACTTGCACAAATTAAAGACATTAATAAAGAGTAAAATCCAAAATTTATTATTAATCATTTAACTTAATTCCCATAATTCTCATTCGGTATCCCTTTCCATGTATATTTTCAATTGTTAATCCATACTTATTTTTTATTTTACTTTTTACTCGTCGCATAATCGTACATACACGGGCTCTTGATGTCGTAATATCTTGGAATATAACACTTTTTATTGTTTCGTGAGTTACAATACCGTGCAGGTTTTGATATAAAAGAGATACAACCTTTGATTCTTTTGAACCAAGTTGTGATTTTATTTCACCCTTGTAAGCAACCGTCCCAGAATCAAGGTCAATTAATAGTTGTCTTTCATAGATAAATCTTTCTTTATATAAAGAAGTGAATTGAGCAGGATTAGTGATTTTTTGTACCAAATAAAAAGATTGTTCAGCTCTTTTAAAAAGATTTATTGTCTGTAATCTGAAAAGAGTAGGATCAAAAGGAATTTGGAAAATATAATCAACCCCCATTTGGTATGCTTTTTCTGAAAAATTTGTATCTGAATTATTATTTATAACAATAATTCCAATGCAGTTATTAACCTGTTTTATATATAAGGTTAAGTCGAGAGCATTTTTGTCATATATAATACTTTCAATAACTACTAAAACAACATCATAGTTAATAAGAAATTTGTTAAATTGAGAAAAATCTTCAGCACTTATAAATTTCCAACGATTTTCTTTACTACATTGAAATTCAACTACTTTTTTTAATAAGGGATCTTTTACCAAAGAAACTACATAAGGTTTCATATATTTGGGACAAAATATATAGCACGAGAGCGGCTACAGAAGAAATAAATCTTAAATAGCCGCTTTCATTTCATTTTACCAAACAGCCTTCTTAAGGACGCTGCTTACCTTGAATCTTACAACTTTATGAGCTGGAACTTTCACAGACTCTCTAGTTCTTGGATTCATTCTAACGCTTGCAGGTACATTAACTGCATAAAGCTTTCCAAGGTTCATTAATTTGACCTCATCGCCTTTTTTAAGACTATTGGCCATTTCCTTCAAAAGTGCATCTACAGCTGCTGTTGCCTTTTTCATAGGAACATCAGTCATTTTTGCAACTAATTTGATCATTTCTGTCTTTGTCATAATAGCTACCTCCTTTCTTTTTTTTTAGACAGAACAATGTATTATCGTTCTATCAATAGTAAGAATACCTAAAAAATCAACAAATGTCAAGTATTCAGGCACGACATCAAACGAAACACAGAAATAAAAGGTTATCTACAGAAAATTTTAACTATTGTTTTTAGATATTGTATCTACGTTTTTTGTTTTAGTTTATTGCTTTGTACAAAACGATAAACTAAAACTAAGATAGTTACCAATGATGTCAAAAATAATACAATAATTGCTTCTCCTGTTCTAGATAGTTGTTGATCATTCTCAGCGTCTTGTTCGTTATCTTCGTTTTCGTTATTTCCAGCTTCATCGTCTCCAGCTTCATCGTCTCCAGCTTCATCTGTTAATAAGTTCATTCCTCCACTTCCAGCAACTCCTTCAATTCTCCAATAATCGATGCCCGTATAGTTTACACTGGATATGCCCTCTTCTCCATAAAATTTGTTATAGCCATTTTCACAATCAGTATTTATTTCGCCAATTGAATCAACTCCGGGGCAAACACGAGCTCCTATCGAGTCTTCAACTTTTGGTATATATAAATAAAATGGTAAATATGCACCTTCTGCTTCAGAAAGCCCATGTATATATGATTTGCCAGTATCAATATCAACCTCTCTTAAGACATTGCTCCAATCCCTGTCATTTCTTAAGTCGACAAGTACTTCTGCTACAGGAATTGTTTCCTTTCTATCTGGTTTCCCCAACTTTGTACAAAACTTCCGTCTGAACTAAATTTTTGTACTCTTTCTGTTTCGTAGTACTCAGTAGTATAAATATTTCCAGAAGATTCAGAAATTGCTATTGCGTGTAAGGAGGAAAACTGGCCCTCTTCAATCCCAGG
>DAOOWV010000039.1:0-6444 GCA_035371485.1 Candidatus Dojkabacteria bacterium | reverse complement strand
CAATTACAAGCATAGTCATTGGGACTCGTTCCAATATAACCAATACCTCTTAGCGCCCATCTCCCGTCACCATAAATATTTTTTAGTAAAAGCATTCCGTTATCATATCTCGATCTTGACACGGAAGCCAAAAGAGGTCTTGAAGGTTGTGATGTATCCTGACTGTCCAAATAAAACCCGATTGACGCCAAATCGGAATATCCATCCGGATCAGTAATGTGACTTTTTACAAAGAGTTTATCATTGTTTTTAAATGAAGAAAAAATTCTTCCATTATTACCAGTAGCCTCATTGGTTAAATATGCTTGACATCTCGTTTTTACACTATTCCAAATACACATAGGGTTAGCTTCACATGATAATTGTGTATTATTGTTCCCACAATGATTGTGAAAGTTTATACCATCATTTGATATTTGAACAGTATTAATTTCAGGAGGACAAGGTGTTTTAAAAGAACCATAAACCCAATCACTTGGAAGTTTAGAATTGTTAGACCTAACTCTCCAATCATATTCCGTACAAGTCGAAAGAGATATGGCATTACAGCTAACAGAGGTCGGATTTTTACAGCCACTATTTTCATCCCAGGTAGACGAAGATTTAAGCTTAACATCAACGTTATAAAAACGATTTGTAGATCCACACTCTTCTCCCCAACTTGATGGAGCATTCCATCTAAGGTTTACATCACCAGATGTATTAAAAACGCCAATTGGAGAAGAACTCAAGTTAGACGGATTTCCAGGAGCAGTTGGAGAACAACATGCCCCCACATAAGATGAATATTTATCTTGATTCCAATTTACCCAAACTGCTCCACAGATAAAACCGTTTTTTTGTATTCCATTACAACTTGTATCACAACTTCCATCCTGAGCATACTTGGCAGATCCATATATAATATATCCCGGAATTTCACAATTCTCACCTCTTGCAGTTGTACCACAGGCACCTGTTGCTGATTTACATTCATATTCCCAATAACCATAAATACCACTTGGATTATCACCATATACACACCACCTTGATCCTACTGGCTTATTGTTACAATGATCACATGCGAAAGTATCATTAATACCAAACAATAACCAAAAAAGAATAAAACTACAAGCAAATATCATTAATCTGCTTATTTTCATTTCCAAAAATATTGACATCCAACCGTTTTCATCAAGTTATCATCACAATAATAATACAATCCTTCTTCATATTCCCCATCAAAACCCTTGTCAATCAAAAGCCCTTGGTTTATCCTTATTGTTTCACGCCCTTCATCATCTAGAAGCGAAAGAACACCCTCACTTCTATTATCAATATTGATCACCGATCTGCAAATTTTCCTGTTCAAAATTGAACCGTTATCTCTTCGATAAGCAATATAGTAACCCTCTGAATCAAATGTAGTCCAATTACTACCAAAGTACACAAAACGTTCAATTCTTGAAGGCATACCGTACAATGACATATGTACTTCATCCATTTGTGTTTGCTTATAAACTAATGATTCCAAATCATCATTAACAACCACTGACTTGGTTTTATTTTTAAAAATCAGAATAACAGTTGAAAAGACAATTACAATTAGTAATAAATTTATTAAAATCAATACCTTTTGTAATAAATTGCTTCGACTAATCATAGTGCACTAATATTTTGTAAGATATATTTTCTCAACTCGATTTAACCATTCATTTAACTCAACATCATATTCTGAGACTAAAACTAGATTTACGTACTGATTTGCTACTTCATTAAATATATCACGGTTATCCTCAACAAGTTCAAAATCAAACTGATTACATACATCATCCAATTCATTTGAAGAACAATCATTAATATAAAACTTACCCCAGTTAGCACTAGTACTAAGACTAACCACCTCCCCATCACCAATATCTATACGCCAAACTAGCTCTCTATTATCATTGTAGTACATTTCCCTAACAAATCCACTTATCAATACCCTGTTCCCAACTCTTTGAACTAGGTCACTCCTCAAGTCAAAATTGTCATTAATGACTTTTACCCCATAAATCTTCCAAATCCCCTTTTCCTGAACAAAATTATCAAACCAATAGGGAGTCCTATTATTATGATAACCCCAATATGAAATCCCATACAAAATTCCCATCTGTAGAAATAAAAGAAACACCCAAAATAATGTAGACTTCCAAAATTTAGGAATTCTTATGGTCTTTTTGGGTTTAGTCTCAGTCACTTCTTTTTTAACTTTTTCCTTAACATCCTTATTCATTATTGTATTTTTAATGATTTTTCATTTATCACCTATCATTTATCATTTGATAAAACTTTCTCTATTTCCTTCTTTAATTCATCAAAAGTAACTTCCGTCTTTATTAAATAACTATCTGCACCAAGCCCAAAGGCTTCTTTAATCATTGGCTCACTAGCTAAGTTACTAAGAATAACAACTTTGGGGTTACCATATTTCTTCTTGTCACTTCTAATTTCACGTAATACTTCCGCCCCAGTCATTCCAGGCATCATTAAATCCAATAACACAACATCTATTTGATCTTTTTCATTTGCTAGAGACTCAAGAGCCAACCGCCCATTTAAAGCTGTAGCTACTTCCATACCCAGCACTTTTATTAAATCAGAATATTGATCAATAAAAACTGATTCATCATCAACAAATAAAACTCTAGTACTCATTTTTAAAGAATGCCATATTAACTTAACAAATACATAGTACACTAGTTTCAATATTTTTTCAAGGTACCATCATCACTATAAAGTACGAAGTCAAAAGGTGCAGGAACTCCAGGATAAAGCCATTCGACACGTACTAATTTTGTTGTAACTGCACTTGCTGTAC
Source organism: Candidatus Dojkabacteria bacterium (assembly GCA_035371485.1). Taxonomy (GTDB): domain Bacteria; phylum Patescibacteriota; class Dojkabacteria; order JAFGLO01; family JAFGLO01; genus DAOOWV01. The sequence continues at coordinate 3,602 of DAOOWV010000039.1, read as the reverse complement.
CTCCACCACAAGTTGTGGTTACTGTATAGGATCTTTGTTGTTTAGGTAAACCATAACTACCTGCTCCGGTAACGGTAATAGTTGCATCACTATACAAAGGTCTTATTCTTATTACCTTAGGAATGAAACCAGATATGGTTGAAACTTGAAATGTTTGAGGAGTATTAGCACTCCAACTCGAAAGCATTGCTTCATTCAAAACGGTATATGACGGAGATAAACCACCATCTGTACCAATTGTTTTAACTAATAACGTCGCTCCCAAACCACTATCAACCGTTATATTGATTGATGGTCCTTCATACCCCGACACATTTACTTCAAGTACATCATCCTTTTTTACATCACTTTTTTGTATTACATTCTGATAGTCGATAACTACAGTACTATTTCCACATCCTTGCTGGCTCGAGTCAAAATTACAGGTTATCTTATCACCAGTAATACCACAATCATTTGGCATTACTTGATTTGGATCTAATTTTTGAAACAAATTATAAGACTTATCTAAAGTACCCATAGCTTCGGAATAAGCAGTATTAGCAACTTTTCTTTCTGTAGATTCTTTCATACCTCTTAACACTCTACTCGTTAGTGCGAAAACAATTATTCCAACAATACTCATAACAACAAGCACAATAACCAAAACTTGCGACTCTTTGTATATGTTAAATTTTTTGTTAATCATATTTTTATTTTAACAATTTGATGATTTAGTTGCAAGCTTACTCGTATCCTACCTCAAACGTTTCTGTAGTTATTACGATTTGTCGAACAACAAATACTTCATCTTTATATAAACCATATCTTGGTTGTGCTTTTACCGTTGCAATAACTTGTACATTTCCGAAGGTATCTTCAGTGCATTCTACATCAAAACTCATAATCTGTGTTTCATCTGAATTTAAAACAGTTTCTGCCCCAGTTGTATCGTTTTTGAATATTAAATTATTGATTGGATCCTGGTTAAGATATATAGAAAACATGTTACTGTCAGAATCGTTTCTTTCAAGTTTTAATGTGTTAGCTGAAGGACACATATCAGAAACACCTGTAGACTTTGAACTTTGGATATTGTAAGTCAATATACGGTTAGTCACATCAATATCTGTTAATAATTGTTGCCTTGCGTTTAATTTATAATTTACACGAAAAGAAGTCATAAGCAATTGCCCCATTATTAACATAACAACAGACATTACAGCCATAGAAATTAGTAATTCCAAAAGTGTAAACGCTCTTCGAAAATTTTGAATTTTTTGACCTCTCTTCATTACTTGTTACTTATTACTTGTTAATAATGATACACTACCGTACTCAACTTTACGAATGTATCACACGATTGTCTTGGGTTACACCCAACATATATTGTTATTAACCTTGGACCATCGACGTCATCAATTCTTTTACCTGAAACTAAAACGGAAAAAACGTCTCCATAACTTAGATCTCTTCTGAATTGAGACTCATTTGAATAATCACAATATCCTTCATTTACTGGATCGGTACAAAAACTATTAAATTCAGAATAATTTAATAACGTCCCACCAGTTCCAACAAGAGCCTTTCCAGGATCAGGAACAAAACTATTACTATTAAAATCATATTTATATGCAAACTCACTTCCAGAATTTATTGTTTCAACAATATCATTCCACCCATCTGCATCAAGCCTTATTTTCCTAATACTATTAATACTTTCAATTGCTATAGATTGTGCAGTGTCTTCTATTTCCAACTTGGTTGAACGCTTATCAATTGAAATCATCAGCTCTAAATAAGCCGTAGCCATGACTGCAATCAAAGCAACAGATATCAAAACTTCAATCAGAGTAAAAGCTTTGTTTTTTTTAGACAAATATTTTATTGTCTTATAATTTCTTTTCATAACAACTATCATTAATTACAATCATCGATGGTCAAATAATTTAACTGAATTCTTGAGTCTTGATTTACGATAATACCACGCTTGGCCCGATTGTCTGAAGAACATAGCTTTATTTCCAGAGAATTGCTTGAAATAACCTTTCTGAAATTATTTGAATAATCAAGTCTATAAAAACTCATTTCACCTGTAATAGTCTCAAACACTATTAGTTGAGTATTGAAACTTCCAATAAAACTATCTATTTTGCCTACTCTCTTGTCAATAATAATCTCTTCATTTTTTTCAAATGAAATGAATTGATTATTCGCATCACAAACAGTTTTATTGTTAACAAACATTGCCTGAGTTATGGGTAAAGGTGTAGAGTATGACTTAAAACCTGTTGCATCAGAACAATACTTGTATTTCCTGTACTTGTACACATCCCCATCTTTATAAATTCTTATTGCAAAACCTGAAACCCATCGTTGATCATTGCTATCACTACGGTTCAATAATGCTGCATGCTTCATGTACTCAATATCCTTTTTTAAGTTCATTGCAGATTGGTCAACAGCTGTTCTTTTTTGTAAGCCTAAATACCCACCAATGCCTCCACCAAATAATAAACCGATAATTGTTATTGCCAATAGTAGCTCAACAATTGTAAATGCACTTGAATTGACAACAGGGCTCACATTACAGAACTTAAGTTTATTTTCTTTCTTCAAAATGAGTTTCATATTGGGCAAAAGAGTATCATTATTAAAATCTACAAATCTTTATACAATATTAGCACATCCACCCATACTTGTACAATTACATCCCACCCCATATACCAAGCTAAAAATATACCTAATGAAAATAGTGGAATATATGGGATTTTAGTACCTCTCCACGAGTTACGCTTAAGTAAAATTACAAACATAGCCACAATACCGCCAATCACACCTCCTGCCCAAAATCCTGCAACAAACTTTTGCCAAGGAACTATCAATAATAACATTGTAAAAAATCTAAAATCGCCCATACCTATTAGGGTTTTCTTTGATAATTTGGTTATGAGAAAATAAATTCCCCAAATTGCAAAAATCAAAATAGTATTTTCAACATAAGGAAAATCAATCTTCAAAAACAACCTGAGAACCAAAATTCCAAAACCTAAAATCGAAATGAAATTAACTAATTTGTCATCAATTTCATAGAAGAGTAAGTCATAAATTGCCAAATACCCTAAAATAAAAAAGCCAGCTATAACAACCCAATCAATTCCTGACTTAAAACAACCTACGCTTACCATACCTCCAATTAAAAACATCATAAATTCAAAAAGTGGATAGATTATTGGAACCGAATAGTTACAATGTGGGCATTTTCCTTTGTTAATAACCCATCCCAAAACAGGAATTAATTGAACAAAAGAAAGTTGTTTTTTACATTTTTCGCAGTGAGAATAACCTTTGATTATTTTTTTGAAGGATTTTCTATATGCAATATTACCTAATAATGAAGCAAAAACAGCCCCAAAACACCCACCAAAGACAAAAATAAGTATTTTTAAATTTAATTCATAATTCATAACTCATAATTCATAACTAATAACTCATAACTCATAATTCATAACTCCAATAGTACCACGTTTGCAATTTTTTTAAAACTATTATAAACTACTGATAAGATAGTGAATTCAATAACTTTTTGCGAAAAATTGCACTAAGACTTTTTTATGTTGTTT
>DAOOWV010000038.1:0-6815 GCA_035371485.1 Candidatus Dojkabacteria bacterium | reverse complement strand
TAATAAAAAAATTGTCAGAACTCGTTTAAATAAAACAAATGAAGAAAAAATTCAAATTAAAGAAAAAATTTCTCGATCAATGAAAATATTTATGGAATCAAGAACAGAGGAATATAAAGAACAAGTCTCACGTAATAAATCAATATCACAAAAAGAATATTGGAACAATTTATCGGATGATGAAAAACAAGAACGAATTCGTTTATTTATGAAACAATGTCCCCTTAATGGGTCTTCAAAATTTTTATATCAAAATATTTCATACCGGAGTCCGTTAGAAGTATTTGTCGCAGAAATTTTAACAAATTTGAATTTAAAATTTAAATATGAAGATTCCATGATAAAAATGGAGAATGGAAAACGCCATATTCCAGATTTTTATATTCCGAAATACAACCTATTTATTGAAAGTAAAGGTCGGAGTTTCGAGCCTATTGAATCTGTCCTATATAAAAAAGAACAAGCTATAAAACAAGGGTATAACTATGAAATTGTATATTATGACACCCCTGAAAAATTAATGGAAACAATTACTCAAATTTTAACAAAATATGAATAAATTTCTCCGAGGTTATTTATTCAATCAAAGTTGATGATATAGTCCATCCACACTCGAAAGAGTATGATATGATGTATTTATATCCCTAAGGTTACGCTTCCACTCGTTCAACGTGTATATCCTAATACAATTGCTCAGCAAATTGTCGGAGTTCAACCTGTAAAGTCTGCACAGGGAACTATTCGTTTCCTTGACTTTGTTAATGAAACAACTGGAAATACAATATATCCATGGACGAATGCAGCCGACCGTCGTAAGCATTCTACCCCAATGGAAGCCAGTCATGTGACAACCGACACTCTTACGGGTGCTGGTAATCTGACAACTTATAATGATGTTATTACTGGTGAATGGGCAGAAGGAACGTTGATGCTTATCATGCATGACGATTCAGCAAATGCTGATATTCCTGTTGCTCAGGTTCTTAAAAATGGTGATGTTCGTCAGCTTGTTGCTTCTGTTAATGGAACAGCTTTTAATCTTGTCGGCAGTGTAAATATTAATACTCGTCAGGCTGTTCTGAATTTTAGCACGGCTATTGGTGATGCCGCTGACAGTTTCCGTTGGGATTATTACAAGAATTGGGAAAAGGTCATTCCTTTTGGTGCTGACCAGACTTTCAACAAGATTCGTCCTGTCCTGAAGTCTATTCCTGTTGATACGGTTTCTCGTAAGTTAGGCGCTAGCTGGAGCTAAACTTATTGGTTCCTATTGATAGAAATATCAATACAATAAATCGGGTGAATTGCTGGAAGACTCCTAAAAATCAATCAACTACAACGCAACCTGAAAAGGTATTCGTGAAGGTTTGAAAATGATTGAGGCATGGGGTTAATCAGCAGCCAAGCCGCTGAATGTCAAATTTAGTATGCGGAAGGTTCAGAGACTAGGATTTGAGACATGACAGTCAATAAAAATCCATAAGTGCCCGACAACTTAAATCATATAAATGAAAAAGTTGAAGATATAGTCCACTCTTTAACGAACGAAGTTAAAGATAAAGTGATGAGTTCCTTGAAGACTTTGTTTCAAAGGTCGCCTAATTAGAAATAATTAGGAAAAACAATTGGGTGAATTGCTGGAAGTCCCTAAAGCCTTAATACTACAACATAGCTGGAAACGGCAAGTGTGAATGTTTGAAAAATTTAAGGATATCACAATGGGTAATCAGCATCCAAGCTCCTGAAAGTGAATAAAAGTATGGAGAAGGTTCAACGACTAGATATTGAGCTATCACAAGCGATAATATATCAACAGTGCCCAACAACTTCATTCATTTTAAATGAAAAAGTTGAAGATATAGTCTGTTCTTAGATGAAAGTCTAAGCTAACATTAAAGTTGAAGCAGAATTTGGCGAAAATGGTGAAGATAAGATTGTTGATACTCTTTCACAAGTTATCTTGACCGAAATTGACTCTGAAATTCTTTACAAGTTGTTTACTGGTGCTTTCCATTCAAATTCTTGGAGCAAGACAATGCCCGGAACTTGGACAAGAGGCCCAGAGGAATGGTATAAAACTCTTATGGTTAAGGTTGAAGAACTTAACGCTAAGATTTTCCAATCAACACATATTTCTGGTGCTACGTTCATGGTTTGTAGTCCTGCTACGGCCGCTCTCTTCCGTTCTATGAATGGTTGGCAGCCAAGTGGTTCTAACGTTGATAATGGTGGAATGAGCATTGGCACTGTCAAGGCTGGATCTGTCCAAGGTCAGTATGATATCTTTGTCAGTCCTCTTGTTGAAAATGACAAGATTCTCATGGGCTTCAAGGGTAAGCAGCCTCATGAGACGGGTTTTGTCTATTCTCCTTACGTTCCTATTCGTTTGACGCCCGTGACTTACCAAGAAATGCCTACTATCATGGCACGCACTCGTTATGCTACAACGATGCTTCGTCCCGACTTCTACGGTGTAATTACGATTACTGCCTAAAAATAGGGAATCAAAGAAGGGACTGACCAAAATAGGCCGGTCCCTTTTTTCGTATCGATAAAGTTAAAATGGAACATCGTGGATAGCTCACTTGACAAATACAAAACGAAAAATTCAGAATCCTTTGTTTTATTGAATTTGAAACTTTTTGTTTCAAAATCAAATATGATTTAGGCAGGCGATTTAGTATGAAAGAAAAAGACATTTATAAGAAAGTGAAATCATTGATATCACAACAAGAAAAAGTATCTAAAAAAGTTGATGAGAAAAATGTCAATCCAAAAGATAAAAAAACTGATAATACAAGCAAGTGAAATTAACGAATATTCTGAATATATGGAATGGTCAAAAAAGAATAATTACAGTGATTTTCATGAAGGAAATCCCCTTTCTCAAGATGGTTCTAATATAACAGAAAAGAGGCTTGGTGTCAAGCCTCTTTTTTTCCATACACTCGAACAAATTCTTTGATATCATCAATTTCAAAAATCTTATCATGAAAAAACTGTTCTTGATATTTTGAATCCATTTCCATTGTTTTTAATAGTCTATTGTTGGCATATTTTCTTTTCCAATAATCAACAATTGAATTCAAATCATGAATATCAAAATCAAAATCTTTTCTTGGAATTAATTGATCTTCATTTATTTTACCCTGCAAAAAATCAATTGTATTATCATAATATCTAGCAAAATAAATACCTTTTTCAAAACCAGATTGCAAATCTCTTGTTTGAATTTTATGTTGAGACATTAAAGCTTTAAAACCAGATTCCTTGTAATACAGATTTAATACATTCTGTTTTGGGCCGGTAGCACATGTATCATTCTTTGCATTCAAAGCATCATCATATTTTTTACCAAAATCTTTATCAATTTTAGCTCTCTTTAAACAATATTCTCTTATTTCGGAATATGTTTTTTCCAAAGGGGAAAGAATTATACTTCCTTTCGTGACCCCAAGAGTTTTCCAATATTTAGGCATTCCATTATATTGTGAATTGATTCCATATAAAGATGTAGTTGTCATTCCTACAAGAACATCACCATACTTTTCTTTCCAAGCTTTCTGAAAGAAGTGTGAATGAAGTAAAAGACACATGAGTTTACCACCAGTTGCCATAAAACCAATTGGTTGTGTTGGAACAATTGACGAAGCAATACAAGTATTATTCAGTCTTTTTGGGCCTTCAATCTTAACGGATTTATCCCATCCAATATAATTGTCTCTTTCACTCATCGCAATTACATCACTTGCAAGGGAAAACATTCCACAATATTTTCCATTAATTTGAAGAAGATATCTTAAATTCCTGCCAGGATTTTGAGACCAATATAATGTTGAAACAAACATTCTAAGAATTAACCAATCTGTTTTATATGGTTCTTTGTCTGCATCAATAAATTTAATATCATTCTTTTCTCTCTTCATAAACTCCATCATATCATCAAAATTTTGTGTCTTTTCAAAAACGGATTTGATTTTTCTCTTATCAATTTTTGAAACATATTCTTTCAATTCTTCAAATTTAAGATGAAGAAGATATGTTTTATTATCTTCAATTGATTTTAAATATTGAAACTCTTGTAGAATTCTTTTATTTAAATTTTTTGCCCATTCGTCCAAATCAGTTGGATGATTTTGAATTTCATAAATGTAAGGCTTACGTCCTTTTGTAAACATGTCTAATTTTGCCATTGTGCAAATGCCCCCAAAACTAAATTAATATGAAACATTCTTATATTATAGAAGGTGAATTGTATATGCCAGACCCTATTAAACTTAACTTATTTGATGCCATACTTGATTCTCGTGGAATGGATGGTCTTCTAGAAAATAAAGTCGTGACTTTTAATGGAAAGACCTATCCTGAATATGGCCATGCCGTGACCGTCACGGGTGGTCCCGGAAGTGGAAAAACTCATGAATCTAATACGTCAATTCCAATTGACGCTAAAATAATGAATATTGACGATATTGGAGATATTTATATTAAAATATTAAAAAGAAAATTATCAATATTAACAAATGAAGAAGACAAAGAAGAATTATTGAGACCTTTTGGAGGGCACATCCCAGATCTTAGAAATACACAAGACAGTACCGCATTATATGAATTCATTTCAGATAGAAAATATTTAAGTAAATTTCAACTACAATTTTTTAATTCTAACATGGGCAAATTACCAAATGTTTTGTTAGATGTTACAGGTGGCAATTTTACTAAACTTCAAGAATATCAAGCATTTTTAAAAGGTCTTGGTTATTATACATCTATTATTTGGGTAGTTACAGATATTGAAATAGCCAAACAACAAAATAAAAATCGTACTAGGACTGTTGACGAAGAATTTTTGATTAATGCGTTTAGTAATACAAAAGATGCTATGTGGAAAGCTGCACATTTGCCATTGGTTAATACTGATGAATTTTGGATTTTATTTACACACCAAAAGGAAAGAAATAATAAGACAATTCCTCTTAAAAAACAATCTAATGGATCGTTTGATATCCCAGAAGATTTGAAATTAAGAATTGAAAAACAATTAAATATGAATTCAAATAATCAAAATTATGATTAAATTATTTAAGGGGAAGGATATCCTTCCCCTTTTAATATTCTACTTCAAATTGGGAATTTTTCTGAATCATTTCCCAATCACCTTTACAATTCTGAACTGTCATATAAGCCAATTCAAAAATTTCATTTAATGAAACAGGTTTAAAATCCCACATATCAACACCAACATTAACAATGACACTATTCAATTTTTTACTGTAAGACGCTTTGAAAATATTATGAACGTGGCCACAAATCCAAATAGAATTAGGAACCTGTGCCACACAAGGATCATGGGAAAGATGGACGTGATAAACATTATTTTCCCATTTAAAATAACGATCAAGATAAGTGTGCACACCAGCAAAACCAATTTCCTGATAGGTAAATGGATTCATAATATCATGATTCCCAAGAACCAATTTCTTTTTACCATTCAAATTTTGAATAACCTGTTGGAGTGCAGCCTTTTGGGTTTCAGAAAATAAAGCCAAATCTCCAAGAAAATAAGTGGTATCATCTTCTTTAACGATATCATTGAATACGTTTTTAAGAATTGTATTCATCTTACCAGCATTCTTAAAGGGGCGTTGGCAATATTTAACAATGTTTTCATGGCCAATATGAAGATCAGCAGTAAAATAAATCATAGTTTAAACTCCTTTATTGTCAATTTTTGGATTTCTTCACCAACAAAACCAGTATACCACAATCTGCCCAACTTGGCAAGTGAATTTCCAAATAAAAATTGGGATGAACCTTGAAGTGTCCACCCCACCATTTTAAATCATCTTTTTAATAGGAATTTTTTGACGAAAAACCATTGATTGGGAAAACATAATCACCGTTCCATTAGGAAAAGCACAATGGCCACCAATAAGTTCCCATCCTTCATCAATCCTCTGATTGACTTTTTCAACTAATCCTTCAGCAGAATCAGCCAATACAATTGTATATCTATTGTTCTTATTCAATTATTTATCACCTTTCTTTGGTCTTTCCCGTTTCTTTGGTTTAACTTCTTCCACAATATCATTTTCTATTTCTTCATCCTCCGATTTTTCTTTTCGTTTCATTTTAAAATCTGGACACTTCAACCAAGCCGTTTTGCTAATAGTAAAGAATCCTTTACAACCATTTAAATATTTAATACATCTTTTTTCACATACAGGTGCAATGTATAAATCAAAATTAGTATTACTAACATCTTCATCGGAAGTATCAAGACCCTCTTCTTTTTCAAACTCTTCCCTCAAATATTGAGTGGCAGTCTTTTTAGTTTTCTTAAATGGATTCGTTTTAGCCATTTAATCATCCACCTTAAATTTTTCAATCTCTTTCTGAATATTAGAAACACTGCCCGAAAGATGTTGTGATTCTTCACTGATTGTCATGGCTGCTTTCAAAGATTCTTCCGATGATCGTTTAATCAAAGACATTTCATGAGTTGTTTCAACAACTGATTTTGATACAACGTCAATTGTTGATGCCATTTCCTGAATAGATGCTGACTGTTCTTCTGTAGCTGAAGCAACACTTTGAATTGAATTATCCAATACATGAGTTTGTTCTAACGTATTATTCAACTTTTCTTTTATTTTCTTTGCCAATTCAATAATGTCTTGCATGACTTTCCCCGCATCAAGTGTTACACTCATTGAATTGTCGGTATTGCTAGAAAGTATTTTCATTTTTTCTTCTATCTCATGGGTAGCTTTTTTCGTATCGGAAGCTAGATGCCCAACTTCTTCAGCAACAAC
>DAOOWV010000037.1:0-7904 GCA_035371485.1 Candidatus Dojkabacteria bacterium | reverse complement strand
AATGTATACATTAATCCAATAGCCTTAGCAATGGGGATATAATATTCGTTCATTAACGGAACCAACATATGATTCTGCAATAATTATAGGAGCAATTGAAAAACAACCCGATAGATATAATCAAAAATATAATAAATTAATAAGTTATGTTAGAAGATTGAGTGCACGAATTGAAGATACTGTGTTATCTGAAGATGACCCATCAGAGCGAAAAAAAGGTGATTTTTTCATGGCATGTATGGCAGTTGGGATAAGAATGAGGCAACTTGAAGAACAGGCTACTAAAAAAGAAGAAGAAAAGTAATAATATATTCTTCAACGTACCAAAGATACCCTACTTATAGTTGAAGGAATGTCTTAGTACCTACGTGTGTTAAAAAACACAAATGAAGTAGTTTCCAAATAGTTATGTTATTAGTTATAACCTATTGGATCTTTTATATCCATTCCTACCAATGAAAGCATATATGCACCATATAAAGGGCCTACAGGTGAATTACCTCTGCTCCCTATTTCAATAAATGCTGTTGCCATTTGAGCAAAATTATCTCGATTTCCTATAAATAGTAGTTGAGGAAAGTGTATATTATTTTCTTTGGATGCTATCAATTTCCTGTAATCTCCTCTAAATGCATCTATCTCTGTTTGTTCAAATAATCCAACGTCTTGATACATTTTCATTGCACCATCAAAAGCCACATAACAACTTTTATGCATTTCTATCATTGCCCTTTAGAAATAATCCATTGCCGAAACTACATCTCCTTCAGTATAATTGCTATCTTTCTCCATTGCTAAGATATTTTCCCATACTTCCCAAAATGAAATCCCCATTTTATTCATTTCTTTAAATTCTCCACCAAACATAATAGTATAGTTAATAGATTTTGCTATAGCATATAAGGCTTTGGATTGGTCTAAAACAGATTCTCTTTCTACACTTGGTAAGGTATTTATTATTTTCCCAGCTCTAATTTCAGGAGGGTTAATAAATAAAGGATGTTCATCTGTATCAGTACCCAAAACTCTGATTCTTTTTGAACACATTTCGAGTGTTGATTTGTTAATAGGAGGCACTTGACCACGTCCTGTCTGAAAAACTTCCCCATAAGTAGACAAACTACCAGGCCAAGTTTTATCCTCACTATGTGCACTAGGTGCAGAAGAATAGATTATCCAATGATCTTTACCTGTTGTTGGGGATTCCACAAGAACAACATTATTTCTTAAACCTGCGGGAATATCAGGAAACCTTTCTTTAGATAAAAGTAAAAAATCTAGATCTAACCCTTCTCCTATCAATCGTCTCATTGCCCACGAAAAATTAATTGGACATGTTGCATTACTATTTCGAATATACCAGGACCTAGCTTCATTTTGCAAACTTAAAAATCGTTTCTCTCGTATATCAATAAGACTCCTACTTTCATCGGAAACCTCTGGATCTACGATAATATAATCTTTAATTGCATCCACTCCCCTTACCATACAAGCCCCCAGCATTACCTTTCATCAACAGATCAATTCTTCTTAATATTGAACCAAAACAATTATGATATTCTAAACGCTGAGGATTCTCTACAAGTTCTGACATTGAATTATTATCTCATTTTAAAACCAATATTTTTTTCAAATTAAATAATATCTTTTGCAAAACCTAAAACAAACAATTTTCTTCTTATTCTTGAAGCAATTTTATCAATTGAATATTCTAAACAATCAAGATAATTGTCCCCTTTTAATATTTTGGTTATTTCTTGACGAGTTATTTCATGTTCAATAATTAATCTCTGCAAAATAATTTTTTCTTTGACGGTAAAAAACTTGAGACATCATCATTTCCAACCCAAATAGTATTTTCCTTAAATTTCAGCTCAATTTCCAAAGAATGTCTTGATAAAAAATGGGTTAAAATAGAAGAAATAATATTTCCATCTTCATCAATAAATCCAATTTTTTTATAATGATCCGCTTTAATAGATGAAATTTTTATCCCAGTTATTGAGTTTCTAAGTTCCACTAATTCTTTTATTGGAATTGCAGAAAGTATATATAGAGAAATAGGACTAAAACTTTCAATTTCTACATCTGGTAAATCATTATTCTCTGAATAGAATTCAACAATTTGCTTAATAAGAATTGGGATCCCTCCACTTAACCTTTTTACTTGTTCAATTTGTGATAAATTCAGATTGGTTCTATATCTAAGTTGGTTAACATCTAAAGGCATCTGAAAATACTTATCATCTTGCAAGTTCAGATATACTTTTTTCTCTCCTAACAATCCGCTTCCTGTCAATTTTTTAGAATGCCAAGAAGGATCAACCTCAAAACAAAACACTAAAGCAATACGTTCAGCAACTGATGTTCTAAAATTTTCAGCTGAAATGACAAACAAATTATAATCATTATGATCTGGATTTACGTTTGAAATCAAAAAAATCCTCTTTCCTTCATTATATTGATCTTGAAGATTTCTCTTCCAACTCATTAAAGCTTGTTGAATGTTATCTTGCAACGAATATTCAATCATATCAACAATTGCAAGTTGATCAATAATCTTCTCGTCCCAACAAATTTTTTAAAATATTCGAGCCTTTCCAACAGCAATTCCACATAAGGAAGCAATAGCTTTCTCTTCAATTATCTTCAATATTTCATCTTTTTGGGAGGATAAGCATATAATTCGTGCGAGATATCAATTTGCATTATTTATTTATCTAAAATAAATTCCCCTGTTTGAGTCCTTCTTAATTCAATTGCCGTTGCATAAGAACCTAGCTTTCTTCCCAAATCGGCAACAAGGGACCTAATATACGTACCACTTGAACACTCTATTTCAAATATAGCATAAGGATATTTATAACCCAATAATTCAAATTTATAAACTGATACATTTTTTTCTTTTAAATTAACAAACTTTCCAATTCGAGCATACTCATAAGCTTTCATTCCATTAACCTTTTTAGCAGAATATTGTGGGGGCATTTGTTTTATATCTCCGATTAAATCTTTATTAATAATTTTTTTAATTTTCTCTATTGTAATCTCTTGTTCAAAAATTTCATCACTTTGCTTTACAATCGTTCCAGTTTTATCGAGAGTATCGGTTTCATATCCAAATTCAATCTTGACTTCATATCTTTTCCTCATCTGTTGAAATTCATCAAACTTCTTTGTCGCATTCCCCAATAAAATAATCAAAAGACCTGAGGCAAATGGATCTAAAGTTCCAGCATGACCTATCTTTAACTTATCCACATTAGTATTACACTCTCCTGTTTTTATAAATTTACTTCCATATTCACCATTACAGATTGCATCAATTACTCTTTTACTGTTTCTTTTAATATCTCTTATCACATCATATGAGGAAATTCCAACATTTTTATCGATTACCAATATTCCATTAATCACAGTTTACAAACACCAAATTATTTTATTAATTATACCATAATCCATTAATTCATAATATAAAATTCAAATTTAAGATTTCTGAAAGCTTGACAAGTTAATTATCCGCATGCTACAGTAGTGGTGAGTAGTGGTGAATAGTGGTTGACAAGTAAAGTGTAGTGATATAGAATCCAACAAATGGAGAGCGAAGAAACGAACTAGTGAACAAACTAATGAAAGAAATTTTAAGTTTGAGACACTAGAATTAAAAGTTTTTTCACTTTTTAGTTTGTTAACTTGTTAACTTTCGGTTTTGATCATTGGGGAATTTCAACAAAAAGTAGGAGCTAAGAAAAGAATAGCAATTCCCTCAGTTTTTAGAAAAGAACTGAAAGGAAAACTCTATATCACAAGAGGATACGAGCAATCATTGGTGATTGTTGATGAACAAAGATGGGAAAAAATTATTTCTCCACTTGTTCAAGGGCCAATGATAAATAATTCGATAAGACAAACCTCCAGGATTTTAATAGGAGGTGCACGGGAAATTACTACTGACCCACAAGGACGTTTCGTTTTACCGGACAATCTTTTTGTTTATGCAGGGATAATGTCTGATATTGTGTGGGTTGGTTTAATAAACTGGATAGAAATCTGGAACGTCAACGCATGGAGTAATCAACTTAAATACCTAAAAACCCATGGGGGAGAAATAGCAGAACATCTTACTTCTACTTATTGAACAAGTAACAGTTTATAAGTAACAAATTCGTACAAAACTTATAACTTGTTATTCGTAACTTGTAACTTATTATTTATAAAATGGTCCACACACCAGTGCTTCTGGATGAAGCAATTGAACAATTGAATATTAAAAAAGATGGGATTTATGTTGATGCCACACTTGGAGATGGAGGACATAGTACAGAAATATTAAAAAATATTGGATCAGGAAGACTTATTAGTATTGACTGTGATATTAATAGTATAGATTGGGTTAAAAAAAATAATCATCTTGCAACGGTTGATAACTGGATTATTGAATATGCAAATTTTTCTGAAATTGAAGATATCCTAAAATCTAAGAATATTCAAAAAATCGATGGAATTTTATTCGATATAGGATTGTCTTCAAGGCAATTAGCCAATAAAGCAAGAGGCTTTAGCTACTATGGTGATGGTGCAATTGACATGAGAATGGATGATAGACTACAGGTTAGTGCCAAGGATTTATTAATGGCATTATCAGCGAAGGAACTTACGCGACTCTTTAACAAATATGGTGAAGAAAAATATAGTGCTGAGATTGCACGAAGTATTGTGAGACAAAGAAAAGATAATAATTTAAATACAATACGTGATTTAGTTCAGGCGATTTATTCTGCAGTTCCACAAAATTATGATAGAGGAAGAAAACATCCAGCAAGAAGAGTATTTCAAGCGTTACGAATTGCAGTAAACGATGAAATATTTGGACTTGAAAAAGCATTAACCAAAGTACTTCCATTCCTAAACACTGGAGGAAGAATAGTTGTAATTACATATCACTCTCTAGAGGAAAAAGTTGTACAAAAGTTTATTCAAGATAATTTTGAAAAGTTAGTGATATTAACTCCAACACCAATCAAACCAAGTCCAGAAGAAACCGAAAGAAATCAACGAGCTCGAAGTGCAAAGATGTACGTGATTGAAATAATGAATAAATAATAAAGAATAATTATTTGAAGTCCAAAAAGTAATTATTATTTATTACTTATTACTTATTAATTAAAAAAATGGCACTGCCCCTGCCGAAACAGCATACAATATCTGTATCTGCATCGAATACAATTCGAAATAAAAAACAAGCACATATTACTCCACTTTTGCTAGCATTTATAATGATTGGAGTTTGCTTTGCTTTTAATATCTTCACAACAATCTATGCAAATAGTATTAAATCTCCAATGGGATCTATTTTTAATCAAAAAGAAAAAGAGTATGATACTATTTCAAATCATTATTACACGATGCAAAACGAATATGTCTATTATAATTCCACCCAGCTTATAAGAAAAAAAGCAATTGAGGAATTAGAGATGAACGTCCCCAAAAAATCAATAACGCTAGAAAATAATACTGAAGTAGATTTGAACTCAATAGGCCAATGAGAAGTTATCGAAAACCTATAGATTCTCGTCAAATTAGTCATTCTTTTTTTAACAACAAATTGTCATTTGTATATCTTGGTTTGATTATATTTTCTATTTTGATTTGTGTTCAAATGTTCCGCTGGCAAGTTATTAATAACAAAAAATTTACCGCACAGGCAGAAGCAATTGTTCAATCTAAGTATACAATTACTCCAAGAAGAGGAATCATTTACACCAAAGATATGACAGTCTTATCAATTGATGAACCTGGCTGGTTCGTATATATATCAGTTGGACCTTATAAAAACGATAAAGAAATGTACGATGATCAAAAGGAAAAATTAATAGATTATCTTGTTCCCATAACGGGAAAAAGTAAAGAAGATCTATCAAAATTACTTGAAGGATATCCAGTTTATCAGCCAATAATTGAATACGCTACCGAAAATATGAGAGAAGCACTATTAGAACAAGGCTTTACCGGTATATATTTTGAAAGAAAAAATCGTAGAGTTTATCCTAATGGAAAATTGGCTTCTAATATTGTAGGTTTTATAGGCAAAGATGAAAATGGAAATGAGGTGGGAAATTATGGAATATCTGGTTATTATTGGAATGATCTACAGGGAGTCACAGGATATAGCAGTTCAGAAAGAGATATCGCTGGAAATGTAATTTTGCATGAAGAATATTCCCCTGTCAATGCAAAAAAGGGGAAAGATATCGTTCTTACAATTGAAACTCCAGTACAACACACAATTGAAGAAAAGCTAAAAGATGGCGTAATACAATATGGAGCAGATAGTGGAACAGCAATTCTAATGGATCCTAACACTGGAGCAATAATGGCTATGGCTTCATATCCAACTTATGACCCTAACTATTACACAGAAATCATTGACCAATCATACTATAAAAATAAAGCTGTATCTGATATGTATGAATTTGGATCTGTTAATAAAGTAATAACCATTTCTGCAAGTCTCGAAATGAATAAACTTGATACAGATTATATTTGCAATGACACTAAAGGTTATTATGAAATGAAGGAATTTGGAGCCAAAATATATACCTTTAATAAGAGAGCTAGTGGAAGACTAGACCTAGCTGGAATATTTAGAGCATCAAATAACGCTTGTGTTGCTGAAATATCACAACTTTTTACAACTGATGAATATTATCAAGTGCTTATTGATTTTGGTTTTACAAAAAGAATTGGAATCGGCTTACAGGATGAATCATATGGAACTCAGCTGGATCCAACCAAATTAACTAAACTTGATATTGCGATGGCTTCATTTGGACAAATGTTTTCTGCCACTCCCCTACAGATTATTTCTGCAATTTCAGCAGTTGCCAACGATGGAGAAAGAATGCAACCATATATTGTTGATACAATTATTAGTGAAGAGGGAGAAATCAAAACTGAGCCAATAGTTGCCTCAACACCAATTTCAAAGGCTACAGCAAACACTACTGCACAATTACTTTTCGATGCAACCATAGAAATGGATAGTTCCAATTCACACGTTAATCTAATAAGAACATATAAAGTTGCAGGTAAAACAGGTACCGCACAAATTCCAAAAGTTAATGAACGAGGTTATGAAGATGGAGTCACAAATACAACTTTTGTTGGGTTTTGGCCATATGATCAACCTGAATACATAATGTTAGTTTGGCTAGAAAAACCCAAAAATCATACACTTGCTGCATATAATGTAGTTCCAGCTTGGGATAGTATATTTACGGCAATACAAAATGATCTTAATTGATAGGAGCTTTATTTAATCTCCTTTTATAGAAAATACCATTAATAATTAAATCAGATCAGAACTATTCACTTTTTATACAACAGTACGAGTGAAAAATCCATATTCATCTAACTCAAATATCCGAGCTAAATGTTCCAAATTTTCACCTTCAGTTATACAACCCGAGGAAACTCCTAAGGGATCTGAAAAAAACATACTATTTATTAAAAATATTATTTCATTTATGTCACCCCATATTATACCACAAGCCCCCCCCTTTTTTTCAACCATATTTTCTCATATATTACTGATCATTCAATAGATTTCAAGAATCAAAATACGTCAAGCATTATACTATTTACCATTTACAACTTATATACCCTAATAATTCAATACTAAATGTGATATAATAGACCTGGTTATATTAATTAACTCCACTTAAAATAGATGAAGGAATAAGGTTCCTAATACAATTATCCAACTTGGGAACAATTATTTAAAATTGCAGATGTAGAAATAGATCATACTGCCTGTGAAAATGTAACCTTCCCCGAATATTTCCCAGAAGATCCAGTTTTAAGAGAGTTTTGGACAGTAAGACAGTTAATTCTTGCGGGAAGAA
>DAOOWV010000036.1:0-8170 GCA_035371485.1 Candidatus Dojkabacteria bacterium | reverse complement strand
ATACGGCACTTACATTGTTGGAAATAAAAGCAAAAAGGGAAATATGTATGTAAAATCTAAAATAGTTGTACCTAAGAAACTTTCGAACAAGGAAAAAGAAATTTGGGAAAAATTAAATAAAATCCAAGCTTAGTGTAATAATGAACACCAGAAACCGCAGATTAGTTCTAGTAATATCCTTTACGATCTTAACGCTTACTGTTTTAACTTATATTTACATTATTAGTAATAAAAGAGACGATTACCAGCCCAAACACGCCCCCGAAACACCATACAACACAAGAGTTTCTATCGACAAAAACGGATGTTTGTTAACACAATGGCAAACCACTGAAAAAAGTATTGGTTACATAAAATATGGTGATAATCCAGATAATGTGACTGACATTGCTCAAACTTCTGATGGACTTTTATACGCTGATAACCATTCTGTATCTGTATGTACAATTAATTCTACCAATGATTATTACGTAATCGTTGTTTCAAATAATATTCCCTACGGTTATCAAGGGGAACCAATTAAAGCTGAAAAAAATTAAATTTCATAACCTTTAATAGCTGATCTTGGGATAGAGATAATAGTATCGCATATTAATAAGTGTATGCAATATTACAGTACAGCGTATTTTTAAGTGATAAAGGAAATATTTATTAAGTGAGACGTAAGAAGTGATAATGGAGACAATTAGTTCACTAGTCTCACCTCTTATTTACCACTTCTCACTTATTTTAGCCTCATATTCTAATCAACCTTACGCTTTACATTTTTCTTTTTTAGCTCATTCAATGCCTTCTCTTCGTAATATTCTTTTGGTCTTGTGAGCTTCAATCTTAATAATTTTCCACTCTCCTTAACCCCTACGTTTACATGCACTTTCGGAATACTTAACAGGAAATCCTCACGATATAAATATATTCCTAACACCAACAAACATAATGTAGTTATATATGGAAGTACATCCATTACTCCTGTTGCTGGCACTGGAGCACAGGTTTGTTCCACTGCAAAAGGATATTCATCATGTACTGGATCTCCATCTTTCGGTTCAACTACAACTTCATTTATGTTTTGCCCTGTCCTGGCTGTTCCTGTAGCAGTAGCCTGAAATACCAATACCATTTGTTGATTGCGTGCTAAATTCCAACCCGTCGTACTACTCCATACCAAAGTTTCAACATCGTTACTTATTGAACTTGTCGGAACTCCTAAGGTCTGTGCAGTACTTCCTATTGTCAAAGTAGCACTTCCTGTCACATATCTAAAACCTAATGGCAATATATCTGTTATTCTAACAATATTCATCGTACTTTGTTCTGAATCTGTAGGGATCGTAACTGTTACGGTAAATCTAGCAACATTATTGGGAGCAATTCTTTCTACACATACTGGTCCAGTTTTGTCTACAATTATCTCACCAGCAGGCACATACGGAATATCAAATGTACATACAGGTCTTGTTGTTGTTTCATCCTGTACCCTTACTTCAACTCTACATACCTCACTACTACCGGGTGTAAAATTAAACGCTTGAGTATTAGTTAGACTTGCAGTTGTTAAAGTATTGGTTATCCAATCATGCTCATTAACATTTCCATCACAATCTGTATCAGCCCTCCATTTGAAAACTGTGACCGGAGAAGAAGCAGTTCCTGTAAACGTAATACTTCTTGCTTCTCTTATTTCAACGTCCTTTGGTGAAATACCTGCACATACAGGGTTTTCTGCTAACTGAACAAGTGCCCTACAATTATCACCATTACACGTCTCTGTTGCCCCAGGAATGATTATTCCCCCACCATTGTTATATGCAGGGTTGGTGGAGCAATACTTACCTGCGATTGAGTTATCGTATATTCTTGATAAAAAGACTAATCCTTTTTCATTGATTTCAGCTAATGTCACTCCTGATATATTTTTATTAACTAGTGCTGTTCTAAGTGAAGCAAATGTCAAATTACTCCAGATTGATTCATAAACGCTGCCTCCCTTGTCAACAAAATTAGATTGCTCATTACAAATCCATACTGCATCTCCTCTTAAATAAAAATCATTCGTCTGCCCAGCGATACTGTAACAATATCCCATCTTTAGTGGTCTTCCATCTGGATCTTTACCCTGTAAAGCTAAGTTGATGCTTTGAGTATCAGTTGTAACCGTCAGAGCTGTACTATGTCTTGATTCACCATTTAATTTCATAGATACACACAAAGGTTTTTCCTCTACAGTCTCAATGCACTCTGGCCATTCTTTCCCACCTTGCTCAAACTTATGACAAACATATGTATAATTACCATCTTTAATCGAAGTCACATCATATTGAGCTTTCAAACATTGAGAGTTTTCATAGTTACCAAGTGGAGCCTCACTTCCCCAAACACTATCAACAAGGCAGTGATTTTCAACAGTAGCTATTTGCTGCGCGGTATATCCGTTTGCCTTCATCCAGTCTACACATTCACATGGTGCATTGCAAGGTACAGGATTATTAGGATCAAGATGTGCAGCTACAGTAGCCGCACAACCACCCTCAACCTCACAACCCTTACAATAACAACCTAAAGCCAAAGTACCCCTACATATATCAGTTTGCCAATGGGTGTCACCACAGTTAGGATCGCTACTACAACTGGGAGTTCCTGTACACTTACTGAAAGGTTCATTGCCACCAACTCCAGTACAACGAGCATCAGTATATGGGTATTTTACATTTGAACAACAACTACCGGCTTCACAAGCCCCGCTAGACCCACAAGAAGGCTCTGGTGTAGGTGTAGCATCATCGGCGGCTGGCACAAATCCAGTACAACACGCCCCACCACCACAAGCGGGAGTACTTAATGTCTCCGGTGCGTGTCCTGTGCTT
This sequence comes from Candidatus Dojkabacteria bacterium, assembly GCA_035371485.1. GTDB lineage: Bacteria > Patescibacteriota > Dojkabacteria > JAFGLO01 > JAFGLO01 > DAOOWV01. Next base: position 5,306 of record DAOOWV010000036.1, on the reverse strand, counting down.
TGCCAACACTGATCCGCTCCAGCACACCATTCACATGTATCAATTTCACCAGCTCTACTTCTATCACTTCCAACATCCTTGGTAAGTTGCCAAATAACAAAACCGCCAGCACCTGCAGTCAATATCGTTAATATTGAAAAAATAATTATTAATCGCTTGGTTTTTGGTGATCTTACTTTTACACTCATTATGAGCAGATATTAAAAATTAACATCCTTACGGATCAATTATAAATATAAGTTTTATTACTTTATTACTCTACACTATTTTAAAAAATAAAACAAGTGAAGTTTGTATATCAATATAAGAGTGTTTTACTTGAAAATCAATATTAACCAATTTTTCATACATTTTACTAATTCTTGTGAGAGAAATTTCACTTCTTGCTAAGTTACTTACAACAAATGGGTGTATTTGTGCAGACTTTGCAATCTGAGATTCCGAGTAATTTTCTGCCAACATACTTTTAACTAGAAATAATAGTCTATATTCCCTAACAATCATATTGAATATATAAAAACCATCCACCCTTGTTTCAAATAATTTCATTAATTCATTCATAGCATATTCTCGTTTTCCATACTCAAGATACCTTATCATATCCCACATCGAAGCTGAAACCGTCTGCATAGTATATTTATAAACATCATCACTATTAACTTTAGTTTTATTTAATAAAATTAATTTTTCTATCTCATTTGCAATAGCTGAAGGATCAGCTCCCTGTCTTTCAATAAAAAGATTCACAGTATCATCGTTACACTCTATTCCAAACTCATCAAATTGAGACTTCGTCCATGCAAAAACATCCTTTTTCCCTGGCTCTTCAATTAAAATAACTTTCCCAACTGAAGCAATTTTTTTATATAATTTTGTATTTGATGGCAACTTTGAGTAGTCAAAAAACAATACATCATGTTTGACATTATCCAGAAACTTAATAAACCAGTCTCTTACTTCTTGTTCAAGGTTTGAACAATCTTTAATAATAATGCATTTTTTAGTAACAAAAAGTGAGGAATTTAAAAAAAGTGTGGGAAGATCAGAAATATCAATTTCAGAACCGGAGATATATTTAACCTCAGAACCTTTATTTTCAGTAGAGTAAATACTAACCCATTCTTCTAATTTCTTAGAGACGAGAGTGTAATTTGTGCCATGTAACAAAGATATGGTCATTTAAACAATCCTTAAGAAATAAAAAGACCTTAATCCAAATAATATTCCAACATTATTCAGTACCACTACTACCGACAAGAATAACTATATCCTCACCATTTCTTTCTCCGATATTTGATGGATATTCATTACTTTCAGGAACAGTAACACCAACAAAATTTTTATACTCAGATACTGATGCCGTCTTTTGACCAGCAACATCAAAAATAGCATATCCCACAATTTGAACTTTGGGATACACTCCCCCATAAATTATCCTTGAATAAGGATACTTTTCCTTCATATCGTTAACTAAACCCTTAACATCATTCACATTTCCTCCTGCTACATAAACAGCAACAATCGCTTTTTCGTCAATTAATAAAGGATTATCAAAGAAATATTTAATAAAAGATTGGAGCGGTTCATAATTTTTATAATCAGGCTTAGGGGTGATTGCAAATTGTGGACTAGTGCCAAAATCTATTACACCTTCGCCCAAAAGCGTCCAATTTCCAACAGAAGGATCTAATACAACCCCCACAATACTTGGAATTCCATTCTTCAAATATAAATCATATGCTTTTTTTATATCATTAGTGCCAACGTTATAAAGCATAATATTTTTGCCAAGCGCATTTAGCAAATTCTCCCAAAAGGAGATACTCTGCAACTTTTTCTCATTATTAATTTTTTGTTGGATTGCCGCTATTACTTTTTGTTGCCTTTTACTTCTTGCAAAATCTGTCCCTTCAGGCCAAGCACCATGTCGTGATCGTGCAAACTTCAGCGCCTTATCGCCATCCATATGAGTCATTCCTGCAGTAAATTCTACAGTTTGATAGCCGTTATAATCCCAATTAGGATACTGTTTGTCGATAAAAGAATTTTCAACTTCAATATCAACCCCACCAATTGAGTCAACAACTTTAACAAAAGCTTGGAAATTTAATACTACTGAGTAATGAATATCTAACCCTAAATAGTTTTCAACAATGGAAATTAAATATTCTAAACCTTTACCTTCTCCATCTAATTTCTCGCCCAAGGCATACATTGAATTAATTCTGTCGTACCTTTTCGTATAATCCTTTTTTTCTGTTTTTAAAGTGTGCTGAACAACAGTATCTCTAGGTATTGAGATTATTCTTGCAATATTACCCTCAGAATTATATGAAACAACCATTATTGTATCAACATTGCTAAAGACTCCTTCTCTATTGCTATCAACTCCTAAAGCTAAGACATTAGTATTACCTTCTTCATCCATTAAAAACTTATCGCTACTATCTCCGAACATCACATCAAAAGGATTATCAACCCTCAAACCAGTTGAGGAAAGAAATGAAACAACCGTATAACCTTTGGTCCAAAATATACCACCGACAACAAGTAAAATAACCAAAAACAAAAGCAAAAACTTCTTTCTCTTAATAAAATCTACAAATTTATGCTTTTTAGGATTAGACACTGTAGTACCTGAGGATATCGAAGAATAATTATTTGTTTTACTATTTACAGAAGAAGCATTTCTTTTTTTAAAAAGGCTTTTCCTGGTCTTAGGTTTTGGTAATGGTTTTTTTCCCGATACGATAGAAATTTCTTTCATTTTGTATTAGCGGATTCCAAATAACTTTCTAATATTACAGACGCAGCAACATCATCTATATGCTCTCGTTTGGGATTTACTTCCCTAGCTTTCTTGCTTGTAAATGACTCCGACCATACTACCACATTTACATTATTAACTTCAAGCTGAAACTTGTCCACAAAACTTTTTATCCTTTCAATTTGTTTCTTATGTACTGAGGAAAATTCATCTGGAAGCCCAAAAACAATGTCTGTACATCCCCATTCATCCAAAATTGATTTCAAATCTTGAATTAAATTAACATCATTTTTCCGTCTTATTATTTTTAACGGTAGCGAATACTTATTGTTTCTATCACTAACCGCTATTCCCACTCTCTTTTCACCGAAATCAACTCCCAAAACCCTCCCTTTCGATTCATTCTCAAGTTTATTACAATTCATAATTCAAAATTTATAATTCATAATTTCCATACTTGATTATACATTAAAAATGTAATATATTGAAATACTGATGACAAAAAAAATATCAACCCAAACTGCAATATATGACATAAAAGATCACATTAATTTAATTTAAAAGTCTTATGAATGAAACCCCACAAATTGCAAACAACATGATGAAGATTGGTGCACAATGGAAAGAACTATGGGAGCAATATGGGAAAACATGGGAAGACAAAGAGAAAAAAGAGGAATATATAATGCAATTGCTTTCTAAAATAAAGAAAGATATCATCAACCTAGAAAAAGATTTGCAAAAATAGTCAATTTTATATATATTATGTAAATGGAAATAAAAAGATTAAAAAGAATTATTAACTTTACAGATGTTTTTTGTATTTCTTTTTTGGCAATTCTCACTATATTTGTAATATTCCCATCTGTTGCTAACAAAATTGTACCTCAGATTGTTGCGAGTACTGTCGTTTGGGGAAAAGAAAAAGGTGGATTAACATTAACTCCAATGACAGAAGACATCAAAATATCAGGAGACAATAGAATTCTTCCAACCGCCTGGAATCGTAAAAACAAAATGATGACAACTGGTGAAACCGCAATGGACTCAAGAGTTTTAGCCATAGAAATGCTTTTACAACAATTCAATTCTCCTATGTTACCCTACGCAGAAGTATTTGTACGTGAAGCAGATAAGAATGGAAATGACTGGAGATTACTTGTTTCAATTAGTGGAGTTGAATCCGGTTTTGGTAGAGTAATCCCGAAGAATACATTTAACGGATGGGGGTGGAAAGGTGGACCAAATGGAACATTTAGCCAATTTGATTCATGGGAACACGCAATAACGTATATTACTAATAGACTTGCAGAAGGATATGGTAAAAACATTACTCCAATAAAAATGGAATCAACTTACTGTCCACCTTGTGGAGCAACCGGAATGCACGTTTGGGCAAGAGAAGTTGAAACATATATGTATATGCTTGATTATTATAAAGAAGAAATTGACAAAAGCTAAGGGGTAAGTGGTAAGTGATAAGTGATAAGTAAAAAATAGTAAATCACAAACGATAAAACTAATTAGAGAATTCTTCTGCTTTTAAGACTATCTCATTTGTCCCTTCCTTCAACCATATTCTGTCTAAAGTTGAATATTCAAAAACAGCATCTTTTTCATACATTCGATTAATTCTTTCATTTATATTTTCAACATATTTATCTCCCAATGGCAAATACGCAAACGTAACACTTTTCGTAACAAATCTACCATCTTCAGGATAAATAATAATTCTAACCCAACTTATCATGTTGGTTTTAACAAAAAGTGTAACTTCTTCCCCATTTATCTTGCCTCTTACAGATGTGTCTGGAAAAAGCTGCTCGCTCAAAAGGTTTAATAGATTATCGTTATCAATATTTATGTAGACTTCTCCATCAAAACTTCTTGATAAATCAATATCATACTTAAGTTCATTCTCAGACACCTTATCAACCGGTTTAACAGAGCTAAAAAACCATAGAGCACATATTCCGACAATAACTAGTGAAAAAACAAAAAGGATTCCAATTAACTTTTTCATATTCTAAAAGCTTATATTATTCACATTTCACATAAAATACCACTTATCATCATTAATTGCAAGGATGGTCATGAATTGCTATTTGCTTCTTTCACTTCCAAGAATGATAACTAGCATAATTAAAATACCTATTGGAATCGTAATAAAATAGTGATCAAACATTCCCAAACAAAATAAAAACACTACTCCTAGATTGCCACTATGCTTTATTTGCCATAGACCTTTCTGGAAAATCAATAATATAAATGGTATAGAAAATATACCCCATTCAATCAACATCAACAAAAAGGTGTTATGTAAAGGCTGTAAAAAATACGCTCCAGTTGGAAGTAAAATTGGATCTTTGGCTGTTACAAGTAACCAACCCATATAGCCTTTTCCTAGTAGACTTTGAGGAAATGAGGATAGTAAATAATTAAATGCAGTTGAAAGTTGTAACCCTCTTAATTCAAAAGATTGAATTTCAATTTTTTTATACAAAAGAGGTAACAAGTAGATACTAACTATTACTAGGAA
>DAOOWV010000035.1:5230-8759 GCA_035371485.1 Candidatus Dojkabacteria bacterium | reverse complement strand
GCAGACATTCCTTGATATGGGGTATATTGTTCAATTCGTTTATCTGTAGAAGTTTGTTGAAGTTGAGAATTGTCAACTTTTTTGCCAATAGCAGCTGCTGCTGCTTCTTCAAACGACAGTGTATTATCACTCCAAGGATCTGGATATATATTTTCACTTCCTGGATCTAAATCTTCATTTTGAAATGTACCCCATTTATATGATTCATCTTCAACTTGTGGTTGTTGAAATTTTATATTATTTAAAAATGAACTATCTGTGGAAAGGCCATCATATTTTGGTAAATTTCCATCACGCTTAAATTCAATATTATGGGCAAAATTCTTAGCAAAATTAGCTTTCTTCACAATTGCCGAACTGTAATCTTCTTTATTTGCCATAACATGTCTGGCAGCTTCCTGAACACCCATGTTATGTCTTTTAGCCCAAGCTGTAAATGAACCTCTTTTTGAAGGTTTAATATATATTCCTTCACGTGCAGTTGGAATCCCTCCTATTTCTTCAGGAGAATTAGCTAATATAGTTTTATGGGCCTCCTGTGATTGAACTAAATTATTCATATCATTTTCATAGCCAAATTTAGTTATTGAGTCCAATGGCTTGCCATCCCTAAATCTTTTACTACCGCCATATTTATTTTGCAAATTCCTAGCTTCTTTAGCATAAGATACATTACCATCGTACATTAATTTATTTGAGAATATATATGTACCACCATCAGGAGTATTGTAACCAACTTCACCCTTTTCAACCAAAGCAGAAGGATTTGCAGAATTTGGATTGCCCATATTGTCAACAGGCACACCACCATTAGGGCCATCATGTGTTTGACCTTTGTAGTTAATTGTACCACCAAATGCTTTCTTGAAATCTTTATCATTCTCAAAATATTTGTATGGAGTTTCACCTTTTGGGAATACATATCTATCTAAAGCTTGCCTTGCGCCAAAACTTATATCTTCAATATCCCGTGCATTAGCTTCTTTGGTTCCAGCTACATTGGTTATTGAATAATCTGGATTATATGCTTTAAATTGCTTATATGTGTTCACAAAATCATCATAATCTTTACCAAGCGTTTCCTTTATTTCATCTTTAGTTAATTTGAAATCACCAACTTCTGATGTAAATTTATTTGCATAATCTTCAAGATTAGCCCTGCTAAAATCTTTACTTGCAGCAAATGACTTTAGTTTAGATACCACATCAATATTTGGATATGCTTTTTTATACTTCTTTACAAATGAATCGGTAAGTAATCCTTGATAATTTCTGAGTTTTTGATTTAATTTAATAAAGTTATCATCAACTGGAATTAATTTTCCACCACCTCTCATTACAGGGGCAAATTGCTGAGTTTTATTAGCCATAGCTTGTTGATACTGAGCCTGTGCAGCAGATTGTGCATTTTGCAAAGATACTGCTTGGTTTTGAGCAGCTTGTTGTTTTGATAATGCATCTTGTTGCTGAACTCCACTACCAAGTTGTCCACCTATTGAGGCCCCCAATGCCGTGCCAACCCCAGGTGCTATTGCAGTCCCTATCGCCATACCAGCTACTGAGCCAATAGCGCCAGCATTTTCTTTAAGCCAACTACCTAATCCATATTGTTTTAAGTCTTCATATGGAAGATAATAACCTTTATTTACTTTTCTATGTCTTTTTGTTGGCATAAGTATCTGATTAATTGGTAAATATAAATTTAATATTTGAGAATTCCAAATAAATTGGACATAATTTTATTATCTAAGTATAGCCGGGGTTACATCAGTATAAACATTGTTTACAATAAGTTTTTCAGAATTATTATAAGTTAATTCAACTAACATATATTTATCAAACATCCTATTTCCATAAAAATCTCTAATCTTATTAATCCTCCATGTTGAGAACTTATTTACAGCGTCAGTTTGGAATTGTATGCCATTTGACATTTGATATGAATTTATAAACTTAATTACTGAAAAAGATTTGGTTGGTAGATTAAATCCATTTGAATCTAACACCTTTGATTCAAAATTTAATACATCAAATCTTGAGTTAACATCACCTCCACTATTTATTATAAATCTTAATGCTGATCCTGATGAAGGGAATTTTCCACTTACTCCATTTGTTAATGGAAATGACGTGTTATTGTATGCACCATAGTTGCCCTTATCAAGAACTGATACCGAACAGTAATTCATAGTATCATTTGAGTACACATAACTATTGTATTTATAGTTAATTCCACCATCAAATGATGTGGATAACATTGAGGAAAAATTATCTATATTTTCATTATAAATAATTGTCTGGTTATTTGCCAGGCAAAACCATAACTCATTTAATTTATGATTAAAAATAGTGTTTTTTTTGTTAAACGTTATTGATTTCAACAAGGAAGCTATCTTTTTTTCATCTGATATTGTCTCAACGCCATTACTTAATCTACAAATTTTTTTTCTATTGTCATCTATATAGTATAAATAATTAGCTGACGGGCATATACTGTTCGCACTTGAAGTCCCTGAATTAATTTGCAAATAATCATATCTTGTTAATACACCTCCGGTACCTACAGATAATGTAGTTGCATTGTTAGTTTGAACAAGTTCCCTATCTTCTATAGGTAATATACTTATCCCATTTGGCTGGAAACAATATAATATGTTTTTAAAATTATATATTCTGACTATATCTCCATATTTACTATCAACATCAATGAAGTTATTGTAGTAAAATTTAGACCAACTATCTACACTTTCACCATTAATTTTCTTGTCACTTCTGTAAACTCTGCATGGATATACTTTTTTGGGATTCCAATTAGAAGGTTTAGGATAATACTTTGCTTGATATAGATTTGATGAATAAGCTGAATTATATTGATATAAATCAAAATCCTGTATAAAAAACGTATTCAACCCCCACCCGTACACTCCAGACTTTTCTTTCATAGCAAATGCCCGAGTAATGCCAGTTTCTTCTTTGTGCATATTTCCAGTATATGAAGATACATATCCATCGTCAAAATATGACAATCTCTTATTTACAGTTAATGCTAAATTCAATCTACTTTCAACAATTGCATGAACGCATTGAGTATATCTATTTTCCCATCTAATATCGGAATCGTCATTAACTTCCGGTGTCATTATCCTCATATATTCAAATGTAGATATAAATGTATCACCGTCCATTACTCGCAATGTAGCTGTTGATATTGATGTAATTGGAGAACATGATATATATTCAGAAGTATTTATTGCAGAAGTAGTGTATCCACCATATGGATAAATGTTATTTCTCCTATAAGCATATTTAATACAGATGTAGAGATTCCAATCCGCCTCTACATCTGTAGTTGTCTTTAATATTAATCCGGTTCCTCTCAATGCCTTATAATGTGAAGATGAATTTCTACTCCTTGAGGCAGCTCTATATCCACCAAATAATGATGGCAATTGAGCTACATAGTCAAGAGATGGATTATATTGATATAAGTAAGTCCCAGCAACACTTTTAATTTCTCTTGTTGTAACAA
>DAOOWV010000035.1:0-5130 GCA_035371485.1 Candidatus Dojkabacteria bacterium | reverse complement strand
GCCTCCATATAAATCAATTCTAGGATAGTTTATATTATTATTTTTATTGTAATTTGTTTCAGCACAAATATAATCAAGAATTGATTTTGTTGTTGCATCTGACTTTAAAGCTGGTCTATTATAAAATGGAAGTATATTATACCCAGACTGGCCAACAAACAATGTTTTATAATCATCGGCTGAATCTGGTTCTTCCCAAAAATGGCCAACATATCCAGTATCGACAACTGTTGAATTATTGTAATCTCTCTTACATCTTACAATTTGGTAATAAGTTGCTCCTATTGGAAAGTTTTTTATTGTAAATTTTATACCAATATTTCTTCCATAATAACAATTGTCACTAATTGACAATAGTTTTTGCTCAACTTGATTTGGGAACCTTATATCCCCAATCCATTTGACAAAACTTTTCTGTCCTGCTGAATTATAAAATACTATTCCAAATCTATATATCTCATCTCTTTGATACCCAACTCTATCATAATTCCTAGGATAAGACGCATCTCCAATACCATTAACTGAAGATGTATTTGTATAATAGTATCGTCCACCTACTGAACTTGAGTGTTCTATATCGCTAAGTATTGTATTCTTACAATAAAATTCATATGATATATTGGGGCCTTCTCCACCAATTGTAGAACCATCAGCTTTATACTTTTGGTCATATTGAGTTGAACTTTGAGTATATTCATCATTTAAAATAAAATTCTTCCACTTTTCAACTTTATATTCATCAGCTATTGAATCCCAATTTGAAGAAGTGACAATAACTTTATCATTTAAGTTATTTTCATTAAACATTTCAGAAGTTATACTACCATTTTTATTTGAGAACCTATAAGTTCTTGCATCGTAATCAACGTCAAAAAAGTTTTCAGTAATATTTCCAGCAAATAAATAATTATTCTTAGTTTCAAGAGTTTGTGGGATAATTATATTTTTAGATGATATAACTTCTTCAAATGGAATTGTACCGTAACTTGAATTACCATCATCATTAACAATTAATCTTTCAACATATTCGCCTTCATAAATATAATTACATTCTGGTACAGATGTTTCTGAAGAATAATACATTGATATCACTCTTACATGCGAGAAATTTGTTGATATTGTTGGAATTCTTATTTGAATACCCTTATTAGTTTTTTCTCCAGAAACATCCCCATTGACAGTTAAATTAGTTCCACTTATTGATGATGAGAATATTGGTATTGCTACAGATTCTGATGATATTGAACTTTCTGTACCAAACGGGTCATATAATTGATATACATATTTATAAACACCTGATTTTAAAGAGCCTGAACTTATTGCATAGAATGACGGATCTTGCAATGTCATGTTCTTAAATAAGTTCATGTCATCAAGTGACAATGTTGATGGGTCGTCAAATATATTGAAATATCTTATTGGATTTTTACCATCTGCAAAATAGACCTTAATGACATTCTCAAGTTCATTAGCTACAACCATTGAGAATATATTGTCTTCTGAGAAATCAAAATTTGCAGTTTTGAATAAATATTCAGACATTGAAGTTACATCCCTAAATGTCTCTGGAGTATATTTTACATAACTTAATGGTATTTTATATATCTTACCAGACACACTGCCAACAATCCTTAAGAAAACTATTAAATAGTCTCCTGCAATGATAGCCCCCTTTATAACAAAAGTTGTAAAATTATCTTTAGGGAACCCAAATGTAGCAGTTAATCCTAACCCATTTGTTAAAGACAATGAAGTTTCTGACTCATCTACAATTATCCTTAAATTTTTTGCATAATAATAATGTTTATTATCTGAAAAATATGGACTTGTATCAGAATCTAATCCACCTACGAAATTGTTAGTAATCCTACCCATTACATTCTTTTAATTCTTTCGCTATTATTTACAGTTCCAAAACTTTCATCCCACCTATTTGGTTTAGATATAAGTCTCATTTGTTGCCTTCTAATACTTTCCATCTCATCCTCATTAGGCATTTTGATCCTATTTTGTGCAGAACCTATAGCCCAATCAAGTTCATCTTTAATATCTTGCCAAACAGTTCTTTGTAATTTACCAGTCCTATACATCCTAAATGCAATCTTCTCAGCTATATGTAAAACAACCATCCTGATAACTTTAGGATCATCTGGTATCATTGGAGTATAATCCTCCCACATTGGAAATGCTTTGTATGCTATAGTGATAGTACCATTTGCAATCCCGGTATATATATAATTATTGTTTAAATAATATAAATATTTTGAAGTATCTTGGATAGTTTCATTTGGAACTATATCCACAAATGCAGTCTGTGGGTCAACTTGATCAACAATATTCTCGCCAACTCCTGGAGTTTCTAAATTAATACTTCTGCCTTGTACAATTACTTGACCAATAGAATTAGTTGTTGATGCAAAGTCTGTGGTTATAAACCTATTCTTAGTTGGCAATAATGGCAACTTAGAGTTAGTTTCCCTACATCCAATAAATGTATGTAAATCTACTGGCAAAATTCCTCTCCCATTTTCAATAGTTATATCAAGAATTTTATCTTGCAACACCTCATCTCTTCCAAAATACCCAATACAATCCCATACCCATTCCTTAGCCTCATCATTATAAAACTCCTCAAGGGCATAATCTCTATAAACCCTTTCAACTATCTCATTGATATGAGTGTATTTCCCATTAAACATATTATAGAGCTAAAAAGTTATTATCTAAATTACCTACCATGTCTTTAATTGATGGCTTAGTTGAAGCGTCTCCATCATTCTCTAATGGATTATCTTTGGAAATATACTCCTCTTTGTCACATTTCCATCCATCATTACTCTTATAATCATGACATTTGGAAACTATATATCCATTTTTAACTTTCCTGACAATTATTGTTTTAGTATCGTCACCTATGGTGATACTCTTCCTCCACTCCTTAATTTCATTTTTTTCACCGCCATTGTCTTCAGGTGTAATGTCTTTAAGCATGTTTCCCATAATAATCTAATCTTTTTGTTTGTTTAATATTTTCTCCAAGTTTTCTATGCCACTTCCTTGTTGGAAGAAATCTATAGTGACTATGATTTTTAAATGTACAAGTACTTTTATCCCAACAGAAATCAGCTACTTTACCATCAACATCATTATTTAAATAATATATAATTGGTTTATTCTTGATTGCTTTAATTTCCTGAGGAGTCTTGTCTGGCCAAGTTTCTTTCCATAACTTAACAGACTCGCCATAATTCATCCTAACTTTAACTTTACCTTTTTTATTAATAGTTATTGCATCATGGACTACCCTAACTCCAATTGTACCAAGTCTTCTGCCCATATGGAAATCAAGATTATTATAAATAAGCAATTGCATTCTTATCTCAATAAAATCTTCCCATATCTTCCAAAATTTCTTTCTGCTAAGAGCTTTATCTTTATATAAACCTTTATAAAATTTATATATATCTGAAGATACTACATCAGCATTTAATTTGCCCCTCCCCTTGCCAAAATACATTAGCCTTGTTTTATTTCAGGAGTAGTTATAACATCATTGTTAGAGTTATTACTTACATCTTGTAATGGATTTAGAACAAGTTTAAAGTTGTTTTGAATAATCATATTTTTCATATCATCAACAATTGTTTCAGATATTGGGTATTCCATATCCCAACTATAACTCCCAACTCCATTTACAAATTCATAAGCCTCTATAGGATTTGCAAAAACTCCCTTTATTGTTATATATTTAATTCCTTTATGCACTCCAGAACTACTTGTCAAACACATTCTCTTCCCATCAAGATACGCATAAATATCTCTGTTGTTAAATTTACCATTTCCACTAAACATAGCCCTATCGTAAGATACATATGTAAAGTTGTTTATTAATTTATCAGAAGCGGTTATTAAAGTAAATGTACCAACATCGCCCTTAGTATCAATTGTTGCTGGCAAGTCCCGTACAGTTCTTAATATCTTTCTGTTTGATGGTATTGCGGTATAAGTTGATGAATCAATTAATTCCATTTCAACTCCGCCAAGAGTTTGCACACAATGTTCATCAATAAATCTCCCAGGTTCATCAATGCGTTGCTTTAATAACTTTGCCCTTGTTTGCTGTATCCAAGTTAACACAAGCCTTTCATCAAGAGGATCAGTTACTTTATAAATACCTCTATATAATTCAATAATTTGATATATTAACTCAGAACAACTTCTTACCATGATTTAATTTTTGCAGAGAATCCTACGTACACACTTTTTGATAAAATGTCATATCCGGCAGTATATCCATATTTTTGATTTCTAAGATAAGTTGCAGATGGTCCTAAATTTGACATTCCAACAAGTCCGCCAATATACAAAGAATTTTTATCTTTTACAAATATTTTTGTTTCTTTTTGATAACTATTTACATAATAGGAATATGTAGTGCTGTCTAAATTATTTCTATAAACAAAATTCTTTATATAAACTTTACCAATTGTATCAAGTTTCAATGTATCCACAAATTGATTTTGAGTATAAAATTTAAACAATAATGACTTATATCTATTAATTATATCACTTGTATCAGATGGTATAAAAAACGTGTCTGGAGGAAGTTTCTCATATACTTTATAATGAACTTTAACTATATTATCTTTTGCAATTATTATAGAATCAACTTTTATTATTGTATCTGAAATACTATACTTCTCATTGAAATGTTGAGAAGTATAGTATCCACATAAAAATGATAATATAATAAAGATTACGGACAATATTTTAGCAAACTTCAATTTCATATATTTGTTGTTTATGTGCCTTTAAATCATCCATTAACATATTTAGATAAAACTGACATTCAAGTAATTTGCCCTTAACTTTATTCAACCCTATCAATATACATCCAAGACTATCTTCAGCAGTTGTACCACCATGTATCATTATGCCAGAAAATCCTTTAACATATAATAATAGTGGTAATTCTCTTTTAAAATGAGGGCTATTTGCTATTACAAATTGATATTTACCATATGGTATTGCAGTTTTACCGTACACCTTAGTTTCGCCAGGTTCATCTAAATCCCCATCTTTATTAAAATCTCTTACCTTATCTTCTAAAGTATTGCAGAAAAATATAGG
>DAOOWV010000034.1:0-9510 GCA_035371485.1 Candidatus Dojkabacteria bacterium | reverse complement strand
AAGGAAAGTGAGGGAAAAAATGTTGTTTGTCCAAAATGCAAAACCAAAGGATGTAAAAAAATAATAATTAAGCCTTACATGTCAACAAAGGGTAATTCTAACGATAATCCTTTTAGCAGTGGAAGTACTGGATGTTCTGGAAATTGTGGTGGTTGTTGTGGATGCCACGGTTAAATGGTATGTGATAGATGATAAATAGGAAATTAGTTAATTAAAACTTGTTTATCACTTATCACTTATCACTTATCACTTATCATTTATCATTTAATAAAAATGTATGATTTAATAATAATTGGTGCTGGACCGGCAGGATTGACTGCTTCAATTTATTCTTCAAGATATAAGATATCGCATCTAATAATTGGGGAGTTGTATGGCGGAATGGTAAGCGAATGTCACAAAATCTGCAATTATCCATCAGAGGTAGACATAAACGGTATGGAGTTAACAAATAAAATGCTTGAAAACGTAAAGGCACAGGGAGGAGAATTAATTCCCGATCGAGTTGAGGAAATTGTAAGGCATGCAAATAGTTTTGATGTTAAAACGCTTGGAGGAAAAGTATTTGAATCAAAAAGAATTCTATTAGCAATTGGAACAAGTCATAAAAAATTAGGCGTCACAAATGAAGATGAATATTTAGGAAAAGGTCTTACTTATTGTGCTACTTGTGATGGTATGTTTTATAAAGATAAGATTGTAGCTGTTGTTGGAGGTGCAAATAGTGCAATGATATCGGCTCTATATATGTCGGATATTGCACAGAAAGTTTTTTTAATAGTTAGAGGAAACGAATTAAAGGGAGATGAAGTTAACAAATCTTTGATACAAGAAAGAGCTAATATTACTGTAATTTTTAATACAACAATTACAGAAATTATTGGAGAAGGGAAGGTTTCTGGAATTAAATTATCTCAAACTTATCAAAATAAAGAGATTATTGAATTAAGCGGAATTATTGTTTCAGCAGGAGCAATGCCAAGTGGAATCTTGATTAAACAACTAGGCTTAAAAACCGATGAAAATGGATATGTTGTTGTTGATCAGGAACAGAAAACATCAGTTGGGGGAGTGTGGGCATCAGGAGATATTACAACAGCTTCAAATAAATTTAGACAAATAGTTACAGCTTGTGCTGAAGGAGCTGTTGCAAGTGAAAGTATAGCCAGAGACAAGAGGGTTAATAGATAATAAGTGATAAATGATAAATGATAGAGGAGAATGTTTTTGAGTAGAATTATCAATCCTTATCATGTACTACTTATCATCTATCATTTAATCATGCTGTTTGCTGAAAAGAGAAATTTATATTACAATTCAATTGATGAGTTATAAGTTATGAGTTATAAGTTATGAGTTCCAAGAAAATATTTTTAATGCTTGTAACTTTTATAGTGTTTGTAGTAATTGTGTTTGGGATTGATGGGGTATTAGTAAAAAATAAGGTGTATGCTGAGACAAACAGTATGCTTTCGCTTTCACCGGCTTCAGGTTTTACAGGAGTGGGAGATGAGTTTTATTTGAATATAATGTTGAACACAAAAGGAAATACTTCTGTCTCAACTAGAGCAGTGTTATTGTTTGATCCACAATATATTGAGCTAACTAAGGTTGAATATACAAAATTATATTGTAACTACAGTAAAAGTACAGGTGGATCAGAGTATGGAATTTCTAAAACAGTTGGGTTTGTGGTAATTACAGGTTCATGTAATGAAACACCCGTGAAAAATACAACTCCAGAAATTTTTGCAACAGTTCATTTCAAAGCAAAAAAGATTGGAGATATAAATGTTGAGTTTAGATATTCAGGGCAAGATCAACCCGGATTTTCTGTCGTCTATGGAAGTGGAAGTCCTCCTCCCAATATTTTACAAGAGAAACCAGCACTTGGTTCATATAAAATTGTTCAGGATGCTGATGCATATGGAGGAAGTACTCCTGGAACAGGTGTAGTTGAAAGCAATATAGGCGTTTGGATAGCCATTATGTCTGTTACTTTTTTGGGGTTAGTTTCTACAGTCTATTTTTATAAAAAGAAGAAATGAGAATCGGAATCGACTTAGGAACAGCAAACTCTATTGTATTTGTTGAAAATAAAGGTGTAGTCTTATGTGAACCTACTGTTGTTGCATTAACTAGAGATGATCTTACCGTTATTGCTGTAGGATTAGAGGCAAAAGAAATGTTGGGAAAAACGCCAGACTCAATTATCGCTAGAAGACCTTTGAGAAGTGGAGTTATCGCAAGTGCAAGAATTACCGAAGCAATTCTTAAATATTTTTTCAATAAAGTTTTAGGAAGGGTAAGAGTTACAAAGCCAGAAGTGATGATTAGTGTTCCTGTTGGAATTACTTCCGTAGAAAAACGTGCAGTAGTTAAGGCTGCCATTAATGCTGGTGCCAAGAACGTACATTTAATCCCTGAGCCTCTAGCAGCTGCGATTGGTGCCAAACTTCCAATTCATACATCAACTGGTAATCTTATTGTAAATATGGGCGGAGGAACTACTGAAATAGCTGTGATTTCTCTTAATGGGATAGTTGCATTTAATTCTGCAAGAGTTGCTGGTGACTTATTGAGTGATAGTATTGCAACCTATATAAGAAAAAAACATGGATTAATGATAGGTGAACAAATGTCAGAAAAAGTTAAAATTCAAATAGGTAGTGCATTACCAATGGAAAAACCACTTGAGATGGAAATACGAGGTAGAGATAATTCTACAGGACTTCCAAGAACTATAGTTGTTAATTCCAATGAAATGGTAGAGGCTATGAAGCCCAGATTAAACCAAATTATTATGGCAATTAAATCGGTTTTAGAGAGAACTCCTCCTGAGCTTACATCAGATATTATTGATAGGGGATTAATTATGAGTGGAGGTACTGCTATGTTACGCAATTTAGATATGCTTTTTACAAGAGCTATTGGTGTTCCAAGTCACATTGCTGATGATCCTATGTACTGTGTAGCTCAAGGTATAGGTGAAGCATTGAAACATTTAGATGTACTAAAAAGAAGCCTCGAATAAAAATTAATAATACAACAGTGAATAATACAATAATGCTATATTAATGTTCCAATAATTTGAAAAATTTCAACCTTAAAAACAAAAAACATTATTGTACTATTGTATTCTTCATTATTATTTAGTAACGACATCAATATATTTTTGGCCTTGTTTGTAACCTGTCATTGGTCTAAATTGAACGATACCAGCGACTTTTGCATGTATTGTAAAATCTCTTGAGAGATAAACATTCTTCCCAGCGTGAAACTTTGAACCTCTTTGTCTAACAATTATATCACCAGCCTTGACAGCTTCACCTGAATTTTTCTTAAGTCCTAACCTTTTTCCAGCAATATTAATACCTTGTTGTGCTTTTGAACCTACAGCTTTTACGTGTGCCATTTTTGCAATTAACAATTAAAAGTTAAAAGAGAAAAGTTTATATTGAATTCTTCTGATAACTGGAACGTATTTTACTATTCTATCCCAAATATGTCAAATTAATATTTGTTCAAAATTTGTTATGTTGTTTTATTATAATTCATGTTAATATACGAGGTATAAAAAATAATATCCAAATTGAAATGTCATTTTTAAGAAAAAGATCGCCCCACACCTTTTAGGAATAGTTGGATTTACAACTATTCTACTTTGATTTTGCTTCATTATTAAGAGTAATCTGTATCCTACTTATGCAGGAGCAAGTATAGATGTAATGGGTTATGAGTATGGTTGGACAGGAAAAATAGGTGCAGCAAATGATCAGCAAGTATATGCAATTGAGTCCGATGAATATGGAAATACGTATATGACTGGGCAATTTGTAGGTATTGTAGACTTTGATCCCGGTGTTGGAGAGGACCATAAAGATTCAACAATTTATGAAGGAATTCACTGTTCTACGGTTTATTCATTATTTGTTACAAAGTTTGATATTCAAGGAAACTATGAATGGACATTTATTTACCCCAATATATATTCAAAGGATTTAAAAATCAGTCCAGGAGGAACAATAATTGTTGTTGGTGGAGAAATTAATGGAGATGCATTTATATTGAAATTAAACCGATATGGGCATATGCTTGATATGGATGAATTTGGAACATATTGTAATTATTTTAATTGTAGTTCAGAAGCTAACAGAATAGAATATGATAATTTAGGAAATGTACTTATTTCCGGATTCCAGGAATTTGAAGAACCTTGGGATGGATATAAATATAAAGTAAGTTTTTTACGAGCGTATGATACAGAATTCAACTTGCTTTTTGAAAAATTTAATACAGATTCTGAATATTTCCGAATAAACACAGGATTTGGAATTAATGAAGAACAAGAAGTTATTCTTCCTTTCAGACGTAATTCCTTTTCAAGATTGGTAATGTTTGATTATTCTTCTGACCCATTAACTATGATATCAACTACAGGAGATATGTCTACGGACATCATTACTAATGAAATATCTTGGGTTGGAGATCAACTTTTAGTTGTTGGTAGATATAGAAATTCTGTAGATTTCTTTAGTTATGGCAGTGGAGATGCGAGAACATCAACTGGGGGATATGATATGTATATTACAGTTTTTGATTCGTTTTCTGGAGATTTTGAAAATCCATATGTAGAAACAATTACATATGGTGGAACTGGTGACGATGAAATATTAAGAATCAAAGTTGATCAAATGGGATATATTTATGTTCTTGGTTATTTTACAGGGACAGTTGATCTGAACCCATTTGCAGGAGTTGACGAATTTTCTTCATTAAGTGTCCCCACTTATTTTATCTCAAGGTTCGATAGAGACTTGAATTATTTAGGAAGTAAAACATTACCTGTTAATACTACCACCCAAATTGATGATTTTACAGTTGATTTTGATGGTAATTTGTATTTTGTTGGTAACTTTACTGGATCTGTTAACTTCAATACCGATGAAGAACCAGACATTATTAGCAATACTGGAGGTCTAGATATCTTTATAACAAGACTTGATACAACAGAACATTATTATCCTGTCCCTGCTCCTGAAAATGCTGATCCACCTTAGAATTTAGCTTTAATCCACATATTGATATTTTATCTGATACTGAACTTGGAACAATAAATGATCCCTCAATTCTAATAAATGGACTCGCAATTCCTTACCTTTATGACATTCAAAATGTTGAGTTCTCATATGACAATCTAGAAAAATGGACTCAATGTGACCTTTCTACTTATACTCCAGATTATACCGTAAATGTTGATAGCACTTTTAGAAATACTTTACCAGCAGACTTTGCAAGCCCTATATGAGATATATATGTTGAAAAGAGTGGTATGATTGTTGTAGGAGGATAATTTTATAATTATAGTGAAAACTATATTGATCATCTCGTTAGATTGAATCCAGATGGAACTATTGATTCATCTTTTAAAGCAGAACCGGGTGCTTCTATTAATGTATGGACAATTACGGAAGACAGTAATGGATATATATATTGGAAGTGAGTTTGACTTTTATAATGGATTTAGTAGCAAGAATCTTGCCAGATTATATTATGACGGAAGTTTTGATCCTACTTTTTATGTTGGAAGTGGATTTAACGGGGATGTATATAAAATAGCTATTCAATATGATGGAAAAATATTAGTGGGGGGTTCGTTCAATATTTATCAAGGAATGTCCCAAAAAAGTTTAGTTAGATTAGAAGAAAATGGTGAAATTGATACTACGTTTGATGGTATTACCAGCGGATTTAATGGAAGCATTTACGATATTATTCTACTAGATGATGGTGATATTATTATTGTTGGCAATTTTACATCGTATAATGGAGTAACTGTAAGAAGAATCGCTCGATTAAATGAAGATGGTTCATTGGATTTAGCATTTAATTCAGGTGGATATGGAGCAAGCAATATTGTAAGGAGTGTCATTTTGCTTCCAGATGGAAAATATTTGATATCTGGAAATTTCATTTCCTATAATGGTTCAACAGCTGAAGAATAGCTAGACTTAATAGTGATGGTACTGTTGATACTGAATTTGATGCAGGGAATGGAGCTAATGCATATATTTATACTATGGATGTTCAATATGGTAAAATATTAATTGGTGGTGATTTTACACTATACGATGATGTTGAAAGAGGAAGAATAGCAAGATTAAATGCTGACGGATCTATTGACGAGGAATTTGTTCCGTTGGGAGGTTTTGATTTATATGTACGAACAATAGCGACTCATCCCGACAAGGGGTTTTTGTTAGAGGTGAATTTACAACCGTTAATTCTGAAAGTAATGGTTATTTAGTTCGCTTAGAATCACTATTCCCACAAACTAAGGATTTCTATTGTAATGTAGATATTTCACAATTATCTCAAGGATACCATTCTATCTTTGTAAGAGCTGTTGACACTTTTAATATGGTTACCGAAGAAGAGAATTATGGTGAGATAATATTCACTAACGATAGTTTTAATCCAGTTCCAGTTATTCTTGGTGTCGGTAAATTAAAAATAGTTACAGATAGTGATAATATAGTTGTTAACACTTATGATAAAGATACCATAGTCAAAGGAATTACTGAAATTGGCGTTACTGTATATTTTATAGATCAGAATCTGAATCCTTATAAGGTAATTTATTCTGGTGATGGAAATTTTACTATAAATATTGATGGAATGTCTCTTGGAGCAAATAAATTTTCATATTACGGAGTAGATTCACCTGGGAATAGATCTGATATTAGAACAATCACTATAAATGTTAATACTCTACCCAAAATAATTTATAATGATATTGTTGAGGAGGAAATCACCGACAATGACGAATTACCGACGGATATAATTGAGGAGGAATATAAAACATTGTTTTTTAAAAATGAGGATGGACCGATTGTAGGAGCTATTGTTGAAATAAATGGGCACAAAGTATTACACTGATGGAGATGGGAAAATAATGGTTAAAGGACTTACTGATAATGAATATTTTGATGTTGTTAATTATGGGACTGAGAGCGAAAAAAATAAAAGAAATAATTGGTACTGGTGTTTTATCCCTTTGGTAATTATTCTTATAATGTTTATAATAATATTTATAATCAAGAAAAGGAAAGAGAAAGAATAATTATTGTTAAAACCCATAAATAATTCATCTGCTTACTCTGTTAAATCAAAAATCTGGTAATTGTTACCTTTTATTAAATCTACATTTCCAATTTTATACTATTTCCATCCTTTGGTATCTTCTGCGATATTGTTGTACTGTAATGTTTGATTATTATTTATAACAATTGCAACGTTTCTTTCATAATTATCATGCAATGCATCATCACTTAATTTTACCCATAATACATATTTTCCTTCAACATCAACAGCTACATCATAAACAGCGGATGCCCCCTTCTCAGCTAGGTAGGCTTCTAATCCTCTTGCAGATTCTTCAATATATGAGCGTGAGTATTGAGGTGCAAACAAAGTACCTTCTCCTGCTTCTACGTATATAGTTCCATCAGGGTCTTTTGATTCAAATCCTCCATTTTCATTGATATTGCTTTCTATATTTTGTTGATCTCCGTTATTTTCATTCTTGTTTGCTTTATCTTTATTTAAAAGTATCAGAATAATTGGTATTCCAATTACTATTAATAAGACAGGGATAAATAAAAACTTTTTCATAATTATTGTGTTAAATTATCATATTCTAATTATAACACATAGAATTTAATTATTGAGAAATAACTTAGTTACAAAAGAATAAGAATGTATTAAAAGTACAAATAAGTGGAAGCTTTATGCCATTGAATTCTTGCCTTTTGAATATCATGAATGTCTTTAAGTTTTCTCCATTTTCTAAATTGAATAATTTTTCTAGCACTAACAGGACCTATTCCTGGAATTCTTATCAAATCATTAAATTTTGCAGTATTAATATTTATTGGAAATAAATCTGGATGTAAATCAGCCCAAGCCTTTTTGGGGTCAATAGTCTCATTTAAAAGTCCAAATATATCTGTTGGAATTTCAGAAGCCTGAAATCCATATTGAGTCATCAAGGAATCAGCTTGATATAGTCGATGTTCTCTCGTTAATGAAGTGGCTGGGCGATTAGCCAAAGGAGTATTATCAACAGGCCTGAATGCTGAATAGAATATTCTCTTAAACTTATATTGATTATATAAATTACCAGCTGAATCAATTATCTCTCTGTCTTTTTCATTTCCTGCACCAACTACAATCTGGGTTGTAATACTTGGATTTTTTAATCCGTGAAATTTCCTTTTTTTCATAATATCGGAAATTGTGTCAAGTGTCGTAATGAAATCTTTATCCCAATTTTTATCTGGCGATAATGCTGCTAGTGTATCTGGAGTGGGTGATTCAATATTCAGTGAGATTCTATTTGACAAACTTATCGCTTCTTCAATTGCCGCTTTTTCTGATCCTGGCATAATTTTTAGGTGAACATATCCTCCGTATCTATATTTTTTTCTAAGAATTGTGGCAGTATCAATAATTTGAGACATGCTGTAAGTAGGGTTTTTTAATATTCCTGATGATAAAAATAATCCATCAACTTTTCTACTGTTCCATACGGTCATAAAAGCAGAAGCCATCTCGTCAGCTGATGCTAAAACTCTTGGTGTGTCACGATCTTTTCTGTATGCACAATAATTGCAGTTATTTTGACAAACATTTGTTTGAAGGACTTTAAATAGTTTACAAACACCACCATTTGAGGTTTTAGCGTAATATACACCTGGTATTTTAGTTGTATTGCCAAAATCTTTAGGCCCACAAGTGTCAAACTGTGCACTTGGACCCAGAACTGCAATCTTTTCAAATACGTTCATTGTGAATAGAATCAATTTTTCATTAATACATTCATTCTAGTAGATAATTGACAACTTGTCAAGGTCATTGACTTATTGACTTGACAAGTAATTATTACAGAAAAATACCTGAAATAACAGAAATACAATAGAATTATGCAATAACTTTGATTTATGAATCTTGATTTATCAAGTTTGCAATTTCTTCAACTTTCATTAACCCTTTATCTTTTTCTTTTAAAGATCTAACAGATACCGTATTCGTATTTTTCTCCTTCTCTCCGATAATTAACATGTATGGAATTTTATCAATTTCACAATCTCTAATTTTCTTTTGCATACTTTCCGATCGATCATCAATTTTTACTCTTACTCCCATATTTTTTAACTGTTCTTTAACTTCATCAACATATTTTACCAATCCTAATTGGTCATTAATAGGAATTATTCTTACTTGTTCATATGATAACCAAAGAGGGAAGATGCCTCCATAATGTTCTATCAATATTGCAATGAATCTTTCTAATGATCCCAACAAAGCACGGTGAATCATAATTGGACGTTTTTCATTTCCATCATCTGCTGTATATTTCATGTCAAATCGCTCAGGTAGGTTAAAATCGACTTGTATTGTGGTTAATTGGTGTTTCCTTCCCAAAACATCCTTTGCTTTTATATCAAT
>DAOOWV010000033.1:0-10132 GCA_035371485.1 Candidatus Dojkabacteria bacterium | reverse complement strand
TTAATTAGCCTTCTACTAAAAAGACTTGAGGATAAAAAATGAATAAACTATATAAAACAAAACTAGGAGAATATTATATTGGTGATTCCATAAAAAACATTAAAGGGGCTTTTGGGAAAAAGTTTAAAGGCAAGGTACAACTTATACTTACCTCACCTCCTTTTCCGTTGAATAGTAAAAAGAAGTATGGGAATAAACAGGGCGAAGAATATAAAAAATGGTTTGCAGAACTTGCACCTCTTTTTGCTGATCTTTTAGCTCCAAACGGATCGATCATAATAGAATTAGGTAATGCTTGGGAGCCTGGGCGACCTGTACAGTCATTGTTACACCTTGAGTCCTTACTAGCTTTTGTTGGAAGTAAAGATGCAGACCTAAGATTGTGTCAAGAATTCATTTGTTATAACCCTTCCAGATTACCTTCCCCAGCACAATGGGTCACAGTTAATAGAATTAGGACAGTTGATAGTTATACTCATGTTTGGTGGATGTCAAAATCGGATTTTCCCAAGGCAGATAATACTAAGATATTGAGACCATATAGTCAAAGCATGAAACGACTGTTGAAAAAAAAGAAGTATAACTCTGGGAAAAGACCATCAGAACATGTTATTGGAGAAAAGAGTTTTCTTTCTGATAACGGAGGAAGCATAATGCATAATTTGCTAGAATTTGAACAAATTGATCCTGAGAGGGATTTAAGACTACCTCAAAATATTATGAGTTTTGCTAATACTAGTTCAAATGATTACTTTTTAAAGGCATGTAGGCAAAAAGAAATTAAACCCCATCCTGCGAGAATGTCATCACAACTGGCTTCATTTTTTATAGAGTTCTTAACTGATAAAAATGATCTTGTTTTTGATCCCTTTGCAGGTAGTAATACTACTGGTTATTGTGCTGAGAGATTGAATCGAAAATGGGTTAGCATCGATATCTCAGATGAATATAGTGAACAAGCCAAAATTAGATTGCAAGATCCAGAGTTAAAAACAACAAAACTTAAATTATTAAATTAAAAAGCATGGCATTAATCGAAGACAAAATTGATCAAATATTATCAATAGATATTCTAAAGAAAGGAATAAACGAGAATTTTTTAGTTGGGAAACCATATTATTTAGATTATTCAAAGGCTCAAATATTAATCTCAGATGCTTGGAAGCATAGAGCAGGTGGTATTCCTCATGGTTCTTTTTTATTAGCTTTTTATACAGGTGATTCTGATCCTGACAGGAAAGAAGCTTTACTTTTAAGAGCAATAGCTCCATCTAAGCTACCAACAGATAATGATGTCGTTAGTTCAATGATTGAGTATTACAAAGATAACGTTGATATTACGAATGGACAACAGAGCAAATTAGATACTTTTACACGATATGAATTTAGTTTTTCAGGTCTTGAGTGTAGGATTTTAGGTACATTTTATAAAATTGGTGAAGAGGGTAAAGAACGAATAGAGTTTGGTGCAGATGTTGAGAACTTCTATTCAGCGAACAACTATGTTGTTTATAAGGCAAGTGGTGACGTGCTTCGATATATCGTCAACCTAAGAAGCAAGGATGATATTGTCGGAAGTCAATATGACTTTCCAATTGGAAAGGTAAGATATAGTTCTAGTAGAAGATTTCAATATGATCAAGAAGATGTTGAAGTCTATATTAACCCAAAGGACTTCTTAGGCAAGAGAACTGCATTATTCGGTATGACTAGAACAGGAAAATCTAATACCCTTAAGAAGATAATTGAAGCAACACAGGAAATATCATCAAAAGCTAAAAATACTCAAGATGATAGTGATTCTGGTACAGATAATTTTGAGGGGTCAGCTCCACGACAAAAAGTCGGGCAGATTATTTTTGACATTAATGGGGAGTATGCAAATGCTAATCAACAGGATGAAGGTACTGCCATTTATGAACTTTATAAGGAACAAGTAACTAGGTACAGCGTATTAGAGAAAGAAGGCTTTAATGTAATGAAAGTCAATTTTTATACAGAAGTTTTATCAGGATTTTCTTTAATTCAAAGGCATTTCAAAGAAATTGGTGAAAGTTCGGATTATCTTAACGGTTTTCTATCTATTAACTTGGAAAAGCCAGAGGATTATGATCAAGATATGAGCGTGAAGGTAAGGTATGATAGAAAAGTTGCTGCATATCAATGTTGCTTGTTTCAAGCGGGATTTTCTTTACCATCTAATTTCAAAGTCTCCTTTAGTGGACAAGCGGATATAAATAAAGCTGTTAGGGAATCTAGTCCTATTGATCCATCAAAAGGAATCTCACTTGATGATGCAGTTATTTGGTTTAGTCAACTTTGGGATAAATATGACGAGATTGATTACCTAAAAAAATATAAGACTGAAAAAGGGAAAGAATGGGCAGATGAAGAATTGAAGTCGATAATCATATTTCTCACACGTAAAAAACAGGCTGGCTCATCCAGTTTTGTAAGTGGATATCATAAACTAAAACCACTAATTAAATTACATACGAGTGTTGCAGATAAACCTTTCGAGGATAAAGTAATAGAAAGCCTGCGAAAGGGTGAGATCGTCATTGTTGATCTGTCGCAGGGAGATCCAGAAATACAAAATCTTTATTCAGAAAGAATATGTAGGAAGATCTTTGAGGATTCAATGAATAAATTCATTGAAAGCAAACTAACGAATTTTATCCAGTTCTATTTTGAAGAAGCACATAATCTATTCCCTAAAAAAGACGAGAAAGATCTTAGCCAAATCTACAATAGAATTGCTAAAGAAGGTGCAAAACTTAACTTAGGTTTAATATATGCTACCCAAGAGGTCAGCTCTATTAGTGCAAATATTTTGAAAAATACTCAAAATTGGTTTATCGCACATCTTAACAATGAGGAAGAAATAAGGGAGTTGAGAAAATATTATGATTTCTCGGATTTTGCTGATTCTCTTGTAAGATTTAGTTCAGATAGTGATAAGGGCTTTGTAAGAGTAAAAACATATACTAATCCATTTGTTGTTCCTGTCCAGATTGATAGATTTTTAGCAGATAAGTAATATGTCATACACATCAAACTCTAACAGACCAAATGAATATGCGAGTAAAAGTTCACACTCACATGTGATAAATGATCCTACAGTTTCAGATTATTTATCAACTTGTGCTTTGCCAAAAGAGCAAACTGAGGTTCTCGAAACCGATGTTACTCCTCTAATTGACATTGGGGGAGTTGCAAGTGATCTGCAACATGTAATTGCAATTGATGGAGGATACACAGAAGCAATTGTAAAGAAAAAGTTTCCTTCTTCTAAAATAGCTTTTTTTCAATTCGGGGCGTTGTTTTTTGATTTGGAGCATCTTCAAGAGATAAGCGATTCTGAATTCATATTCCCAGAAGATATGGCGAAATTTAAGCAGTTAGAACGGTTCAAATTGGTCTTACCTATTAAGAATATGGTTTATTCTGATGCAGGTTCTCTAACTGATTCTATCAGAAAAACAATTCATCAGTTCTTTCTTCTCAAACGGGATAAGCGTGATTTTTATACGACATTAAAATGGCTTGTATTTGAAGAATTCCTTGAAGAACCAAAATCGAATTATGTTCTTGCTAATTGCCCTCATTGTTCGACTAGAAACATTAAAATTGAACGAGAAAAAATCGGAGATGATTTTTCTTTTAAATGCAACAATTGTGATAACGAGCTATTCTTAATCGATATATTTAGATTACATGAGGCAGTTGATGATGAAATAGGTGCTGGCGGAATATTAGGCTATGTAACCACACTAATTGAACAAATAGTGATGGCTCACTATATAAAATATATTTTGGAGCAACAACCCTCCTTATTGAACAAGCTATTCTTCTTAAAAGATGGGCCTCTCGCTTTTTTCGGGCAAACAGCCAATATGCATAAACCATTCCGATCTTTGTGTAATTATCTTGCAGATAAGCATAACTTGTTTATTGCAGGTTTAGAGAAAAGTGGAGCATTTGTAGAACATGCCTTAGAAATTACAAAAGATATTCAGGATTACAATTCGTTATTGAAAAATGGTCAATGTTTACTTTTAAGTAATAAATATATTTACAAATATATACTTCCTAAAAGTGGTGATAGTATTGAACCATATGCTAGAACATCATATTACGGAGGTAAGGTTATTTATAAATCTCAATCAGGTCGTGTATATGTAGTTACAATACCAGTCAAAAATGAACGTATTGTGCTAGACCCTCAGGAAAATGATTTTAAAAATCTTAAGTCAATATTGAGTACTATAGATAAGCTTAAATGCGATATGTTTGACAATTCACTTTTACCAATAGCACTTGCGAATAAATTAGTATCGCTTGCATATCATCCAAGCGGTGTATTACTTGAAAAATTTGCTAAAGAAAGAATAACTCATTGAGGATTTTTCCTGTGAGGTTTTATAACATAAAGCAACGCATATAGAATTATCTGAAACGGTAAGAAAATCATACTCGTTAAGCACCCATAATTCCTAAACCCAGAATTATAATATACACTCGCCCCTTTCCCTCTTTTATAAATCATGACAATCGCCCTAATAACTTAAATCTAAAGTTGGAAGCTCAGATAAGAACTTCCACTTATACTCAAACTCCTTAAAACATGAGATAATCGTATCAATAAAGGGAAGGAGTCGTTCGTACATAGTACGATCGCCCCGATTTGAGTGTTTTTATCGAACAAAGTGAAGATAAAAATACCAAAATAGGAAGATCTGCCTCTGGCACGGTCGCCTCGATTTAAGCATTTTTATAAAGCAGCTTATTGCAATGAAAAAAAATTCAGAAAACCATAATTAAAAATATTGCATTTGATCTGCTAGGGGTAGTTTTTTCTGAAGCTCATATGGTCTCCAATGTTTTAATTCCATTACTAAATAATAATAATCTACAAAAGGACGAAGTAAAGAGTTCGTACAATGAATTCACCAATGGAAAAATTAATGAGGAAGCTTTTTGGTCCAGATTAAAAATCAATAACTATTTTGAAATCCGCAAAAAATAATTAGATATGTTTGTATTAGACACAGAATTAATGGATAAGATAAAAAATTTATCATCTCGATTTCAGCTAGGAATTCTTTCCAACTTGGCTTCACCCTAGAAAAACTATTTTGAAACGAAATTTTCATTCGATAAATTATTTAGCCCAAGAGTATATAGCGGAGATTTTAAGGTAGCAAAGCCTGATCCCCAAATTATTTACACTACATTAAGTTAACAAAGTTAAATCCAGAAGAAATTGTATTTATTGATGATAAAAAAAGTAATCTTGAAAACGCAGAGAGATGTGGAATGTAAACAATTTGGTTGGGACGTGAACCTCAAGATTTTGACTTTATTCCAAATGAAATGGTAAAATCAGGAAAAGAATTATTCGAAGTCTTGATTTAGTTCTTGATGAAAAGATTTGATTGATGATAGATGAATAAATAAAAAGGCTAAAGCGTTAAAAATGCTGTAGCATTTCTCAATCCAACCAGCTCTCAACAATAATTTCAGGATACAAGTTTGAAATTTTAACCTCAACATTATGTTCTGTTCCCTTATAAAATCCCTTTGTATTTATTGTGTATTCATTTAAATTTTTATCAATAGAAATTATTGAACACCCACCATCCCCTATTTCCAAAGTTTTAGTATCTGAATATTGGGGATTCTTCTTTAGTTGAACGATAACCTCCTCCACACACATATCCGCATATTCTTGTGCAGTTTGCTTATTTGAAGTAACAGAAACAATGTTGAATTGATCAACATTAAATAACGCTACATATGAAAGGGTTAATACTCCAACAATCATTACAATTATCACTGCAGAGATTGTAATATACCCTTCTTTATTTTTCATTTTAATATTTAGGAATATAAAATGTTGAATTAATCGTTTTGCTATAACCTAATCTTGAGGGTAAGCCCTCTCCATAATTAACAGAAATTTGAACACTAATTACGTACTCACCATCTCTTGAGTTGTTGGCAAATGTTAAACCTGTAATGTCCAAAGCATTACTATTAAGTTTTATAGCCTCTGTTCCGTCCCAAAGAAATATATCATTATTTTCAACATAAATACGCCTTCCATTCGATAATTCTAAAGATTGATTTTCTGTACCAACCTCAGGTAAAACTACAGTATCGCTACTTCTAATTTCTTGCTCAATAATATCTAAGAAAATAATTGACTCTTGTTCAACTCTAAATATTCCCTTACTTTTCAATCTATTTTCACTTAACAATGCGATAAAACCCACTATCGTTGCAATCACCACAGACGCAATGGCTATATACAATATCGCCTCCAGAAAGGAAAAAGCTTTTTTAAAATTGTTTTTTTATTTGTATTGAACATTAATACTGTTAAATATTGGAGTATCAGAACCACTCCCAGTTAAAATAATTTTATATTGAATCCATCGAAAAGCTTTATATTCTTAAGGAATTAATTCACCGTTTCCAGTCAAATTAATAGAATTAGCGATACTAATATTCTGAATATCTCCTATATTTAATACCGAAATTTCCTGACTAAAATCATCGGTAGCAATTATTAAATATTCTCCATATATTTCAGATTTAAGTATATTTTCCCCAAATTCAAAACCTACCGAAGGAACGCTTACATCAGCAACATTAAAAACATTAATTTCACTCCATGAAGTATTGTTATCAGTTAAAACAAAAAGATAATACAAAAATTACAGAAAGAGCTATAAATAAAAGTGTTTCAATTAAGGTTAAGGGTTTCTTGTTATTCTTCATAAACAGTTAATATTGGTTTACAGTTGCTCCACCAGAAAAATCACCAACGCTACCAATCATGCCATAAATTGGAATAATGACCGACAAAGCAACAAGTAATACTGCACCCCAAACTATTAATAATATTATTGGTTCAATTAACGTTGCTAAATTTTTTGAAGTATTTTCAAGTCGAGCCTCAAATATTCTTGATGCTTTTTTCATTGTTTTCATCATCATTCCTGATTGCTCTGACGAAATAATCATATACTGCAATGAAACAGGAATTATTTTATCAATATTCTTATAAGTAGCAATAATTTTTTTTAAAAGAAAATCCTTGTCCAAGCTTAATATAAGCAAATGCATAAAAATCATTGTATACATTCCATGTCGTTGATTTTTTAAGAAAATCAAATATCTGATCTATTGGAATACCAGCTTCAAGTAATTCTCCTAGAATAGATGAAAAATTTGTCATTTCGGTTTCCTTTATTAACTGTTTAAATCCAGGTGTCTTTAAAATTATCCATTGCCCCAAATGTTTTGTCTTTGGAAAAATAAACAGTATTAAAAAGATTAAAGCAAACAGAGCAATCGAAGATGGAATAACAATCGTTCCATATGACTTAAAGAATGTCCCAAGATCTATCATGGTTTTCGTCAAGGTATTCAATTCAACATTCATTCTGCTAAAAGGATTAGTAATTTGAGGTAACACATAAACAGCAAATGTAAGTGCAACAACAAAGCAAATTCCCAACAAAAATGCAGGATAAATCAATGCAGAAACTACCCTTGATTTCAAAGTCTTTTGCTTAAGATACTGGTTTGATACTAATTTAATATTTTCTTTTAGTCTTCCGGTTTTTTCACCGAGCTCTATAAGCGCCCCATAATGAGCTGTAATAATATTTGTCTTTATAAGAGTACTGGAAAGGGCTTTTCCATGTTGTATTTCACTAATTATATAACCTAACACTTGCTTTGTTTTTTTATCTCTAATTTCTTCTTTTATGGAAAGTAAAGCGGTTTCTAAGTCCATCCCAGTCACTATCAGAGTTGCCAACTGATCCAAAAAATATTCCCTTTCCTTTTTGTGCAAAAAGGAACTTAATTTAGGAATTTTATTCATTTTTACTTTTTTATTATTTTTTTTAGTCAACATTAGTTACTCTTTCAATTTCTTCAATAGTTGTTAAACCGCTTATTACTTTTTTAACACCATCTTCATACATTGGAATTGGGCCTTCTTTAAGTGCTTTAGCCCAGATTTCCTTTGCTGAAGCCTTCGCATTTATTAAGTTTTGTAAATCAGAACTTATTTTAATTATTTCAAAAAGACCTATTCTTCCACTATGTCCTGTATGTTTACATTTATCACATCCTTTTCCTTTAAAAAGAGTAATATTGTCTTTTGAAACATATCGAGCAAAGTTAGGATATTTATCTAACAAATCCTTTTTAGAAATTTCATAACCTGTTTTACAACTTTCGCAAATCACTCTCGCCAAACGCTGTGCAATTATTAGAGAAATTGTTGATGACAATAAAAACGGATCAATACCCATATCAATTAATCTAGGAATTGTAGCACTACTATCATTCGCATGAAAAGTTGTTAACAATAAATGCCCTGTTAATGCTGCATTTACAGCAATTTCAGCAGTTTCACGGTCTCTGATTTCCCCAACCAAGATAACATCAGGATCTTGTCTAACCATTGTACGAAGTCCTTTCGCAAATGTTAATCCTGTTGAAGTATTTACCTGTATTTGATTAACTCTCTCAGTTTTATATTCCACAGGATCTTCAATGGTAGTAATGTTTATATCTGGATTATTAAGAAAGTTTAGTATTGAATACAATGTTGTTGTCTTTCCAGAACCGGTTGGCCCCGAAACAATTATCATTCCAAATGGTCTCTTAGATGCTTTTTGTAAGGTATCAACAGCCAAATCATCAAGTCCTAAAGCGTTCATATGGCAGTTTTCCCATATTATTTTATTGTCTTTTTTAATTAATTCAATAATTTCAGACAAACCCACTCTTGATTTAACTACAAACTCGACAGCCCCTAAATCTTTTGCACGTTGCTCATCTTCAACAGAACTTAAATTTGACATAACCACAACCTTACTTGCCATTTTCTGAGCCATTATATATTCAAGAACTTCAAACCCGTTAACTTCAGGCATCATTATGTCTGTTAGTATAAGATCATATTTTGTATTTTGGAGTTTCTCAATTCCTTCTCTTCCATTATAAGCCAAATCAGTTTCAAAATTAACACTTCTAAGTTTTAGATCTCTTGCTTTAGATAAAGGTTTATCATCCTCAATTAAATGATTTTTTCGTCTATAATTTTAATGTTTTTAGCCTTTTACGTTTGGAAAATAAAAAGAAGTGATAAAGGTTATTCATTTTCTCTCATGCTTGTTTTCTCATCAATATGGTCACTTTTTTATGGGTTTGAACTTGCATCAACAAGTGCAGATCTAATTATATTATTTCTCTCTATCATATTTTGGAATTGCCACTATTTCGGTACTTTGGTTAATATTCGTAATAAAATATATTGAAAAGGAAAAATGGATTACCCAAAAGAAACAATTTGCTCTTTTCTTCATACCAATATTAACTATATTGATGGTATTAACAAACGGTTATCATAATCTTTTTTATACCAGTTATAACATACAAAGTTCTTCAGGATTCATATTTAACACCCCTTCCTATGGTCAATTTTGGTTCATACATACAATATATTCATACCTTTGCATTATGATTGGTTTTATACTAATTATAAGACACATCATACGTACCCCCAAAGACCGAACTGAAGCATCATTAATACTTATTGGCACAGTTTTGCCATATATTGCTAATTTTCTTTATATTTTGGGATTAAAACCATATGGTTTTTTGGATATCACTCCAATCGGATTCCTTGGAACAGGAATTTTGCTCAGTTTCGGTGTTTTTACAACGAGAATTTTCAAATCACCAAACATTATTCAAACTACAAAAGCAAAATTCAAAGATATATTTATTATTGCATCTGTTATGATTTTAGTTTTAACTTCGGCATGGGGAGTATACCAATGGAATACCGTCCTCGATAATGTTCAAAAAGAAGCTTTTCTGATTGCAGAAACAGCATCTATTGGAATAAATGGAATAGTTATTAAAGACCTCAATGCTGTTCCAAGTGATCAATCATTGCCAGCGTACAATAGCATAAAAGAAAGATTAATCAATATTGCTAAATTAGATCCAAACATCTCTTTTACTTATTTATACGTAAAAAGAGAGGATAAACTAATTTTTATGGTAGATTCGAAACCTATTGATTCCAAAGATTATT
>DAOOWV010000032.1:10235-10484 GCA_035371485.1 Candidatus Dojkabacteria bacterium | reverse complement strand
AAGATATCTTGAGGGTATTACTCAGGATGACTATAACAGAAGGTACAACAGATATAGTTCAGAAAAGAGTAAATACGAACAGAAACTTTCTAGAATAAGTAAAGCAGATGACGAATACTATTTTACTGTTCAGACCTTATTAAATCTTGCCTCAAGGAGTTACGAGCTTTTTATAAGTTCAGAACCAGAACAAAAAAGGCAAATTATCGCACTTACACTTCAAAACCTTCAGATAAGAAACGGAAAGCT
>DAOOWV010000032.1:0-10225 GCA_035371485.1 Candidatus Dojkabacteria bacterium | reverse complement strand
ATGACTGGCAAAAACCCTTTGATACTATCTTTGTTTCTGCTAAAAGTCACACATGGGGTGACAGGTGGGATTTGAACCCACAACCTCCCGTGCCACAGACAGGCGCTCTAACCAATTGAGCTACAGTCACCATTTTCAAATCAATCAACAAAAAAATGGAGCCGATGAAGAGATTTGAACTCTTGACCTCCCGTTTACAAAACGGATGCTCTAACCAACTGAGCTACATCGGCATTTAGACTTCGGAGAGGGCGGGATTCGAACCCGCGGTTCACCGAAAAGGCGAACAACAACTTAGCAGGTTGCCGCTTTCGACCACTCAGCCACCTCTCCTTTTACTATTTTTTTGAACCCACTATTTCCTTTTAACTTCTTAATTCTATACTCCTCTATTCTGGCTTCTCTCTCACACTCAAACCATCGATATACTATTAAAATCCATGGTATACCAGCTCTTGTATATCTCTCTAATCCTTTATTATGCCTCCTTATTCTACTTAGTAATCTTTTACTACTACCAATGTAATATTTATTAAGTATATCACTCCAAAGTATGTATACATAACAACCATTCTTATTCATTTCTATTTCAGTTGCCGTCCCGCTTACACGGGATATCACTTTCGACTATATCCCACGAAGTTCCATCGTAGTGGGACACTCAGCCACCTCTCCATTTTGCTACAATCAAAGCCATTTTTAGTTTTTTGTTTGTTAATCTGTTAGCTTCTTCGTTTGTAACAAAGGTATTGTATCAGAAAAGATAAAGAATTTCATCTTGTCACAATGATACATTTAAAAATAACTTTATGTTATACTTTCAACACATAATATTAATTAAATCTTTCATGGATGCTAAAGAAATTACTGCATTTTTAGATAAAATCTTTCCACTTATTCATAAACTTGGAATTGACACCTCAAACCTAATACTTGATCATATTGGCTACCAGACATCATCATCAGCAGACTTCGACAAAATAAATGACAGATTGCCTCAAAGATATGAATTAGCAGGAGAAAATATAGTCGGAGGCTGAAGGGTATTAAATATTAGACTAGATAAACCTTTTATATATAAAACTTATCAATTTGAGTTCGTCGAATTAATAGAACCCAAACCCAAACAAATAGTTCCCTCCGCTTGGGAACATATTGAAATGACAGTAGATTGCTCCATGGAAGATTTTATGAAAAGATAACCCAAACTTGATTGGAACACAAAATCATTAGATAGAGAAGATTTTCCAATGATAACTCTAAGACTTAATGAAAATATGCAAATAAAATTTCCTCGTCATGGAGTATTACATGAAATTAAAAGAATACACTAATTAAACATATTAAATACGATCCCACAACATTTGCCCAAAATTCCATTTCATGTTACCCTTTTACTGATATATTATTTATTAAATTTTTCATATGACTGAAAAATCAAAGGAAAATAAAACCGGTAATAACAAAAAACTAATTATTATTGCTATCATCCTTTTATTTTTACTATTTGGAGCAATAGGCGGATATTTCTTGTTAAAGAATAAAAACAAAGATACTGAAACAAAAGATGGCAATACAACATCAGAACAACAAAACAACGATGATAACAACTCAAGTGATAATACAACACCTAATCCACCAACATTTGTGTACGGAACAAGCTCTGAAGCAATACTCGCAACGTCTGAACAAGCCAAAGAATGGGCAAATGATGCACAATTATATGATTGTTCTGGATTAACTACATCAACATATAGTACAGGAACCACAGTATACAAATATGTAGGAGCCCAAGAAGGTGGTTTCAGTAGATGGAATTGCACCTATTATTCCAAAACCAGACACGCTACCAACATTTTTAGTTACGTTAATGGCAAACCAGAACAACCAGGTGAAGAATTAGATATCGGAGAATACAGTAAATATTTATATGATGACATAAATTATCCTACAAACCTTACTAAAATTGCTGATTCCAAAGACCTATATGCAAAAGCAATAACATTAGGTTTAGACATTGAAAATAACTACGTAAATATATATCTAGCTAATACACAAGATTATGGATATGTTTGGAGAATAGATGAAAGAAGTAAAACTGATAAAGATGAATATGATGTTGGAGTTATCGTAAACGTATATGTATTTGGAAGGGATAATGGTGAATTGATTGAAATAACTCAGGAATCTGTTTTTTAGATCTGTAAAAAAAGTAAAACAAATTTCTACTGAATTTGAGACCTGTATACCCAAAATAGAGGAATAGCTTTATAGGATCCCCAATATTAAAAAAACAACTGTTAATTGTTAATTGATGGCAACCACTCCCAGCTTTTCCCTTTTCTTACTTCATCAAACAGTTTTTTACCACTCGCAGCATGCCAGACATATTTATCATCTAACCATAATTTTGCCCCCTTCACACCATTATCAGCCAACTCTTTAGCGCTTATTATTTGCTCAAGAATATCAGCATCCCATGCAACCCTTGACTCAAGTGTTTCAAATCGTTCTTTCTCCTTAAATAAACTATAAAATAACTTTCTAATATTTGGGGGTAATTTACTAATTTGATCTTTAAAAGCTTTCTTCTCATTTTCTGTATTCTTTGCTCCATATTTTGAAGCAATAAAATCAGAATCCCCTACTCTTGTTTCACCGTTTTCGTGTACTATAAGCATTAAACCTACTTTTACTGGATTTGCACCCTTCCATATCCGCGAGAATCATGCCAATTATTGATGCCCTATAGGCATGACTCGCAATTGTATTTGTAGTATGATGAGCAAATTGATCAAATCCGGAAATGGTTCTTCTTTTCATAACCCCTAATTCATGAAGATAATTAACAATATTTTTCAATAACTTATTCTAATAACTTAAACTATACAGTTATACCTTTTCGTACACAATTTGACTACACAACACTAATGCAAAGAATATTAATACTCAGCTAATATTCTTTTCTTAAAAGTTTTTTTCAATTCGCAAAATGGTCTATTAACCCACCAAATGAACCATTATTTATAAAATATGCTCTTGCCTCCTCCAATCGTTCACCTTTAAGTCTTCCCAACGTTTCCGGAAATAGCACTTCAAGTACACTATATTCAATCAACATATCCCAAGATCTTGTTCTCCAAGCCAATAAATCTTTTCTTAAAGTATGAGGTACTTCATATCTATCAATATGTTCAACAAATTCATAACCAATTTCTCTTGTTCCATAAACATCTGTAAGATTTTGTTTTACTAAACCTAATAGTGCTTTCATATAACAATCATTTATTTCTAAATTATATCTACCAGCATCCTTTATTGTTATAAATAAATTTGCAATTTGATTGTTGTTCGGCGTTTCTTTGAGGAGTTCGATAGATACCAATTCAGCACTAAAAGATGGATTAAACATCACCCGTCCAACATCACAAACAGATGAACTTGTATGTAATAAATGATCATCAATCGTACGAGCAAATGGTACAAATATTCCCACTGGAACAGTAATTCCACACCTTCTTAGATATAGCAAAAAATCAAAATGTATTCCTTGTCGTGTTCTGCTCTTTCTTATCCTCAATTCTTCGACTTCTACTTGTCTTCTAGTCCTTTCCTTTGGCTCCCCACTTCGCTGTCAAGTATAAATATTCCCATGATCTTTCAAATCCATCAAATATTGATATACAAAATCACATCGTTCATCAAAACTACCACTAGTTACTACAATATCAAAGTCATTAATATCAAGGTCGTATCTATTAGAGATTTGTGCTGATACTGCACCTTCCAACCTCGCATAAAAGCCACTAGACGATAATTCCATACACATATCATTAAGCGTCTCCATTGCAATCTCAAAAATAAAATTTCTGTCTGAACCCGACGGAATATCTGTAAAAAAAGTACGACTATTATATCTCAATGTAGACGGAATTGTCATTGCACTATTCAATCCCATAGCCATCACTCTTATAAATTATCAATTTTAGTTCTGACCTTTGTGCATTCAACTTTTTTCTAATTCTCGAAATTACCTTTTCTATTGCCCATTCCGAGTATCTCTCTAAATAATTACTACCCCACATTGTCTTTGCAATAATATCTCTTGATACAATGCTACCCCTATTATCCTTAAGGATTGTTAAAATTCGCTCTTCATTTTGGGTAAGCTCTGATGGAATTTGTTCTTTCAAGGCTCTTACTAACCACTCACTTTTAAATCTCCCTTGCCCATCAACAAGTCCTAATTTAAACATGTCATCATAAGTCATATTGGTGGTATCATTGGATACAATATTTACAATATATTCAATAGCTGATTGTACCAATGACTTGGTATATAACTTTTCAACTTCTAAATTTTTATCCGAAAACTCTAATACCGCAGACCTAAGAATGTAATAAATTCCTCCAGTAAGTTCATATAACTTTTCGTAATCTGAGGGCATACTTTTACCATTCATAATAGCCAATCGCTTAACAGTATAATCAAATTCTACTCTGTCTAACACATGAAAATAATCCACATATCCTTGAAATTGATCTCTGAAATATTGAGTAAAGAATGTATTATATCTTTGAAATGGATTAGTTTCACTAGCAAGAAATAAATAAGTAACGTTAGCATTTTTCTGTCTTATTTTCTCATACAAAACCCTAAACTCTTCACAATTTTGTTCATCCAAATTTACCCAATATGAATCTCTATACAAGACAACTATCACTTTTGAATGAATTTCTAAAGTTTGCAAAATTGAATTAACTTTTTTTTCAACCATCAATTCATCAGCGAACACTTGAATTGGTGATTTTCCAACGGCAGGATCAATAAAAATTACTTTAGTATCACCA
This sequence comes from Candidatus Dojkabacteria bacterium, assembly GCA_035371485.1. Lineage (GTDB taxonomy): Bacteria > Patescibacteriota > Dojkabacteria > JAFGLO01 > JAFGLO01 > DAOOWV01. The sequence continues at coordinate 5,374 of DAOOWV010000032.1, read as the reverse complement.
ACAATTTCTGAAAGCAAGTTTTGCTCTTGAATCATAAAACGCAAATACCCAGATTTCGCACTATGAGGTATTCCAATAAAAGTAGTATTATGTTCCATTCATACAAGAATGAAGCACTTTTTCATAACGTTTTTTCAGATTGTTACTGGGCAGTGGCCAGTAAGTATCCACAATGTATTATACCACAAAAGGTCAGTTTTGTCAGCTAAATGTCACTCATAAAAAGATTATATTCTCTATAATTCTAAAAACATATAAATTTTGATACGACAAAATGTCAATTTTTCTTGATCCTTCTTGTTCTCCAAATCCAGAAACACTGAAAGCACACATCAATTGGGGACAAAAATTAGCTCCCCAACTTAATAAAATATTAAATACATTCAAACCCCAAAAACATGATATTGCAACAGTAGGAACCAGAGAATATCCACTTTGGTTTATATATAGAGATTTAGAAGTTGTCGACAACTCACCATATGAAGATGTGTTGAGAGTATTGGTTGCAGGAGATGTTGCTGGGAAAACTCTAAATCCGTCAATACACAATATGTATATTGAACTCAAGGAATTTTTATTAATAAATGGAATATCTGAAGATTGTGTACAGCAAATTAGAAATATAATATTTATATCACTGATGGGAGATACTACATGGGCTGATGAAAATTATTTTTCAATTTGTAAAGCTTATGGATTAGAAACAGTTGAACGTTTTACTTATTTTATATTAAAAACAGCTGAATTAATAAAAGATTATAGAATATCTGGACAATCTGCAATTCCATTACATATTAATATAGATGAAGAAATAAATGAAGGAGATGTGATTACAGCATTAGCTTGGCTGTATGAGCCAATGTTAAAAAAAGACTCAAATTGAAAATATAAAGAATACTCAAATGGACAAAGAATTTATTGAGAGAAGACGTAAACTCCAAATAAAATTATATGGAAGTACATTTTGGGATTTTTCTGCTCCATATAATTGTATATGCCTCGGAGAAACTTGCACTCAAAATGATGAAAGCTTAGCATTATCAGATAGTATTACTATAGCGCTAGAAAAAGATGGATGTAACTTTGTCGTTGTTGAGGGTGACCAGCGATTAGGAAAGTCCTTAGAAGTTGCAAAAGCAGTCGCGGAATTAGGACTTTCAGGCAAAAAGGTTATGGTTGTATACGGAAGAGATGAGTTAAAAGGGGAGCCCAATTGTGATCGATATGTAATGGAACAGCTAGGGCTAGAAACCTACCACACGCAAGAAACAAGCTATTTTGATCCTGATGGAAAAGGAATTCCTGAATATATATTAAATGAAATCGGTGAAGATACTATAATTGTACTTAATGAAGCAACTAATCCATTCATATTAGAGTTGATGAAAACAGGAATTAACCTGTTCTGCGCTCAAAATGATGAAAGAAGAGAAAATTATCATACAAGATTTGAAATGGTACTTAACAATAATTATCTACTTAATTATTGGGAAAATACGTATTATCCAAATACAATAGAACCAATCTTGGCACGTGGAGGAAAAATAGCCTTTATAACACCTTACCAATTTGCACCCTTAGTCAGAACAGTATTGTCTCAAGTAACAAGAGCATGTGCACAACATATTATTGATAACAAATTATCAAATGAAATTCCTATATTCACAGTAAACAGATGGTCAGATGAACAATTAGCTCAACTTATTGATAGCGTATTTGATTTCGAAGGAGTTAGTAATATCGAAACAAAGAAATCACAATTAATTAGGTTATGTAAAGGTTCACCGTGGTTAATAAATGAGCTAGCAACAACAATTAATGAAGGCCATGTACTAAACAGACCAGTTAAAATTTCCAAAGCATTTTTTTATTCCCCTGATGGCAATAATCCAGTACTAGATATGTTTATTTTCACCTGTTATAACACATTAAAACTATATAATCTGTTAACCGGAGAATTTATAGAAGAAAGAAACGAGTATCCTACTGCATCTGAACTTAAAACTAAACTTTTAGTATTTAGACAAGAAGTTATAGATTTTTTTGAATGTGAAAAATGTTATGCTGGGCTTTGGGACTTAAATTGCGCTTTATTCGAACGATATTATGCACACAACGCAGATACCACAGCAGTATGGGAACAAACTTTGGGAATGCTCACAGTTATGAAAAGTTGTGACACACATTAATAGTAAGTTTTAAATTGTACAGAACAATGAACACTTCCATTACTTCCCAAAAGTAATCACAGGTGACCTTAAAACTCCACTTAAACTATTAAAAGCATCAGGAGTCAATATGACCGTAGGCACAGTACCCGATTCAAGTTCTATAGATCTTTCCGAAACTATACTCACATATTTACCATATGGATCCGAAACTGGAATTCCCCTATTTACTGCATCAATAACAGTAACAGCATATGCTACAGAAGAAGCAACTGACTCTCCCGTACTAACTATATTCGAATTAGTCGGCCATCTATACCAACGTTGTTGAAATGCTTCAACGGCTAAATTATACAACAAAGTACTTTCATCTGCGTCAGGAGTGTAATATTTTATAGTATTTAAAGAAACCTCAGAAAAACTTGGCTGACCAGGATTTTCAATAGAAGTATTTCCACTCCATGCAAGCACTCCGGGTTTACTGGACATACAGATAGTTGGTATACCTTCATGAATAATAAAACTATCACCATTAGTTATAGGCTTCTCAAAAGATAATAGTGCTTCCGGTAAATATCCTTCAAAAGTATTAGTAAAATCAGCATTAGGATCAATTGTTCGAATTGCATTTAATAACTGTAAAAGTCCTGCTTCGTTTATATCAACTCTTTGGTTACCATATATATTTTATATTTGCTCCCAAACCTTCATTTATAACAAAATTGTATGCTTGACTAGGAGCATTCCAACCATTCAGTCGCTTAATCTCCATTTCTATCCAACTGGTATTTAGCGGTGGACAAATATCAATGTCAGTAAGTTGAAACTGTCTTACAGGGGTCTCTGTTAAAGCTGTTTCAGCAGGCATTTTAGCAGTACATGCAGAAGCAAATAAAGATGTAGCAATTAATAAATCTAAATAAAATCTGTTCTTCAAAATTTCTATGTATCATATTATGATAAGTAGTATACGTTGAAAAACATAGTAAAGTGACACAAGATAGTAGACAATTTCTTGCAATATACAATATAAAAAAGCATCAACTTCGCTTACGAATAAGATTCTTCAATTAACTTTTTAATCAATAAAAGCTCCGCAGGACTAACCCGAGCCTCTGTATTCGCAGCAGAATCATCATGGATTCTACAAAATTCATCAACTCTCGTAAAAGTTTCATCATCAGCAAATCCCCTCATTCCACCATAATCAACTCTATTTAATGCAACATTATCACTCAATGCTCGACTCATTCTTAATCCATCTTTTCCTTGATCAATTGCCTCTCTCAATTTCAAAACCCACTTCATAACTATCACAGAAGTAACTATCATTGGATGATATCTATATTTTGATACATTTATATCTATCCATTCTTCTGGCACCTTAAATCCCAATTTTTTTAACCATTCAACTTTTTGGGTATCATACTCAACACTATTGGATCTCTCATGTGGAATTCCACCCAAACCTTTCATAACTTCATATGATGGCAAACGGTTCAATTGGGTAACAAAGTCAGGCGTTAAAAACATATCAACAATCCACATGTGAAACCTATCTCTCAAGAAGGGTGGAATAACCTCATTACCTATCATCATCGCCTCAGTAACTCCTGTAAGTCTTCCATCAGCTAAAACCTCACTTGCCAATTGTGATAAAAATACTCTTTCATCTCCAACTAATATTAGTTCACCATCCATAAAAACCAATATTAATTTAAGTAACAACTGTTCATTCTTTCATTATTAATCATTAATTCTCACTATACATATACTCCACCACATCTCTTAACACATATGCAGAATTACCTCCGGCCTTACCATCCTCTAATAATATAGCAACAGCATATTTAGGATCATCATATGGGAAAAAACCAATAACCCAAGCATGTACATGCTCATAACGTCCTATTTCATCTTTGGCACCATATTCAGCAGAACCTGTTTTAGCTGCGACAGGCACAGGAGTATTGGCCAACACTCTAATAATTCCTTCATTACTTGCACTTTTCTTCATACCCTGCCCCACAATATCTAAGACTGATTTATCTACAACCCCCTCTCTTAAAACTTGGGCCTCATTAATCTCAGTTGTACCATCTGGGTAGACGAAGCGGTCAACCAAAGTTGGTTGATAAATTTTACCGCCATTTGCAATTGCGGTCACCACCATAGCCATTTGTAATGGAGTTGCAGTTACAATTCCCTGACCAAAAGCAGTTAAGCAAGTGTCACCTTGAGGATACCAATAAGGATCTACCCAAGGATTATTTTCAGCCAACTTTTTCTTAACTTCTGGTGAAGGGAAAGTTCCTTTAGCTTCTCCCGGTAGGTCTATTCCTGTTTTTTCACCAATTCCATAAAATTCTAGATATGGCATTATTGCCTCAATTGATGAATTTTCAATTGTAGCTCTACAAAAAAATATGTTACTAGACATTTGAATTGCACCTACAACATTTAAGTTTCCATGAACCCTTGCACCAAAGTCTTGAATTGGAACTCTGTCTCCTCCAATATATATAATACCAGGACAATTTATTATTGTTTTGGTAGTAATAGCACCACTTTGCAATAAAGCACTTGCAGTAATTACCTTAAATGTTGAACCCGGTGGCTGAGCACTCGCAATTGCTCTATTTAAAAATGGTAATTTTTCATCATTCATCATTGCCATATATTCTTCAACTTCTGTTTCTGATACCCCACCAACCATTAAAGAATTGTCATATCCAGGATAATTTGTAAGAGTAACTATTTTACCAGTTTCTACATCAACGATTACAGCACTTCCGGCAGTACCTTCCAACTCCTTTACCTTTGACTCCAAAAGCTCATAAACTTTACTTTGAAGTTCGGAATCTATCGAAAGATAAATATCTGCCCCATTAGTTGGAGGTTCTTTTTCCAATGTATAATCAGATATCATTTTGCCCATTGCATCAACTTCTCTAACATCAACACCTTCTTTACCCCTCAATATTTCATCATAAGTATATTCTAGACCCTCTTTACCAACAATATCACCATATCTAAAGCCTCCATTTTCTAAGATTTCTGTCGAAGTCACCTCACCAGTATAACCCAATATATGCGAAAAACCATTTCCGGAGACATAATTTCTTGCATAATTCTCATCAACATTAAAAAACTCGAGTGAATCCTCAATTACTTTAATCCTAAGATAAGTAGAATAATCAATATTT
>DAOOWV010000031.1:0-11224 GCA_035371485.1 Candidatus Dojkabacteria bacterium | reverse complement strand
ACCGAATTTTGACCCGAAACCGCAAAAAACCCGAAATGACAGTTCCTATCAGTTCGTGATTACGATGATTATTACGACCAAGTTTACGATGATGCCATGTGCGGAGATTTGGATGCTCAGGCTGAAATGAGGGAAGAATTCGGCGATGGCTGGGAAGGAGAATACTAAAATCACTTATTTCTGGTTAAAACTTCATATTTTCTAAAAAAATCTTGTGAAAACGTGATTTTTGAACCAAATTTTCATAAAACCGTGGTATAATCATAATAAGGACATATTATGGACGTAGACTACAGAAAATTATGGAAATTACTTATTGATAAGGGAATTAAAAATAAAACAGAACTTATCGAAATGGCTGGTATATCTACAAACATTTTGGCAAAACTTGGGCGTGGAGAATTTATCTCCATGGAAAGTATGCAGAAAATCTGTAAAGCCTTGAAGTGTGATGTCGGTGATATTTGTGTAATGAATACAGATATAGAGGATAAATGATTTTTTAGAGTCATAGATAAACGATGTTAAAGAAATTTGGAAAAGTTGTATTAGATTATTTTCTCATAAATTATCCGAATACTTATTCTTTTAAGCTTTCGGTAGATGATTATACTTTTTCTGAATTTGCACTAATGTCTGGTTTTGAAGAAGATAAAATAATTAGATTAATTCAATCCAAAGATACATATTGCTATGATGACTTAGAGGCTATTGCTATAGCTGCTTATCAAGTAAAGATTGTTGGTGATGTTGATTCTGTAATGTCTTCAGGCTCTGATAGTTATTATCAGAAAATCAAAGATAATTATTCTTCGTATAGACTCTCTGATAATAATAGTATTTGTAATGGATATTTTTCTAATCAGATAAATCTATGGAGAAGAGTGCGTAATCTTTTTCAAAAAAATGGAAGAAATCTAGAAATTCCTGATGACCACCCAGGTGCGGGTCGTTATGTTCAGTATCCTGTAAAGTCTCATGAAATGAAAAATTCTGATTTATTGCGTTGGGCGGATAAATTTAGAAATAGAGGCTTAAAACCACAAGACATTAATATTAGTTATCAATATTTCTGTTCTCTGTTTTTCCCAAATTCTCGTAATGAGTCTTATAAGAGAACAATCTTTAATTTCTATAAAATTTGGGATGGTCGTTCTTATGCAGATATTCTTAATAAGAAACCCAAAACCAATGTTTTAAAGGATTCGAATTCTGTAGATACCAAAATTGTTTTGGATTACTTAGATTCAAGAATTGCTTTTTTTGACCAGGAAACTGGTGAAAAAATAACTGATTTAAATACCTTAAAGTCGCTGTTTTATACATCTTCAAATAAAGTATTTTTTGTTCAGAATGAAGAAGATGATTTTTACTCACCATTAAAAAATAAAATCAAATATGGCTTAGATTTTATTTTGTTGTCAAAAGAAGATTTAAATTTGAGTGAATCTTTTATGGAAAATAAATTTATTCAAAATTTTGAAGATGACCAGTTATATGTATATTTCATAAACTTTTCAAAAGATGTGTGTGTAAAACTTCATATAGAGACAGCTCAAAAACCACCTTTAGAATTGGTTGGCGGTCTGAAGAAATCAAGAAATTGTTATTACAGATTTGGTCTTCCGGTGATTGAGTTTTCACAACCACAGAAAGTTATGTACATAAATTCTGATATTGTCCAAATAGATTCAAATAGAGTTGTATTGAGTAAATTATCATGCTTAGAACCTATAATAAAGAAAGGAGGTTCTGTCGCTATTCGTTTAGCAGATTATTTACCAATAAATTTTACGGTTGAAGATATTGATTCAGAAAGGAGAAATCCTGATGAGGTTGGTTGGGAGTTTTATAGTCTGAGATATATTTCATCAAATATTGCTAAAGAAGAAGAAACTAAGAAAGGAACAGTAATAGGCTTTGATTCGACAATTGAATTTAAACCTTTAAAAAATACAAATTCAAAAATAGATAACAGAAGAACATTTATTATTCGTAATGAATACTTAGAAAATAGATTTTCAAAAAGGAAGGACTTTTGATTATGGCAGAAAAATATTTAGGATATGTAACAGATAAAATTCCAAGTAACGATGAGTCAAAAGGTGCAAGTGCTATTATTAAAGTTATTGCTATTAGAGAAAATGGAACTCTAAGAAAGCTCTCTTCTGAAGAAGCAAGACAATATTGTCCTCCAAATGGTAGGGTCTTTGGGCCATTATTCTTTAGTTCATTTAATTCAGATTTTTGTGAAAGTACTTTTATTGAATTTGAAACATTTCGAAACCAGAAAACAGAAAAAAAAGTCATTAATCAGACTGATTATATTGTAAATTACAGTTCACGTCCAAAAGCAATAAATTTGCCTAGATTGGTTACATACAATGGAAAAATAAACAATATTGTAACTAGAGGATATTTATCTCCAAATGAAGTTAATACAACTCTTGATAAGAAGAATTTATTTGGAGGAAAAAATGCGAAATTCTTTTTATACGATTCTGTAGAACAAAGAGGAATTGGCGTTTTTAAATATCAAAGTAGTACAGATTCAATAGAGTCTAATTACGGAAAAGATGTTCAGGAATTTAAAATCCCTAATACTGGAGTTGTAGCAGATCGCGATGGAAGAAATTATTTATTATTTAATGAGCAGCAGAATACTCTTGAACGAGGTAGTATTATTGATTTCATGACTAATCAACAATTAGCTGATTGGTTAAAAACAAAAATGAAGGATATAACTTCTATTGATAAAAATACATTATCCTTGATATGTGAGTTATCGGAATCACAGTCAGCTGAAGATGATCGGGATGCATCTAGATTTGAACGCTTAAAAGATAAGGCAGAAGCTTTTGAAATAAATGTTCAGACTCTTGTTGATTTGATTTGTACACATCCTAAATATTTTAGTCAATTTGTAGATAATATTGATTTGATTGAAAAAGAAGTCAAAGATAATTTCGAACGAAAATACCTTGAGGAAGCATCAGGTGTAATAAAGGAAAACCAGGAAAGAATTAAATCCCAAGAAGAAGAAATCTTAAAACTTGATGAAAGTCTTGAGGTTGAAAAAGCTAAAATAACTGCAGAAGTTGAAAAAATTAAGTCTGATTTTGAAAAGAAGAATGGAACACTAATTAAGCAAATAGAAGAGAGATCAAATCAATTAGAATCTTTAAATAAAAATTATGATTCTGTAATTGCAACTATATCTGCAATTGCTCCAGTATTGAAGAATTCAAATAATGCTGAATCAAAAGAATTTACATATGAAATCACTAGAGCTGATTTTCCTAAAGATGATAATGCTCGTACATATTCCAAAATAAAAGAGGAAGACGAGGAGTCTTTTGTAAGTTTTATGAAACGTCATGTATGTTTTGATGACGCAAGACTTACTGAATACTTAAAGCAAGTTAAAAAGATATTTTCGCATAAAGCATGTTTTATTCCTAATGTTGGGTTAGCATATTTATTTGCTAAAGCTCTTAGAAATACAGAAGTTCTTATTATACATATTGAACATGACTGGTTGCATTATTCAGATTTTACTAAACATGGATTACTTAGTGCTTTTACAGAAGCAACTAATAATTCTGAAAAAAATTACATCCTTGTATTAGATGGACTAAATATAACACAACCTGAATGCGGATTAAGACCTTTATTAAATTTGATAAATGGAGATGTTCCTATTCTTGAAGGCTGTGGATTAAAATTCCCAAGCAATTTGACAATTATGGCAACTGTTTTATCAACAGCAGAGGATAATGCAGTAGGATTAAAGCTCTCTCCGTCATATTTTTCAAAATGGTTTGCGATAGGTGATCCATCAGAAGAGTCCGATAAAATAATTTTGCCGGAAAATTTTTGGGATGATGAAGTAATAGAAGATTGTGGTTATGTAGAGCCTTCTGATCTATCTAAAGAACGGGTAAATGAACGAGCAGAATTATTGGATAAGTATTTGGAGTTCTAGTTAGATTAGGATGATTGATATTGATACAATTCGAACAGTACAAAAAAGTTTGTCTCGATATATCTATGCTAAAGGATTTCTATCTTGGGATGGAATTCGAAAAGCCTGTGAAAGAATTATTATTTCTTTACCAGATGAGGAAAAGAAATCTTTTGAGGACAAACAATATCCAGAATTTGAAATATTTATTCCTCTTTTAAGAAATGGCTCTGCAGAAGTATGTAAAAGTTTAAATCGATCAACATTATTATTCTGTATGAATCCACATACAAATATTATTTGTGGTGATAATACTGAGCTTATTAGAGGACAAGAGTTTTTTTCTGTTTATCGAACAAAGTCTGATTTTGAGGAAAACAAAAATAAATATAGGACAGATATTCCATTTAAAAAGGTTTTTGATCCATTAAGTTTTTTAAAAAGTGTTCCTCAAATAGAACAGCAAATATTTGATTTTTCAGAGCAACAAATACAAGCAAGTTCTCTGCATTATGAGCAGAACTTATCGAATTATCAGTATGAAAAAAGAGATAGTAATGTGGCGGAAATTGGAATTTATAAGTTGGATGATAGAGCCTGGACATCACCATACTTAATGGATAAATGTAAAAAGATTCGGAAAATTCCATATTATGCAGAGGATCCAGATTCTATGAATTTGGCACGTTTGTATGTACGAATAAATAACACATCCTTTAACAAACCTATTTTTGAATATTCAAAAAGTACTCAAGAATTAACTTGTTGTAGATATTCAGAAATGCCAATTCTTATGACTAGAGCGTTGCTTTTGTTTGAGCCTAAACAATTACTATCAAAAGAATTTTGTACAAATCATCCTTCAGTTCCTTTCAAAAAAGTACCTGAGGAAGCAATCAAAGAGTTAAAAAGAATTTTTTCTGACAAGACTGTGATAATAAATTAAGAAGGAAAATTATGGAAAACCCAGTAGAAATTGGACGACAACTTAAAGACAATTATTTGAATTATCTCGATACAGGTATTCCATTACCTTGTGATGAATATAAAAAAGAGCGTCGAGCTTTGTATGAACAAGAAGGTATTATCATGCAAAGTCCAATTATTGAATTTGTAAAGAAGTATGATCCATATAAAACCTTAAAAGATACATATAGGGCTCTTCCAAAAGAAAAAGGTTACGATCCTGATATTGCAGATTTCTTGAATAAAGGACTTATTAAGAATGATGATGGTTCAGAAAGGATTTTATATAAGCATCAGTATGATTCAGTAGTTGATGTACTTGGAAATGATAAAAATCTAGTTGTAACTACTGGAACAGGTTCTGGTAAAACTGAATGTTTTATGATTCCTCTGATTACGGATTTAGTAAAGGAAGCTAAAACTTGGAAGGATCCAGAGACGAGACCAAGAGCAATGAGAGCAATGGTTTTATATCCATTAAATGCTCTTGCAGAAGACCAGATGGTACGTTTAAGAAAAGCATTGGATAGCAAAGATGTTAAGACATGGCTCGACAATAACTGTAATAGAAATAGGATTTATTTTGGCCGATATACAGGACGAACAGACGGAAAAAATTCTGCTAATAGAAATAGTGATTTGCTCCAATATAGAGCAGAATGGGAAGATTTACAGGCTCAGTTAAAAGAACCTCATGATGAGAAACTAGATCAACTTGTATACTCAATTCCCTGTACAGATAAAGATTCTGCTGAAATGATTCTTAGATGTGATATGCAGGACAATCCTCCTGATATTCTTATTACAAACTACAGTATGTTGAATATCATGACTATGCGTTCTGCAGAAAAGGATATATTTAAGAAAACAAAAGATTGGCTTAAAAAGAATCCAAATGAAAAGTTTACGCTTGTCATTGATGAATTACATACTTATCGAGGTACTGCAGGAACAGAAGTTTCATATATTATAAAAGTTCTTCTGGATAGATTGGGACTTACATGTGATTCTCCTCAAGTTCGATTTCTTTCTTCATCAGCTTCTTTATCTGAGTCGGATGAAAATAAAAAATTTATTAAGGACTTTTATGGAGTTCCTTATGAGACTTTTACTCACATCCATGATAACGATAGTGATAACGAATCAGAAAGAAAACCTTTGCCAGTTGAAATATTAAATAGAATTGCAGAGTTTTCACCACTTTCGAAAGATAAGAATGAGAAAATTCAAGAGATAATAAGATCTTCTGGATATGCTTCTATAAGCGATTTTGTAAGAAAAGAAACAATTGTAGGAACTGTAAAAGATGTAATTAATAAAGATAAAACTACAACCGCAAAGACAGTTTCCTTTATTGCTGATAGTCTTTTCCCTGAATATGAGAATAAGATAGAACTGGTTGAGGCTGTCCTATTTTTAATTAATCTATGTAGAAATGAAGATGATTCAGTTACTCAGCCAATGAGAGCTCATTATTTTGCTAGAAATGTTGATAATATTTGGGTCTGCTCTTCTCGTGATTGTAACCAGGTAGACTCTCAATTCAGAGGAGGAAGGAGAAAATTTGGAAAACTGTATTCAGCTCCCCAAAATCGTTGTGCCTGTGGAGCGAAAATACTTGAAGCTGTTGTTTGTCGTCAGTGCGGTGAAATATATCTTGCTGGTTATGAAGAAAATGGAATCTTGAATAATACCAAACCTCTTCTTTCAGAAACAAAAAAGCAAACTATTGTTTATAAACTTGAACCAGAAGAAAAAGTTGAAACAACAAATTGGCAGAAATGTACATACAATACTACTACAGGTGAAATTCGTAGAGGAATTGGAAATGAATTCATGGTATTTAAATGGCCAGATAAACCTAAATCATTGAAATTCCCTCCTGCTTGCCCTCATTGTGGATTTGCTATTAAACAGGATAAAAAGAATGCGTTTACAGCATTATTCAGACATGGTACTGGTGTTCAGAAAGTTAATCAGTTGTTTGCCGATGAGCTTATGATGATTTTACGTTATGACACAAAGTCACCAAAACTTGTTTTATTCTCTGATAGCCGCCAAGCAGCTGCAAAACTTTCAGCAGGTATAGAATTAGACCATTATAGGGACAGTTTACGTAGTGCAATTATGAATTCTTTGGGTTCTCATTCAGGGGTAAAAGCATATCTCGAAAAGATGCGTGCTGAAGAAATGAAATATAAAAACTTCCCTGATGATATAAAATCTCAAGTAAGAGCGGACAATTATTTAGACCATATAAAGACTCTTATAAATAATGAATTAGATGGAGACGCAACAGACAGCGAAATTCAAGAATTAAATAAATTCTTTGAATCAGCAAATGTTTCTTTGGATCAGATTACAGGAACAGTTGAAAAAACACTATTGAAATGCGGTATGAATCCTGCTGGTCCATATCCAACAAAAGCAACTTTTCCTCATAAGAATGGAGTTGACAAATGGGCAGAAGCTGTTGATTGGACAGCAATAAAGTATAAAAGAACAGATGATCAACTTACACAGTTTGCAGATGCAACCGTAGAAAAGGTTTCTATTGAAATTTTAAATACTGTATTTGGTAATAATAAACGAACGTTTGAAAACTTAGGACTTGGATATTTTAAAGTGACAGGATTGGATTCTAAGTTCAATCAAATATTTGCTGATTCTGTTGTTCGTATTATGGGTGAATCATGGCGAATTATGGATACAGAACAGGGGGATACAGATTCTATTCCATTAAGGCTTCAGAAGTTTAATAAAACTTTTAATGAAGAAAAGTATTCTAAAGTACCAGAACAGACTCCAAAACTTTGGGGAACAATATTTGAACTTGTTAATCTTGGTGTATTAAACAAGAGAGATGATCTTCGCCTAACTGGAAAGAATATAGAGTTTGTAAAAGCAAACATTGGAGATGACATAATTGTTTGTTCAAAATGTGGAACAATTGATCTACATCAAAATCAATGTTTCTGCACATTCTGTCAGAAGAAAATTGGAGATGAAGATAAATCAAAATTGACAGAAGAAATTAGACAGAATTTTTATATTACAAGTAGTTCTGAGAAAGAACTCTCACGACTCCATTGTGAAGAATTGTCTGGTCAAACAAATAAATCAGAAGCTCAGTTACGCCAAAGATTCTTTATGGGATTAATAAATGATAATCGTGAACATCGTCTTACAGATGAAATTGATATGCTTAGTGTAACAACAACAATGGAAGCTGGTGTCGATATTGGTTCTTTGTCTGCAGTTATGATGGGAAACGTTCCTCCTCAGCGTTTTAATTATCAACAGCGTGTTGGTCGTGCTGGTCGTCGTGGTTCATCTTTATCATTAGCACTTACAGTTGCTAAGGTTAATAGTCACGATCAATTACATTATAGTCAGCCAGAACGTATGGTTGCAGGTATTCCATCAGATCCATATATTGATTTAAGAAGTGAAGATATTCTTAAAAGATTTGTAATTAAAGAAGTTTTGAAACTTGCTTTTGAGAATATAGATTTAGAACCTAATCCAACTTCTGTTCATGGTGAATTTGGTAATGTTATTGATTGGGATGATTATAAACCTATTATTCAAGAATGGATAAATACACATCATCAAAAAATAAAAGACATAATTTCTTATTTAGCAAATGCTGAATACATAGATGAATTAGCTCAGGATAAAATATTTGCGTATATAAGGGATGAGCTTGTTTCAGATATTGATGAAAAACTAAAACAGCCTGAATTTATTCAAACTGATTTGAGTGAAAGACTTGCTGCTGTCGGTTTACTTCCAATGTTTGGATTCCCAACTCAAGTTAGATATTTGTTTGAAAAACCAGTTAAGAAGTTCCCCCCAGAAAATGTCACAGATCGTCAGATAGATATGGCAATGCAAACATTTACTCCAGGTGCTGAAGTTATTAAGGATAAGAAAGTACTTCAATCGATTGGATTTATTGGTTACAAACCTCAGAAAGGTTCTCCAAATCCTCAGGAAACATCGGGTCTTAATTTCTATAACGATAGAAAAGTTGTATTTTGCAAGATATGTGGTTATTCATCATTTGTTGATTCAAAATACGATAAAACTTGTTGTCCAATTTGTAGTTCAACATTTGATGAATATACAAATGTTGCAACACCAGAAGGTTTCAGAACAGACTTCCAGAGTAAACCTGTAGACTTTGATGGAACTTTCGAATGGAATGCAGAACGCAGTGATGTTTCCATTGATAGTGGTAAAACGCAGGTAGAATTAACTGTAGTAGGCGATTCTAATTTAAAGGTTGGTAATAATAAATATCCTGATACAGGGGTTGTAAATACTCTTAATACAAATGGTGGTGAACAATTCACTATTATGCATTCAAAAGAACATCCAATTCCATGGTTTTCTCCGGATTACACTCCAAAATTCTTTAATCTGGATCCTGAAACAGAGGAAAAAGTTGTTCTTATTTCAACTAAAGTGACAGGTGTATTTGAAGCTGCAATTAACAATCAGTGTAATGAGAATATTTGTGTTGTCCCAAATTTTGAAAATCCTTTGCAAAGTAAAGAAATACAAGGAGCTTTCCTTTCTTGGGGAACTTTAATAAGAAAATGTGCTGCTGCATATCTTGATGTAGAAACCAATGAATTATCTGTAAATTACTTCTTACGTGGAAAGGATGAAACTGAAACAGAAATTCGACCGGCAATTTATTTGATAGAAAACCTTGAAAATGGTGCTGGTTATACAAATCATCTTGGTTCAATGAATGATAAGGAAAAATATAAGGCATTTATCGAACCACTTTTAAAAGGTGGAGAGGTTTATGAAAAGCTAACTTCTGATTCCCATAAGAATAAATGTGATTGTTCTTGTTATGATTGTTTGAGAGATTATTATAATCAGCAGTCTCATTCAATTCTTAACTGGCGTTTAGGTTTGGATTTAGCTCATATAAGTGCAGATGAAAAATTTATTCCGCAGTATACAACTGGTTATTGGAAAAATGTAGTTGATACATGTTTAAAAGGGTATAAACATGAAAATCCAACTGCGACAACAAAAGAGGAAAATGGAATAATTTATGTGGAAACCAATGAAATGAAGTTTTCTTTGATTCATCCATTGTGGAGTAAAAACTACATTGAATCAAAAATTAATGTAAATGTATATCCAACAGTTTTTATCACACAGTTCTTAAGGAATTTTGGTAAAGATGTAATAGTAAATAAGTAGGGGAAAATATAAATGGACATTTTACAGTACAAAACAAAAGTTTTTTCAGTGGCAGAATATTATAGAGGTGCTGGTATTAAGCAGTCGGAATGGCCAAAAATGATGATGCCTTTTTTCACTTTGCGTCTAGTTGAAAGCCGTCTTATTCGTGAAAGAGATAAGATGGAAGCAGAAATTGGCGGTGTTACTGATGACAATCGTGATGATTTTGTAGATTATTTCAAAACGAAAACAATGGGTTACAACGATTATGTTATCCGGCAACATAAAGACCTTCGTACTATCTGTATGAATGATAAGACCATGGAAAGTGACTTCGAAGCATATCTTAAAGGTTTTGATGCTGAAACAAAGCGACTTCTTGGCGTGGCAGAACAGTTGGAAGATGAGAAAACAAAAGACAAATTCTTGGACATTTCTTCAGTTGAAGGAACACTTAAAAGCAAAAATATTTTCTTTGATGTTGTAAAAGTTTGGTCAGAAATTGACCTTGTTCCTTTTGATAACTCTGAAATT
The DNA here is from genome assembly GCA_035371485.1 of Candidatus Dojkabacteria bacterium. Lineage (GTDB taxonomy): Bacteria > Patescibacteriota > Dojkabacteria > JAFGLO01 > JAFGLO01 > DAOOWV01. The sequence goes on along the minus strand of DAOOWV010000031.1, from coordinate 549 downwards.
ACAACTCTTGAAGAACACATAAAGCGTGAATGGGCTGATATGTCGGCCGAAACTTCTGGAGAACAGTATACTCCTCAGGATATCATTTCTCTCATCTCTGAAATTGTTGCAACTCGTGTTGATACAAAGAAAAAAGACTTCTTGAGTATTTATGATCCGACTTGTGGCGGCGGAAGCCTTCTGTTCGGTATGGAAGACCGTTTGCAGTCTCAGACAGAACGACCGATAAAAACTTTTGGTATGGAATGGGAATCTAGTCTTTATGCTCTTTCTAAAATTGAAAGTCGATTCAGAAAGGACAGCGACATCCGTTATGGAAATACTCTCACGCAAACTGTTTTTATTGATAATCGTTTTAATGTAATCGTGGCAAATCCTCCTTATGGCGTTGACTGGAAAGGATATAAAAAAGAAATTGACAACGACCAGACTGGACGATTTATTGATACCCCTGCAGTTAGTGATGGTCAGCTTTTGTTTGATCAGCATATTGTTTTGCGCAAACAAAGTTGGGCACGGTTGTTACAGAAAGTCTATGAAGTTGACCCG
>DAOOWV010000030.1:0-11338 GCA_035371485.1 Candidatus Dojkabacteria bacterium | reverse complement strand
TTAGATTGTTCTCAAATTGGGCAAAGTGAAAGTTTTAACCCAGATTCTCCAAATGACTTTTTTGAAGATTCAAGCTTGTATTATTGTCTAGTTGATGTAGAAAAAATAGTAAATAAGTGTAATTCTATTCAGTCAAGATTTTTGGTGCGTGAATATATTATCAATTCGCCATCAGAAGTTAGTATTGTATCTTATGACCAAACAATGAGTATTTCCTGTCTATTGGATTATCAGAGGTCGCTTTTTTACTTTGACAAAGCACTTGAAAATTATCCAGATCATACAAGTGGAACCGAATTCAGACTATTTGAGGATAGTGTGGTTGTTAAGTAACAGGTAACAACTAAGAAGTAACAAGTGACGAATTTAATTTCTCGATAAGTTTTATTTTTAATCGTTTTCATATTTCAAAGGGGTCTATGGTTTTTGCAACACTATCGTCTTTTTCAAAATCACCTTCTGTTTCATCAGGTTCAATATCATCAAAAGCATCAAGATCTTTTTGAATATCATCATCGATATCTGCAGAGTCTATAACAGAAACGACTTTCATATGTTCTCCACATATTGGACATTTATATGTCTTTTCTACTTCTTCACCACAACCAGGGCATTGTAAGATAATTATATGATGCCCATCAGAAGCCGTGATGGTTGAAGTTTTTTTATCTGGTTCTTTTGTATTTCCGGTTACAACTAATCCGTTATTTCCAATGTTGTTCATGATATAGTGTTGTAATTTAAGCAGTAATAATAACAACTTTACATTGTTTTTTTAAAGAAGTCAAATATTTAAAGTTTGCAGAACTCAGAATGCAGATTGCAGTTATAATTATTTAGATAGAATAGATGTTATCTATTAATATTGCGGACTATAACGGTGAATTCACCTTTAATTGAAATTTGATTTCCAAGTAACAAAACTGTATCTTTGGCAGTGTTTGTAATTATTTGTTCATGTAATTTGGTTAGTTCGCGTGCAATGCAAACATAAGCAGATGGAAATTTTGAAGCAATATATTTGCAAGTTCTAACTATTCGCTTTGGAGATTCATAAAAAATTACAGTGTTATCATCTTCTATATGTTTATTAATTTCCATAAGTTGTGATTCTTTTTTTCCTAAAAATCCTAAAAAAACAAAGGGAGTTGGTGGTAATCCTGAAGCTACTAAAGCAGATAGAATTGCAGAAGCTCCTGGTATTGGAATAATTGTATGAGATGTCGTAGATTTAATAAGTCGGACTACTTCAAATCCAGGATCAGAAATAATAGGGGTCCCACCATCTGAAACCAGTGCACAGTCCAATCCTTGATTAAGGAGATTAATTATTCCTGGAGCAGATACCTTTTCGTTAATAGTGTCATATCGGTGTAAATTGTTTTTTATTCCGTATTTGGCAAGTAGTGATCCGGTTGTTCTAGTATCTTCACAAAAAATATGTTTAACATCTCTTAAAACATCAATTGCTCTAAGTGTTATATCTTTTAAATTTCCTATTGGTGTTGAAACTATGTAAAATTTTGACATTTATTTTTCTAAAAATTAATGGGTTGTTATGAAATAATTCGTAGAAACTTTTACAAATTAATGATAAAATTATATAAGATATTACTTTTAATAGCAATCATGTGGTTTTTAAATCAGGTGAACAATATGAAGGTATAAAGTTTATCAATAAGGTGTATGTTAATGACAATTTTGAAAATATTCAATTTGAAAATTGTACGTTTGAAAATTGTGATCTTTCATACAACATTTTTAAATCATGTAATTTTACAAACTGTATATTTACAAATTGTACTCTTGTCGTAATAAAAATTCCCCAAACTTCATTTATTCGTTGTAAATGGAATTCAACTAAAATTACAGGAATCGATTGGACAGTTGCAAATTTGAAATTGAACAGTGTACTTGGTTTTTATAAGTGTGATTTGTCTTATTCGGTATTTTATAATTGTGACTTATCAGGTAGTAAATTTATTAGGTCAACTCTTAAAAAATGTGATTTTACAGGTTCAACTTTGAAAGAAGCAAGTTTCAGAAGGAGTGATTTGTTTGAAGCTGTGTTTCAAAATACTATTTTAGAAAAAGCAGATTTTAGAAAAGCAAAGAATTATTGTTTTGAGATAAGTAACAATAGATGTAAAAATGCAATGTTTTCATATCCTGAAGTACTGGCACTACTAAAGCCTTTTAAAATAGTTATTGAAGAATAATCTCTAGACTGAGTTGAGATATCAACTGTTCCTTAGTCCTTGTATTCCATTTGCGAAAATACTTCCACTAATCTTATTTTTCCCTTCTATCTGTATCTCATTTAACATTATAACTTTATTATCATTGGAGATAAAACCAAAAGTGAGATTTATCTCTTGAGTTTTGAATAAAATAAAATTATCGATATTTTTGATAATTTCAGTAGATTCTCTTTCAATAATTGAGCAACTAAAAATCTTTAGCATTTTATTTTGAAATTTTGTCCAGGCAACTGGCCATGGGATAAAAGCTCTAACCATTCGGTCAATTTGTACTGATGTGTGAAGATTAATATCGATATAAGCCTTATCTTTTGATATGTCAGATTGCTGACAATAAGTTGCATTTTTGTGATTCTGTTCAATTGGAATTATTTCATTATTACACCATTGAGAAAGTTTATCTGGTAATATTTCAGAAGTTAACTTTATTAATTTCTCTCTTAAAATCTGATTCGTATCTGTTGGTAAAATCTTTACTTTGTGTTGACTAAGAATTGGTCCTGCGTCAAGCGCTTTTACCATTTGTACTATTGAAATTCCAGTTTCATTTTCTCCTTCTAAAATAGCTTTTTGTATTGGAACAGCACCTCTGTATTTAGGAAGTAGGGAAAAATGTACATTTATTGCTTTACATGGAGGTTGAATCAAAAATGATTCTGGAATAAGCTCTCCAAAAGAAATACATACAATTAAGTCAGGAGTATATTTATTAATTATTTCATTGTATTTTTCCTTTTTGTTTTCTGTATGTTCTACTGGAATATTGTTTTGCTTGCCGAAATTCTTAATATCTGATGGGATAATTATCCTTTTTCTACCAATGGGTTTATCAGGTTGAGTAATAATTGCAACAATATTGAACCTTGAATCAACATATAGCGTTTTTAATATAGCTAGTGCCTCCCAATTTGATCCTAAAAAAATTGTATTAATTTTCTTTTTCATATATCATTTATCGCTTAATAAGTAATAAGTTTACTTGTCAATTTCTAATAAAATAAGCTTTTTCAACTATTACTTCTGCAACAACATCCATTGGGTCAATTATCGGTACTTTTAGCATATTTTGTTTTAATACAAGAGGTATTTCTGTACAACCTGCAATAATAATTTCAGCTCCTTCGGTAATTAGCTCGTTAGAAGCTTCAACTAATAACTTTGCATTTTGCGTAGAGATAATTCCTTTTTTGATTCCTTGTTCCCCATAAATTGCTTCCATTACTTTATTTTCTTGAGTGAAAAGTGAAGGAAAAATTATCTCTTTACCGGTAATATATTTTTCAAACAGCTTTGTTGACCTTGTTCCGGTAGTTGCTAAAACTCCAATTTTTTTTACATTTGGATGATTTTGTAAAATAAAGTTATAAGTTTCGATATAAGCATTTAATATAGGAAATGTTACTGATCCTTGTATATCATCAAAAAAATAATGACTGGTCATACATGAAATTACTCCCAATGTAACTCTAGCTTTCTCAAGTGTTTGGGCTGTTTTTACTATTTGGGGAAGAGGACTTTTACCTTTTTTCATAATAAACTCTGTTCTATCAGGAATTTTGGGATTATTGTCTATGATTATCCTTATATGATCTTGGTCAACTCTTACATAAGGTTTTGATTTTTCAATTATTTTACCAAATAGATTTAAAGTAGCTTCGGGGCCCATTCCTCCAATAATTCCAACAATAATCTGAGGATTTACAAGAGGTGAATTAGGAGCTTTTGGGGAATTCATAATTTGGAATTCATAAATTAATAATTCAGCGATATTTTATCATAATACGTTACTTTTGTTAATTAATTAAGGTATAATAATAACAGATAACTTTAAAAGGTTAAAAATGAAATTTAGCGAGCAATCCTTTGTTCCTCTTTTATTTTCTGGGGATATTAACTGTTACAGTATGGCTAGAGCATTTTGCGAAGAATATAAGGTCAAATCAATCGCCTATGGTAAATATTATACAGGTCCCAATTGTAATAGTAAAATCGTTGATTATCGAGTTAACGAAAACATAGAAACCGAAGACGAGTTCTTAAAAGTTGTTAATCAAGTTGCTGATGAAAATAAAGATAAAAAAATTATCATTGTTGGTTGTGGTGACAGTTATGTTTGGTTAATTAGCAAGTTAAAACATCAATTTCCTTCTAATGTTTTATCAAATTATACAGATTTTGAGATAATTGATAGAATAACTCAAAAGCATAATTTTTATGAGATGTGTGCTAAGTACGAATTGGACTTTCCTAAAACATTTGTATATTCAAGAGAAATGGGGAAAGATATTCCTCATGGCTTTCAGTATCCAATAATTCTTAAGGCTTCGGATAGTGTAATGTATTGGAACTATAAGTTTGAGGGACAAAGAAAAATATATAAAATTAAAGATGAAATCCAATTATTTGAAGTGCTTGATCAAATATATGGAGTAGGGTATACAAGCAAGATAATTATACAGGACATGATTCCTGGGGATGATACTTTTATGTATGTTTTAACAGGATATTCAGATAGTAATGGAAAAGTTAAACTGATGGCACTGGGTAATGTGTTGATGGAAGAGCATACTCCTAAAGGTTTAGGAAATCATTCTGTTGTAATTAACGATGTTAATGAAGAGTTGTCTAATAAAGTAAAATTAATGCTTGAAGACTTAGGATATGTCGGATTTTTTAATCTTGATGTGAAATATGATCAAAGGGATAATAAATTCAAGTTTTTTGAAATAAATGTGAGACAGGGGAGAAGTAATTTTTATGTTACAGGGGCAGGATACAATTTAGCAAAATATTTGATTGATGATCTTATTTATAAAAAAGATCTTGAATATCTGGTTGCAAAAAATGAATATCTATATACAGTAATACCTTTGGTTTTAGCTCTGATTTTTGTAAGAAATAATCTGTATAGGAAAAAGATACTCCAGTTAATCTTTAGAGGAAAGGTTAATAATCCTTCCTTTTTTATAAAGGACATGGGTTTTATCAGAAGTTTAAGATTTATTAAAACTCATCTAAGTCATTTCAGAAAGATGACTATGCAATAATCTTTTTTGAATCAAGTTAGCTTTTAAATTTATGATCACAATAAAAAAGAGGGCTGGTTTCACCAGCCACCTTTCACTTACTCATTTACTGAAGATTACCATTTTCCCTCTTCATCATAACTTTCATCACTATAGTCATTATATTCATAATCTTCCATTGAACCCATTAAAATTTCAAATAACTTCATACCTTGTTCATCTTCTGATAAGGATGAAATATCCTCATATCCTTCAGGTTCATTGATTTCGATATCTGAATAAGTTATTGTAATATCTCCATTTTCACCGCTTTCTGCTTTAACAGGTAAAATTGTTAAACCATCAATCCAAATTGTGGACTCATCAGATTTATTGTAGAATTTGTATAATTTCTTGTTATCAATCGTATCGATACCTTTGTATTCAATATTTTCTGCATCCCATTCACTATCTCCTAAAGATTCCTTCAATTCATCAGTATCCCATTCGCTTGTCATTTCTTCTGAAGTATCAGTGTTTTTTAACATTTTTACACCATTACCGTTAACTCCATAGTACAAGTATTCTCCGATGGTAACAATTGTCATACTATAAGAGGTACCATCTGTTTCTGTACTCATGTTCATCTCCATATCATCACCTTTGACTTTTACAGTCATGTCAACCTTTCGTCCTGATTCTTCCATACTTCTACTCATTTGAAATTCATCTTGTTCAGACATATTTTTCATTGCATCTTCCCAAATTTTCTTTCGATCTTCTTCGTTTTTTAATTCTTTAACTCCAACATATCCAACAGTGTTTACAATTTTTTCAATTGCGGTTGCATCACCATCTGATGAGCTTTTCTTAGCCATTGGAATTAAAACGAACATGACCACAACAACGGCACACACAGATAAAAGGAGGAGTGCTCCACATCCTATACCTGCGATAAGAAGGCCTTTATTCTTTTCCATAAATAATGTGATAAAATTAAGTTATTGATATTGTATAAATAAACAAAAAATAAGTCGATATTATTAGATCATGAAGCTTTTAATACATGTGTGTTGTGCAGATTGTCTCTTGAAAATTGTTGATTCTCTAAGAGCTAACTCGGTTTTTCCAAAACTAACCCTAATTACCTTTTATTTTTACAATCCTAATATTCATCCAAGAACAGAATATTTAGCGAGATTAAATACTTTGAAAGACGTTGTGAAAAATATAACTGATTTTAACTACAAACTTGTAATTCCTGACATGAGTCCTAAGGATTATTTTCAAAAAATTCCTTTAAGTTTTATACCTCCGCCTCAAGAAATTCGATGTCCTATTTGTTGGGAGTTAAGACTAAGAAAGTCATTTTATTTTGCAAGTGAACAAAAATTTGATTTCGTGACTACAACGCTCTTATCAAGTAAATATCAAGATGAAAAAACAATTATTAACTTATGTAAAAAATTATCAAAAGAATTTGGGGTTGAATTTTTAATACCTGATAATATTAATAAAGATTTATGTAATCATGGCTTTTATAAGCAGAATTATTGTGGATGTTGTTTCTCTCTCTTAGAAAGAAGTATAGGAAATTATAAAAAGTCAAAGCTTTAGAATAGCTTCATTTGAATTATGTCTTGATCTCAAATATAATATTGTTAATTAATCTTTTGTTAAATTGTTTTATGGAAGAAATTAAAAAACTTTATAGGTTAAAATCTGACCAGATGATTGGTGGTGTTGCCTCTGGTATTGCAAAGTATCTTTCGATGGATCCAACCGTTATTAGATTGCCCTTTGTTTTAATTTCGGTGTTTGGAGGAAGTGGTTTGATGTTATATCTAGTGTTGTTAATCATAATTCCACTCGAACCTTAATTTTTATAATTAATAAAATATGGAAAAAGAATCGAAAAGACTTTATAGGTCTGAAACTGATCAGATACTTGGAGGCGTTGCTTCGGGTATTGCTGATTATTTGAATATCGATCCTACAATTGTTAGGTTTCTGTGGGTACTTGTTGCTTTACTAGGAGGAACAGGTGTTTTTGTATATATTGTACTTTGGATTATAATTCCCACTCCAAATCAAAAAGACATTCCAACTAAACAAGTAGTTGAACAGAATGCAAAAAAAAATGGGAGAGAAAGTTGAAGATTTAGCTGGAAAATTTGAAAAAGAAATAGATAACACTGATTTTTCAAAAAGAAGACAGCTATTTGGAGTGATAATAATATTAGTAGGTGTTTGGCTATTAGCATCATCTCTTGGGATTAAAATTTGGTTTGATTCGGATAAATTTTGGCCATTAATTTTGGTTATTGTGGGCATAATTTTATTATTTAAAAAAAATGACTGATAAAGTAGTAAAAAAAGTGGAACATATTAATACCCAGTTAACAGCTAAAACTTTTGAAAATCAACCTTCATCAATTGATCAAGACAATGAAAAGACTTACACTGAAAATAAAAAGGTTCAAAAGAAATATCCAGATCTTTCTGCAGGTCTATTTTTGATTGTTTTAGGAGTCATATTAATATTGAATAACTTTAGTATTTTGCCTTGGGGAATTTGGAGTAATATTTGGAGGTTTTGGCCAGTAATGATAATACTGTGGGGAATAGAACAGGTTTTTAAAGAATCATGGTGGAAAAGTATTATTATGCTTTTAATTACAGCATTGCTATTATCTATCGTAATAATATATGGTTTAGTAAGTTCAAATGTTATTAATTTAGGAAAGATAGGAAATTGGGTAAATCAAAATACAGGAAGTGGAAATGAAATTTATAAAGATTTTAAGTTAGATACTGATCAGCTTTCAAATGAAGAAAGAAGGAAGATAGTAATCAAAAGTGATGTAGGACTTTTAAAACTTAAAGAGAATTATGAAAACAAAACTCCTTTTACTGCTTATGGGTGGTACCATGAAAATGTTGTTAATCCTAACCTTGACAATGACTTTCAAAACGGTGAGCTTTCAATTAATTTTAATGTTGATGCTAAAAACAGTTGGCTTTATTGGGGTGAACAAAGTGATAATACTTTTAAAGTAGAATTGGGGGAGACTGATGTTCCCACAGATCTAGAGTTAAAAATTGTATCGGGAAAAGCAGAGATGCAATTTGATGAAAATGTTTATGATAATTTAACGGTTGAGTTAACATCTGGAAATATTTCACTAGATAGCAAAAAAGAATCTAGAATAAAAGATCGTTTTTACCTGAAAGTTGTTTCTGGTAATGCAGATATTGATTTGGGAGATGTCGAAAAGTTACCAGATGTTGTTGAGATAAATGTTACTTCTGGTAATGTGAAGTTCGACATTCCTAAAGATATGGGCATAAGAATTGAATACGATGTTACTTCAGGTTCAATTGAAATTGGAGATAATAAATTAAAGGGAGATGGTAATTATATTGTTGAAGGTGAGGGAGAGTATGTCATGAAGATTAAAGTTATTTCCGGTAATGTCGTTTTAGAATAGTAAGTTATATATTAAAGGAAAAACTTGACATTGTTGTCTGTTGGGAGTAGTATTAATATAATAGGTGAAGTTGGTACTTGTAAATAATTTTATTAATTAAAGAAACCATGTTAGATCGTGGATTTCCTACTGAACGGACATTGATGATTCCTGGATTAGGGGTTGATGGATCGGACCAAGACCAGTTCAAAAATTCTAACGCGACCAGGACACTTGTGCCACAGTGGCGTTATGATAATTTGTGTGGGAGTGGTGAACATTTGGAGGTAGTAGATGATAGAGGTCGTTATTGTACTAAGATACCTTTTGAAGCTTGCTCCATCTTTAGACCTGGTAATTCTTGTCCCGATTATTACTTAATGCCAGAGAAAGTGCCTGTTACAGGTTTTGAACTCGATACTGCAGGAAAAGTTCAACATGCATTTGCCAATTTTGACTTAAAAAGTGGTATGGGATTTAGTCAAGATTTGTGGGAAGAATTAGCAGTTGCTGCAAGTGTCCAGTTAATTAGAAGAAGAGTTGCCGGTAAAAACTTAGGTTATGGCTTTAACGGACAAACTGGACATAGGTATGATGATGAAAAATTTAATGCCGTCATGCGATCAGCAACTGTCCAAAAAGGAACTGATATTGTTGCTGAATATCTAAATGTTTTACCTATTGGCGAACAAGCTACTCCAGAACGAAAAGTAGCTATGTTTAATAGATGGTTAGATGCTTTCATTAGTATGAATGGTAATGGGACTGGAGAAGTTATTGAATTTCCGACTGATAGGGCTAGAGAATTATTAAAAGTGGTTGGATTGAATGAAACCCTAACTGAAAGACAGTTGGCTATTATTTGTAAATATAATGAAGGTTTTGCCAAGACTATGAAAGATGTCTTACATGCCATGGTGATTGCTGAAAGTTTATTACGAGCTCAAGGTAGTACTCCATTACAACAGTTAACTTCAATCGCTATTGTAGGAACAGGTCGACAATATCTCAAAATAATGGTAAGAGAAATAAGAGAAATGGCAGAGTTTATTGGTGATGATCCAGATGATAGGGGACTTCTTTCATGGGCGCAAAATGCAAGAGATAGAATTTGGGGAAGACCATATGAAGGTTCTTTATTTAAAATCCCCAAGCGATTTAAGGAAATAACAGATCCAGATCCTAATTTGGACACAGATTTAGTCCAATTACTTGTAAAAGAGAAATAAAAGACTTACAATTAATCCTTATTAATTATAAGAATCATTGTATTTATCTGTTTTGACTGCATTCATATTATGAGCGATGAATTCAAAGAATTACATAGCGATGTGGGTACGGAAGGAGATCCTGTACTTGGTTTGTCGGTGCTACCTTCATTAATTGATAACTTTGATAAATTATCAAACTTTTTAATAACGAAAGGTTATAGTTTTAATACAGAATTACATAAGAAGATTTGGTTAAATATAGTAAGATATTTATTGTTTTAAAGGGGGAAAGACGTAGAGGTAACTGTATTCTTTGTAACAGCCTTGGTCAATGGTTTCTGTTGGACGGTAATAATATACAGGAACCAAGGGTTGCTGTACAATATCGTTTAGGCGACTCAGGTTTAGTTTCTACAATAAGGGTAAAAAAACATTGGGGTCCTAATTTTTCTGAAGATTATACTCCTGTTGTTGTTTTTATCCTTGAAACGGTTGAATCTACATAGACGTTGGCCTTTTTCTACCTTTTCACATTTAATTGCCTTTGCATTTTATATATGTTAAAATACCTACATGGAAAAAATATTAATAGTAAATAATATCACAACAACACAGCTCCCCTAGGGATGCTCTGTTGTTTATTATTAGAATAAATAAAGGAGGGCTCCCGAAGGGAGCCCTCTTTCATTTAAATCATATTTGTTGCACTATATATAAAATTAATTTTAAAAATACCAAAATGCCAGCACAAAATAAAAAAGAATACCCATTGGATGTTATTCGTCATTCAGCATCACACGTAATGGCGTATGCAATTAATCAATTGTACCCTGAGGCACAATTTGGAATAGGTCCATCAATTGAGAATGGCTTTTATTATGATGTCAACTTTCCACAAGGGTTAAAACTTACTGAACAAGATCTTGTTCTCATAAAAAACAAAATGATACAAGTTATAAAAGATAAAATCCCTTTTGAAAAAAAAGAGATTACTGCCAATGAAGCAAAAAAGTTGTTTTCAAATCTAAATCAACCGTATAAGTTAGAAATAATTGATGAATTAGTGTCAAAAGGAAATGGTAATGTAAGTATTTATAAGCTTGGTGATTTTGTGGATTTATGTTCTGGCCCTCATGTTAGTAATTCAGGCGAAATTAGTTGTTTTGAATTATTATCAATTGCTGGAGCTTATTGGAAGGGTAATGAAAAAAATGAAATGTTAACTAGAATTTATGGGACTGCATTCCATAATGAAAACGATTTGATGCAATACATTAATACTCTTGAGGAATCAAAGTTACGTGACCATAGAATCTTAGGGCAACAGTTAGATTTATTTTGTTTTTCAGATTTAGTCGGACCAGGGCTTCCCTTGTTTACTCCTAGAGGTA
>DAOOWV010000029.1:3455-11664 GCA_035371485.1 Candidatus Dojkabacteria bacterium | reverse complement strand
AACCCACTAACATTATTTATATCATTTAATCTATTTATTTTTCACTTATCACTTAAAATCACTTATTCATTCGTTCACTTTTAACTATTTCGTTTATCTTGACACACAGATTTACCCAAGAAAAATCAATCATTCCATTTATTACTTGTTACTTATTACTTGTATATAGCTTCTCCTATGAATCTCACACATTCCGAACTCTTTGATCCTTTCATAATGAGCCTTGGTTCCATACCCTTTATGCTTAGCAAAACCATATTGAGGAAAGCGTTTATCATACTCTCTCATTGCCCTATCTCTAACTACTTTTGCAATAATTGATGCCATTGAAATAATATAAATATCACGGTCTCCTTTATCAAAACATTGATATTTAAATTTAAAACCAGTTAAGCTCCCATCATTTAAACAAATGTCCGGGTGGGGGGACAATTTTTCATAAGCCCTGGAAGTTGCTTGTCTAACAGCAAACATAATTCCTTTTTCATCTATTAGCTTGTGAGAACCATAACCAAATGCCCAGTTCACATCGCTATTTGTAATAATTTCAAATAGTTTTTCTCTTTGTTTTTCACTTAGAGTTTTTGAGTCTCTTATACCTTCAATCTCTTTATGCTCTCTGCTAATAACAGCTATTCCAACTACAACAGGACCAGCAATAGGACCTCTTCCAGCTTCATCAATCCCACCAACAAGCTTAATACTCGAGTCTTCAAATAAAATTTTTTCTCGTTCGTGAGTCGGATAAATCACGTTATAATGAAAAAAATAATAATACAATAATACAACAACAAATGGATACTAAACCTCTTGTATTCTTCATTATTGTATTATTCACTAATTCATGTATATCTTTTCAACAATTTCTTCCAATTTCATTTCAGAAATATCAACATCTGCTATATCAAAACTCTTAAATAACTCATTAAGTATCCTAGTATTTTCATTTCTATCAACTTTTAATGAAACAACAGAACCTTCAGATTCATATGACAAGATCTCACCATATTTTTCAATTTCACTTCTACCTACGCTTACGTTAAAAATACATTTTATATATTTATATTGGGCATGTTTTTTAATTAAGTCATTAACCTTTCCATCATATACCAATTTTCCATTATTAATAACAATTAATCTCTCACAAATTTCCTGAACATCTTCCATATAATGACTAGTTAATATCACGGTTGTTTGCTCATTCTTATTAATTTTTTTAATAAAATTTCTAATACCCTTCTGAGAAATAATGTCCAAACCAATTGTAGGTTCATCAAGATACAATATCTTAGGCCTGTGAATTAACGATGCTACTAACTCACATTTCATTCGCTGCCCAAGTGATAATCTCCTTACAGGAACATTCAAAATATCTTCAATTTTAACTATGGATACTAGTTCATCTAAAGTTTTTGTAAAATCTTTATTTGAAATTCCATATATTCCCTTGTTAAGTTTAAAAGTATCAATAGGTGGAAGTTCCCATAAAAGCTGAGATTTTTGTCCCATTACAAAGCCAATCTGTTTCAGATATTCCTTTTTACGATCAGCTGGATAATATCCCATTACTGATACTTCACCAGATGTTGGATGTAAAACCCCAGAGAGCATCTTCAAAGTAGTAGTTTTACCAGCTCCATTTGGCCCAATAAAACCTACTAATTCTCCCTTATTTACAGAAAAGCTTATTTTATCAACAGATTTGACTAGGTAATAATCTCTTTTAAAGATATTCTTTATTGAGCCTTTCATCCCTTCAGCTTTCTTGAATTGCCTAAAATATCTACTCAAATTTTTTACATTTATAATCACATCATTATTCATTATTAACTATTAATTAATTTATCCTACCCCACTATATTCCCTCAAACCTTTTCTCCAAACAATAAAGGAGGATAGCATCATAAACAGTAAAAGACAAATTTCAATGAGTATTACCTTCATAATATTAAATTCACCTTTTGACATCATTAAAGGATAATATGAAACAAACAAAACAGGTATTACAAAAGTAAATACATTCTCAACCCATTTAGGAAACAAAGATGGTGGAAGCCTATTAATTTCCCTAAACTCAGAGTAAATAGTATAAATATGAGTTCTATTAATAAAAAAGAAGACTCCGCAAACGATAACATCAGAAAAATATTTAACTATTATTCCAAGTATCAAAACTACTGCCCCCCCCAAAAAAATATTAATCGCACTCATTTTTGTTGCACCAGAAAAACCATAGATTAATAATGGAGTAACAGTAGTAAACATTGGTATAATTTGTGCCACCATCACATCTTCAAAAGATAGTTGAAATAATATTGATACAGGTTTCACAAGCTTAATATCAAGTTCTCCTCTTATTATCTTATTCCCAATTTTAGCCAGATTTGATTCAAAAAGCACAAAAGCCGTATAAAACGCACATTGTCCAAAAGCTAATAATAATACTAAATCATTAAAAGTCCATCCCTACACACTTGGTAACTTAGAGAATAAAAACCGAATAGAAACTAATTGACCCATAGTCCATGCAAAATTTGCGATAGCACTCATAAATAAGTTAAATCTATGAGCCATAAAAGGCATAAAAGATTGTTTGACATAAAGATGATAAATTTTAATGTATCGTACTAAATTATCCACCATATCCCTCATAATGAACTAAACCTCTTTTATACAAAATTTTTGCAATTATCAAACAAAAAAGAATCCACACTGAACATACAATTAAGACATTAAAAGTTCTGTCTACATTAATCCCATTTTGATAAATTCTATTGGCCATGCAGCAATATAAGGAATGGGTGTTAAATTTAATATATTCTTTATCCAATCTGGAAATAAATAAAATAGAATCCAAGCTCCTTTAAATAAATTCAATATTAAATCCCAAACTGTTGAAAGTGATTCAACTTCAAGTATCCCAAAAGAGGTTAAACCTATCAAAACATTAAATAAATTCCATAAAATTACAGATACAATAGTAAATAAGAAAAATAATGCGAATGCTCCCCAAGAATAAGGCATAAATACACTTGGAAAAAATATTATACCCAAAAACAAAAGAATAAAAGCAAACATCACTCGAGATATAATTGGTGCCAGACTTTCAATAATTTTGACCCAAACGAAATTTATTGGCCTTATCAGGAGTTGGTTAATCTCACCATTACTTATGGTTTGTGATATATTTTTTGCTGATTTTCCCGAATGAAAAGACTGAAATATTAAAAACATAAGAAAAAAGTACAAAAACAAACTTTTACTCTGTTCTACGTCTCCGTCTGTTGTGAGTCTCCAAAAAGTAAAATAAATCAACAGCTGTACTGATCGATATATGGGATTATAATAAATTCCCAACGATATTCAGAAAAAATTTGTAATTGCCCACTAATCAGGGGAAAATACTTCCTCACACAAGTAATTTCAAATTATGCCTGCACATTAAGCAGGGTTAAACGGATGAAAATTCTAAATTTCGTTGTATCATGTCTCATGTATCACTTATCATCTATAAACTGCCGACGGAGAGATTTGAACTCTCACCCCTGCAATAGGGACTGGATTCTAAGTCCAGCGTGTCTACCAATTCCACCACGTCGACAAACTTCATTTAATTTTTAAGGACTGTCTCTTTGTGGTGATACATCAAGGTGTCTACTCTGCCTACACTATATTTCGGCAGATTCACAACCATGTCAGCAACTTCGTTGCTACAGGGTTGGAACAATTCCACCACGTCGACCCTCCAAATTAAAGGCTAAAAGTGTAAAATGAACAAAGTAGAATTACAGAGATTTTAAAAGCTTTTCACTATTCATTTTTCACTTTTCACTTGAAAGATTTTACCATATAATCCAAAAACTTGCTCTTTAGGAACTACAATGTTACAATCCTACCGACAATTAATAAAGAACAAAGAATAATTAACAGTTATATCGTAACAGAATTTCATTATTAATTGTTAATTGTTTTAACCAACGGTTGATATGCCTCTGGCATAAATTGTTAATTAAATAAAGTGTATTCTCCAAACTATTACATTACCAATAAAATACTGCACCATATTGTCCAATTCGAGCTTGCTTACAAGGATATTCAAAATTTACCACTTCCTATAAAAGAAAAAAGAGATTTTTATTCTTCAGTAAAAAATGAGAATCTTTATCACATTGCAAAACTTATTGGTGTTGATATATCCATGAAAGATGCTGAAAAAATATTTACTGGTAAAGAAATTAATGTATTAGAAAAACCAAAAGTCTTACTAATTAACTACAGAAATGCTCTTGAATTCATCTCCCAAATGAGCAAAGACAAATATTTAAATCTTGCGCCAGGAACTTTACTTCATCTTAATAAAATCTTAACAAGTAATTGGACTGACTCATGGAATAGCGGTAGATTTAGAAGTAAGGAGGAAAAATATAATGATGAATATGATAGGTGGTCACATATTAGAAACGGTAAAAGTTTAAAAGATTTTAACCAACAGTACATTACTGAGGTTCTGGATTGGGTAAAAGAAACTAGATTTCAGGTACATCCATTAATAAAAATTGCCGTTGCAGTATACGAAATATTTTCTTGTTACCCCTTTTTTACGGGTAATCAACTTACTATCCTTGGCCTGACCGAAATGTTATATTCCGAATTTGGAATCTGGGAAAAAAGTCTTTTACCAATAAATAGACATTTTTACACCAATGAAGAACAATACATCAAGGCACTTACAGCATGTATTGAATCTTGTGATATAACTATGTGGATTGAGCTTTTTGTAAAAGGTGTAGATAATGATACCCAACAAGTTAGGGAACAGATTTTTAGAATTGAACAAGAAAAAGTTCAACAAAAAAAGAAGTTATTTCTTGGACTAAACTCACGACAACTACAGGCAATTAACTATCTTAAGAAATATTCACAAATTACTAGGAAAAAATACACTGAAATAATGGGTATTTCGTTTATGAGTTCCTACAGGGATTTGAATGAACTAGTGAAAAGAAAGTTGATATTTCAATATGGACATGGAAGATCTACTTTCTATACTCTTACTCCTAAAGAAAATACTGAAAAAAATAACGAAGATATCTTTCAAACTAAATACAAAAACGTTGGAAAAGTTGGTGACGATTCAAATAAGTACATGTCACCATTTGAATCAGAAAACAACGAATCCTTTGTAACCCAATTAGAAAAATATTAAAATTCCATCCTAAAAGCACTGCAAGAGGAAAATGATCTATTTAAACAATAATGGAAATTCGTAATATCTTAAAAACTGAATAGTGGCGGGAACAATTTTATACCCCCTAGAAAGGAGGTAATCCAGCCGCAGATTCCCCTACGGCTACCTTGTTACGGCTTCATCCCAATTACTAAATTTACCCTAAATCTTGTCATTATTACAAGATCTTTAGGTCCCTCCAATTTTCAGGACGTGCCGGGCGGTGTGTACAATACCCGAGAACGTATTCACCGTGGTATGCTGACCCACGATTACTAGCGATTCCAACTTCATGAGGGCGAGTTGCAGCCCTCAATCCGAACTAAGGCTAGTTTTAAGGATTTGCTCCGCGTTACCGCATTGCTTCCTATTGTACTAACCATTGTAGCGCGTGTGCAGCCCAAGACATAAGGCTAATGCTGACCAGACGTCATCCACTCCTTCCTCCCCGTTTTACCGAGGCAGTCTCCCAAGACACTTGTAACATGGGATGTGGGTTGCGCTCGTTACCGGACTTAACCGTACACCTCACGACACGAGCTGACGACAGCCATGCAGGACCTGTGACAACATGACCCCAAAGAATTACCAAAGGGGATAATTGCCATGTCAAATCTTGGTAAGGTTCTTCGCTCGGCATCGAATTAAGCCACACGCTCCACCGCTTGTGCGGGTACCCGTCAATTCCTTTGAGTTTTAGCCTTGCGACCGTACTCCCCAGGCGCTCTGTTTAATGCGTTAGCTACGGCACCCATTCTGATTTCTCAATCTTTACAGACGGAAAAATCAGTAACGAACACCTAACAGAGATTGTTTACAGCGTGGACTACACGGGTATCTAATCCGTTTTGCTACCCACGCTTTCGAGCCTTAGCGTCAGAAAATAGCCAGGAAGTCGCCTTCGCCCCTGGTGTTCCTTGTGGTATCAACGCATTTTACCGCTACTCCACAAATTCCACTTCCCCCTCTATTTCTCCATTCAGATAGTTTCCCATGCACTCATATTGTTAAGCAATATTATTTAACAAAGAACTTATCTGAAAGCCTACGCTTCTCTTTACGCCCAGTAAAACCGGGTAACGCTTGCACCCTACGCATAACCGAAACTTCTGGCACGCAGTTTGTTGGTGCTTATTCATGTTGTACACTCATTTCCGACAAGTCGGTATTTGTTCCAACATAAAAGGAGTTTACAACCCAAAGGCATTCATCCTCCACGCGGCGTCGCTGCATCAGGGTTTCCCCCATTGTGCAAGATTCCTAATTGCTGCCTCCCGTAGGAGTCTAGCCCATATCTCAGTGCTAGTGTGACTGATCATCCGCTAAGACCAGTTACCCGTCATAGCCTTGGTGAGCCATTACCTCACCAACAAGCTGATAGGACACAGGCATCTCTCTAGACGACCTAATAAATTAGGCCTTTACTTCTCAAGAAGAGAAGACTATTCGGTATTACCACATCTTTCGATGAGCTATTCCAAATCTAAAGGCAACTTCCTGTGCATTACTCACCCGTCTGCCACTATTTCAAAGGCACTTCAACACTTTTTCCGAGGAAATTGTGAATCAGTAATATTGAAACCGTTCGACTTGCATACCTAAGGCACGCCGCCAGCGTTCACCCTGAGCCGGGATCAAACTCTCATAACATAATCGCTTACGCGATACTTGTTATAAGTGAGTTTAACCTCATTATACTCAAGAAAATGTCACATCTATAATGTGTGACGTGGTTCCCACCACTATTCAATTTTCAAAGAACGAGACAATTATACTGCAAATTTTTCATACTTTCAATAGCTTGAGTATGATATCATACTGCCTAACAAATTGCAAATATTTGTTCAGCTTAGTTTTTATACTAACCCTCTGGTATAATAGCATATTATTTTTAAAAGTAAAACATGGACAGAAATTTACAAATTATAATCTATATCTTGGCTTTTGGAACACAAATACTTTTATTGATTATTGCCGTTATTCTGATTATATATATCTTTTATTTACTAAGGAATTTACGAGATAATCAAAATGTTCCCTTTGTTCCTAGCAGTAGAAAGGTTATAAACACTTTAGTGAAAAGTAATTTAATAAATGAAAAATCACGTATCTGTGAAATAGGTTGTGGTACTGGTTCAGTTTTAATTAATATCGCAAAAAAATGTAATCCTCAAAAATGCGTTGGACTTGAAAAGAAAAAAATAGTATATCTACTAGCCCAACTTAATCTTTTATTTAATAACTCAGTAAAAAATAGCACAACGATTATTTGTGAAGACATAAAAAATTACCCAATAAATGAATTTTCAGTTATATACATCTTTATGACCGAAAAATTTATAAAAGATGAATTATTACCAAAATTCAAAAAAGAATTAAAGCCTGGAACAATTATATTTTCAAACATGTTTGAGATACCTTTTGATCCAAAGATCAAACTAATAAACAAGATCCCTGTTGAAAAAATAATGGGAACATCGAAAATGTCGTATTTAAGACTTTACGAGGTTAAAAAGTGAAAAAACTAATCACTTTTAGATAAACGTGATATAATTCGAACAGTGTTAAATATAAAACAAACTATATTCATTGTTTTTCGCTTATTAGCTTATTCGTTAGTTAGTTTAAAATAATGCGGAATTGTCTTCCACCACCGTGCCCCTGCCTGCCGTCAGGCACGGTAATGGCATGCAAGAAGGTGGACTATCCCTCCGTTTGCTAAAAACGGTGGATAGAATGGTGCGGAAAATCAAAGTGCGGGATCGTCTAATGGTAGGACGGACGACTCTGGATCGTCTAATCGTGGTTCGAATCCACGTCCCGCAATATATAAAATGACCCAAATACTATCGAACCACGATTCGTTCCTATTGGAATGCAAATGGTAGGTGGCTACCATTTGACTTAAGTCGCTTAATGTGGCGACTTGGTTCGAATCCACGTCCCGCAATATATAAAATGACCCAAATACTATCGAACCAC
>DAOOWV010000029.1:0-3355 GCA_035371485.1 Candidatus Dojkabacteria bacterium | reverse complement strand
ATTTGACTTAAGTCGCTTAATGTGGCGACTTGGTTCGAATCCACGTCCCGCAATACTTCGATATGCTGAATATTTCGATAGGCTAAATCCTTACCATATGTGGGCTGACAACTTAAAAAGTCCATTTTTTATTTATAAAAAAATAAAATGATAGAAAGAATCATTAAAGCATCATTAAATAATTGGAAATGGCTTGATGATCAAACCCTAACTTTTGCTAAAAATATTCCAAGCAACAAATGGCATACAAAACCATTTGAACCTAGATTTAAGAGTTTTGCATGTGAATTTGCATGCATTTTGAATGCGAGACTTGCATATATTGAATTTTTTAAGGATATTACCCGTACCAGAATCATGGGCTATTCAAAAGGTAGGAAAGAAAAAATTGAACAATATAGTAAGAATGAAGTCTTCAATGAATTGTTGAAATGCTCTGAAGAAATTAACAAAGGATGGAATAACTGGGCAATAGAAGAAAGGGAATGCTTTGAGATGAAAAATGTCTTGGGTTTAACAATATTCGATGCAATGAAACAACATGAACGTATCCATCACGGGAAATTCATTCTTTATTTTGCAAAAGTCAAAATTGAAATTCCGGAATCATTTAGAATTGGTTATGGAGAAAGTAATTTCCCGCATAAATAAATCCCACATTAATTAGACTACTGAAATTTATACCGTTTAATTCTCAAAATACGATGAAAAACTATACTTAAGGCAATAATTAACAAGTGAATTGGAGAGTAATAATAAAGATAGAATATAAAATATTCTATTATCCGCATGGAGCAGGGATTACGCAAACTCCGGTTAGTTCACTTATTTGTGTTGCAATATCGAATGCTTTGTTGAAGGATGCATATTTATCCCCAGAACGTATTGGTTCCTGGAGCCGTAATGAAGATCCATATTCAACGATACCTTTGATCTGGCCGTCTCTTACTTCAAGAACACCTCCCCATGCTAATGCAACTTGATCACTATTTCGAAATCCCATCATGTTACATATATCATCATGATTCGGTCTTTGATCCGGATCACCACCTGAATAAAGGCATATAAACTACTAATCCACCAAATTCTGGTGTGCGGGAAGGAGATGACCATTTATCTTTATAATAGCAAATGAATCGATGTAATCCATCTGGAATATAACTAGGTAATTCACCTAATTGAACAATCTTTGCATCTGTTGGAAGAGTAGTTCTATTAAAATCAACTACTTTAACACCAATCTTAGCTCCCAATTCTTCCAATTTTTGAATAATTTTACTTTTATCTACCATAATGTTTAAGGTTATCCCATTCTTTCTTGTCAATATCAATATTTAGAGTCGATTTACAGCTCTTTTTGTATTTTCGAAAACTCTAATGCTTAGTAATTATTAATCATAAGTTAACGACAGAGATTAAGTCCAATTAATAAAATCAAAGAAAAATTTCGAGTAATTGTAGATAATTCTATTAATAATTATTCAAAAATTAGTATTGGCTGTGGTGAATATGGATACGAATTGATAATTAAAGTAAGTGATTTTATATCAGTTTTAAAACCTCAAAGATTATCTGTTTGCTAAAAATACTATTTTTAGTTCACCTAATTCACTCTAATAATAAAACTATTGTAGTTTCTTATATTCGAAGTTGTCAAATTTCCATGTACCAAATTGGCCTGATTCATAACCTTGAACTGCAATTGCAACCCCTCCAGATTCCAATTGAGAATCAGTTTTTCTAAAAACTTCAACACCATTTATATAAAAAATATGTGTACCGTTTTCACTATGAATTTTCAAATTATTTATATCTCTATAATTTACAACCGGATCTCTCGTCCATTTTAACCAATCTGTCCAGACTCCATCTTTAATTATTCCAATATTATATTGCTGGTATTCTTGATTTAGTTTAAAAGAACAATAATTATTCTCATCGTTATAAAATAGGATAAGGTTGTAATTTGTTGATGCAGATGCATTAACCTGCTCAACGTCGACAGAAACCGTCATACTTTTAGCCTTTTCAACCGCTGGATTTGAAATTGCAATCATTGTTGCATCTTTTTTCACATTAATATCCCAGACATATTTCCCATCAACAATATTTCGGTCAATATCAGCATACTCATTGGAAGAGGATCCTACTATCCATCCATATTTATTGCTATCAAAAGTATCAACGAAATCTATATTTCTATCTTCTTGAGTTATGTCTCCATTTCCTTCAGAAACTGAATCTGCATCTGAATTATTATTTGAATTAGTAGAACTAAATAGTAACAATATTCCCCCACAACAACACAATAACAAAACTCCAACTACAATCACAATTATAATGATTAGGACTATTTTATCATTTTTTTTATTTGAAGCCTCCATTATTTATTTTTTAAACTAAGAAATATATTAAAGTATAGCACAAACATTTTCATCTCACCATTTATACGTAAAGTCCTAGATAAGTTTAACGTATTCTTATTAAATGTATTTAATGTTAAAATAACTAATATAGTATCAAATCTTAATTAGTCTCTAAAAACATAAATGATAAATCAGAAAATAATTGACATTAGTTATTATTTTACGTATAAAATAAATGTGGAAATGTAAAAAATGTGGACGTGAATTTGCTAAAACAAATCAATCGCACTCCTGCGTGAATTATCCAATTGAAAATCATTTTCACAATAAAGGAGAATATCCAAAACAATTATTTGATTTTTTTGTTAAAAAGATTGAAAAAGAAATTGGTCCAATTACAATTGAATCACTCCCCTGTTGTATTCATCTGGTAAGCAATTATACATTTTGTGGAGTATGGATTACCAGAGAAAAAATAAAATTTGACTTTAGACTTGATTATAAAATCACAGATAAAAGAATTAAAAAAGAAGAAATACTTTCAAAAAACAGATTCATATATTATTTTGAAATTGAGGACAGTAAATCAATCGACAGTACCTTGTTAAAATGGATAAAAGATGCTTATAATCTTAATGTTAAAAAATGATTATCACTAAAAAATTATATGTCCAATAATATTCAATCAAACACTTTAAAATGTGCTATAATTTGTCGTACATGTTGACACCGTTGAGTTTCGGGGCGTAGTTCAGTTGGCTAGAATGCACGCATGGGGTGCGTGAGGTCGCACGTTCGAGTCGTGTCGCCCCGACCATTCAAGACGTGATTTTTTGAAATATCACGTAAAGCCTCATATAGAGGGCTTATTTCCATGTTCGTAAGTTCGTAATTTCTATATGTGGGTACGTTCGTAAACATACTTCCCAAAATGTCCCTTCTTTGATCAAAGGTTGCAATTTCCCAGTATCGGTCTATTCTTGCACCAA
>DAOOWV010000028.1:0-11886 GCA_035371485.1 Candidatus Dojkabacteria bacterium | reverse complement strand
CCCATCAGCAATAGTATCACCCAAACCATACACAGCTTCTATCATAACTTGTGATTTATCCTTTGTTATCGGATTAGAGGTAAAAACTACTCCAGCAGACTCAGATTGAACCATTTTTTGAACAACGATTGCAAGTCTAACATCAGAAATTTTTACATCAGAATTAATAAGGAAGTTTATTACATCCCTATCCCAAAAATTTTTATAAGTTCTCTCAATTGCAGAGATTAAATCATCTTCACCTCTAACATTTAGAAATGTTGGAATCTGTCCTGAAAAATTGACACTTTCTGCATAATCGGGTAGAACAATTGAAGGTCTAATACCTATCCAAGCATCTGAAAAGCCAGATAATCTCGCATAATATTTATATATATCTCTCGATACTTCATCAGGAATTATTACTGAAGGAGGTTCAATCTTTAAAGCATCATATTTATCCTTATCCCTATACTCCATCAACTTCTGCATAAAAAGTATTTCAAATATATTTGAACTTATTATGAAATAATCGGGAATTGGTATATCAAATGGAGTTATTTGAGCAATGCTGTAACCTTTTCTACCACACAGAAGTCTTAAATCATTAGAATATTTTTCAACCACTGCCTTTGTAATTTCATCATGAAAGATCAAAAACACATCATCTTTTATTTGCTCTGGTGGCATTTGTTTTCTTTTTTTAAAAAACTGGAAGGGCACTTTTGGGCAGAATAAATTTAGACAGACTAATTATAACAGTTGTTAGAAAAGTAATCAACAACTAATTTTCTCTATTTTACTTCTCTTCTTTTTCTTTAAGAATATAAAACTTGAAAACTATCCCTAATATTCCTGCCAATGGAATAGCCAATACTGCACCTATTGGTCCCATGAGTTTTCCACCTATAAGAACTGAAAGCAAAATTAAAAATGGATGTATTTTTATGGCATTTGACATAATTTTAGGACTGATAACATACGTCTGAACCTGTTGAATTATTAGATATGAAATAGTCACTCCAACTAATTGAACAGCATTTCCCATAACTAGTGCAATAATTACTGGAAAAAGTATTGAAATAAAAGGACCTATTGTTGGTACCAACTCAAACATACCAGCTATTAAAGCCAAAGGTAGAGCAAGTGGAAATTTAAAAATGGTAAGTATTAGTAATGAGGAGAGAAATATAATTAAAATCAAAATAATCTGCCCCTGAATCCAATACCCTAATTTTACATTAATTAATCTTATCAGGTTACTTATTTCTTTTCTTTTTTCAGTATTTTTTATTAATTTCAACCCCCAGACCATAAATCCATCATACGCAAACGTGATGTAAATTGAAGCGATTATAACAATGAAAAGAGAAAAAAGTCCTGTAAGTATTGAATTTGCAAAAGAAACTCCACCCATTAAAACTCCTTCTAAAAGACCGTCAGTTCCTGATAATTGACTAGTAATTTTGTTAGCAATCTCATTTTTATTTAAATTTACACCGAATTGTCCTAAAAACCCCTCAAGAGATCCTAATTTCGAAGCAATTCCATCTATAAGTTCTTTAACATTTCCGCTACTGACATATGAATCAACCTGTGCTTTTACTGGAAAAATAATGAAAGAAAACAGTGCAAGAATAAACAATACTAGCACAAAATATATGAGCAATATCGCCAAATTTTTATTGACATTTTTACTGATTAATTTGTCAATTGAAGGTCTCAGTGCAATTGAAATGATATATGCAATAAAAAGAAGCAAAATTACATCAAAAATTTGCTTTAACATAATAAAGGCCAAATATAGTCCACATAAGGTTAAAACGACAGATACAATGGTCTCTTTTCCAATATATATTTGTACAATGTTTCTATCTTTTTCCATAACAAGTATTATACCATTTTTATGGCCTTTTTACCATAAAGGATATTGCACCCAACAGTCTTTTACTTCTAATTCTAAATACATAATCATCCACCTCTGGATTTCTAGTTATCACGAAATCATTGTTCAGTGCGAAATTAATTAACCCTAAAAAACAATTTGGAAATGATGTGTATTGAATTAATTGGCCTAACTTAGTAATGTTTCTATCCACGAGAGAAGAAACAATTCCCTCAATAATTGGTTGACTTGAAAGATTAATTTTACTTTTAACTATATTCCCGCAAATAATAAAATACGTATTCGGAATTTTATTTAAATAATCTAATATGTTAGTAATACTGGTACCTGAGACAGCATCTGAGACGGCTACTGGAACAATATTTGTATTTTGAACATTATAGTAACGTATTAATGGTAATATATATTTTATTGGTAACTCATTTTCCACGCTTAAGTCTGATATTTTTACTTCAGCAATAGCTTTCGACATACTGTAGGCAAATTCAGGATTTCCATTGATTTCCCCCAACGGCGTTTCCCACTTCTTACCCCCAAGTATCAGTGCTTGTGGAGCTTTTATGCGATTAGTATGAAAAATAAGAACCACATTTGAAGATGATTTTAGTTCTTTATTACCCCAAAAAGGATTAAATACAGATATTGTTGACCCCAGATAATAAGAATAATCACCATAAGGAGCAACAACTCCTTTTATTTTTTGATCGGAATTACATGAATTAGAATAAGTTCGTTGATACAGGTTTATAAAGTCTAACATTTCCCTTCTGTTTTGCCTATAAAACTCAGGAATTGATAATCCCATTTTCTAGGATAAAGCAACTTTATACATTAACACTGCCAAAATACCTATTCCCCCAACACTTAGTAACACAATAACCGCAGGACTCATAGGTTTTTTCTCAACAATATCAAATTCATCTCTAACATAGTCAGTAATTTCTGTTGAACCCATCTTATATTCATCCCCATGAACCATTAAAGGCACACTCCCTCGTTGATCTTCTGGAATATTGAGTTCAATAGACACAGTATCCATCAATTCTTGATTTTCCCATACTTTATCACGAGAATCGGTTGTTGAACTTGGAATTTCCATAAGCTTTACTTTATCGATTACGTCATTTTTCTCTAGATAGGAAATTACATTTTTACAATGTGGACATGTTTCACTATGAAAAAGATAATATTCGGAAGTATCATAATTCTCTGAAGTTTCTTGAGAAGAATCCTCCGCATAAACCTTTGGGGCTATCAATATAAATCCAATAACAAAACTTATTAAAATCATAAATAATATTTTAATTGCTGAATGTTTCATATAAAAAAATAACAAATGAAATCTAATTAATATTAGAAATACTATATTAATTCAATATGGTGTCCGATGAGGGACTCGAACCTTCGACCTCTCCGATGTCAACGGAGTGCTCTAACCAACTGAGCTAATCGGACATCAACACATTTTTAACTACTTTTTAAAACCTTGTCAATTATACCATATTCTTTTGCCTCTGTTGCATTTAACCAGTAATCCCTTTCCATATCACTCTTTAGCTTTTCTTTTGATTGACCAGTATATTTAGAAAAGCTATCAAGTAAATTTGCTTTTACTCTTTTTGAATGTTCAGCTTGTATTTCTAATTCTGTAACTTGAAAAGTATCTTCAAGTGTAAGCATTGGTTGATGAATCAATATCGTACTGTTAGGCAAGGCAAAGCGTTTTCCTTTGGTACCTGATGCTAATAGAAAAGCTCCCATTGATAAAGCCATCCCCACAACAATTGTCGAGACATCACATTTAATATGTTTCATTGTATCGTGAATTGCCATTCCATCCATTATTGAGCCACCATGAGAATTGATATACATATGAATATCTTCTTTGGTAGATTCTTTTTCTAAATATAAAAGTTGAGCGACAACAATATTTGCCATGTCAGTGTCCACCCCTCCATGCACAAAAACTATTCTATCCTTCAATAGTCTCGAATACAAATCATAAGAAACTTCTCCACTCCTTGTTCTTTCTAAAACTGTTGGTATTATATATGACACATTTTCAAAATTATAAATTATAAATTATGAATTTTAAATTAATTTAAAATTTAGAATTTAAAACTCAAAATTTCAGATGTCAAGCTCAGCAAATTGTGAATGCTCGAGAATAAATCTTCTTCTTGGAGCAACTTCATCACCCATCAGAGTGGTAAAAATTCTATTTGCTTCCTCAGCATCATCAATATTTATTTGTTTGAGGATTCTTACTTCAGGATTCATTGTCGTTTCCCACAACTGCTCAGGATTCATTTCTCCTAGACCTTTAAATCTTTGTACATTAACAATTTTGTTTCCATTTGCCAAAATTTCTGCGACTTTATTATCTCTCTCAATTTCATCTTTAACCCAAAATACATTTTTTCTAGTATCAACTATTTTAAACAATGGTGGTTGAGCTACATAAACAAATCCACTTTCAATCATTTTTCTCATATGCCTAAAAAGGAATGTCAAAACCAATGTTACAATATGAGAGCCATCAACATCTGCATCAGTCATTATGATCAACTTGTGATACCTTATTTTTTCCAAATTTATTTGATCTCCGATTCCAGCACCCATAGCAGTAACCAGCCCTTCTAATTCTTTATTTTTAAGAATATTTGCAATACCTGCCTTTTCAGCATTTAGTGGTTTTCCTCTCAAAGGGAAAACTGCCTGAGTAAATCTATCTCTTGCCTGCTTTGCTGAACCACCTGCACTGTCTCCTTCAACAATATATAATTCCGACTTAACTGGGTCCGTTTCTGTACAATCAGCCAATTTACCAGGTAAAGTTGGTCCTGAAAGTACACCTTTTCTCATAACACTTTCTCTCGCAGCTTTTGCAGCAATACGTGCTTTCCTTGCAAGAAAACATTTTTCCATTATTGCCTTAGCGGAATCAGGGAATTCTTCCAAATATTCAAGAAACTTGTCATACATAACTTTATAAACAGCACCCCTAACCTCAGGATTATTTAATTTCATTTTAGTCTGACCCTCAAATTGAGGTTCTCTAACTTTTACAGAAACAATAGCAGTTAAACCCTCTCTGACATCATCTCCAGTTAATTGATCTTTTATATTTTTTATCAATTCTTTCTTCTTGGCATATTCATTTAGAACCTTTGTTAATCCTGATTTAAAACCAACTTCATGCATTCCTCCTTCAACATTAAGAATGTTATTTGAAAAAGATTTAATCTCCATATCGTTTGATCCACGATATTGGAGTGCAATTTCAACCATCACATCATCAACAGTATCATTACAGGTAAAAACTCCACTTAATATAGTACTTCCAGAGTTTATTATTCTCACATAACTTTTAATTCCGCTTTCAAAATAACAAGAATATTTTTTAGGTTCCTCTAATCTTTCATCAGTTACGAAAAACATCAATCCAGCAACCAAAAATGCTTGTTGACGACATCTTTTAACAATGGTGTTTAACTTAAACTCTGTCGTACTGAATATTTCTTTATCTGGATAGAAAGTATGCTCGGTTCCATGTTCTTTAGTATCGCCTTTTTTTTCAACCTCTGTAACTGGGATTCCTCTTTCATATTTTTGCTCATAAATACCACCGTCAGTATACACACGAGTTAACATCCATTCAGATAATGCATTAGTACACTTCATTCCTACACCATGTAAACCAGATGAAACTTTATATGATTTTTTATCAAATTTTCCACCAGCATGAAGATTAGTCATAGCAATTTCTAGTGCAGATTTACCTGTTTTGGTATGAATACCAACAGGAATACCTCTACCATTATCACGTACAGTAAGTGATCCGTCTTTGTGAATAGTTACCCAAATAGTATCACAAAATCCTGCAATAGCTTCATCAATTGAGTTGTCAATAAGTTCGTAAATAATGTGATGCAACCCATGTTCGTCCGTTGAACCGATATACATAGCTGGACGCTTACGCACCGCTTCCAATCCTTTTAAGATTGTAATATTGTCTGCACCATATGATGAACTTTCAGTAACCATAACATATACCTTTTTACTTTATAATATCTAAACAACTCAGTTATCATATCATAATTAGAACTTTAACTCAACCAAGATGAATATGAATCACAAAAAGATGCATATTTTCCATTTTTTGTATACAATATCTCATTATGAAAACATTAAAACAGGTTCTTACAGGAAACATTAGTCTACTTATAATAAACGTATTAGTTATTAATATTTTAGGGATATTCACTCTTGTAGCTACGAAAGGAACTGATGGTGCTATTGCCAGTACAATTTATAAACAAATACTATTTGCAATATTTGCATTAGGAGCTTACTACATTATAAGTAAGATCGATTACACATACTTAAAACAACCAATCGTTTTAATATTATTAATTTCTATAACAGTTATTGTATTAGCTGGAGTACTTATTATTGGAGCAAAGCTTCAAGGAGCAAAAAGATGGTTTGTAATTGGAAGTTATGACGAGTATTCAGTTTCTGGAGTTTTAATCCAGCCATCAGAATTTGCAAAAATTGCTTTAATAATTATTAATAGCGCAATCTTATCCTTAACAACAAAAAATGTACTCTGGGGAAAATGGAAAAACTTCTTAATAGCACTGTTTGTAACAATTTCCTTTGCTATACTTATATTTTTAGAACCCGACGCAGGTATGACAATACTAACATTCGCTATCGGAATAATGCTAATTTTAAATGGTTTTGAACATCCACCATTGCTATTGTCCACAATACCAACAGTATTGATTGGATCTTTATTATATTTCGTAGTAAAAAATGGAAGCTTAAACCTACTTATTGCGATAATGCCCCTTGCAATATTAACCATCATTGCAATAATATTCTTAATAAAACGAACAAAAATTAAAAAACTTGAAATAGTATTTGTACATTTAATTGCATTAATAATTGGTTTTTTGGCAATAGTTGGATCCATTTGGCTTTGGGAGAATAAACTAAAAACCTATCAAAAAGAAAGAATAACTTCATTTGTATCAGACGAAAAAGCTTTTCAAATAAGACAATCGCAAATTGCAATTGGATCTGGACAATTTTGGGGAAAAGGCTTAGGAGAGGGAACACAAAGTAAACTTCATTTTCTTCCAGAATATCAAACTGACTTTGTTTTTGCATCATTTGCAGAACAATTTGGATTTCTTGGGTCAATAATACTATTAGGACTTTATCTAGTAATGATTGTACAAATAATGTACACATCATCAAGAATAAATGATAAGTTTGGAAGTTTAATTTGTTGGGGAATTGCAATTAAATTCACTTTTGAAATTTTCATCAACATCGGTATGAACACTGGTTTAACACCTGCAACCGGCGTTCCACTTCCTTTTATGAGTGTTGGTGGAAGTAATCTTTTAGCAAATTATTTGGCAATTGCTGTAGTTGATTCCGTTTATAAAACAAACCAGCAAATAATCACCTAACGGCAAAAGAAATAATCAAACAGAAATGTTTTTAGCAACAACAGCAACATCAGATAGAGGTGTCCCATTATGAGTTATTTTTCCATATTTCCAATTGTCTCCCACTCTATTAAAGTAAAACATTACGATTACAAACAAATACCAAAATAATGATAAAGCGTTACCGACTGTTAGGTTTGATAAAACTAAAAATGCACTTGAAAACAAACCAACTAGAACAACTACCCTCCATAAAAATAATAAAGCCACTCCAATTCCATATGCAATGCTTCTTCTTAAATTCAACAGATTTATTACCCACTCTGATGGATCAAGTGGTATGGAGATTGACAACAAATCCTTCTTAATAACATCAATATTACCACCCTTATATAATTTGCCCCAAACAAAATCCTCATTAATAAATAGTTTACTGGGAAACCTATATCCAAACTTTCTAGCTTCAAGTGTGTAACTTCCCTCATCTAAATCAAAGTAATATGCACCTCTCGCATCAGAAACAGTCGTAGCAACCAATTTGCCCTCTTTAAATAATCTGATAATTACATTTGATACCGGTTCTTTGGTCTTACTGTTATAAACAAAACCAGTCTTATTCCCTTTCTTAAATATCCCAAACAATGAAAATATTTTTGCTAAAAATTGAAAAATAATTGTAGGTAAATTAACTAAATCCACACTCAATACAATTATCCCTACCGGAATACTCATTGACAACGCTGTATCTGAAATTTTTTTAATAATATCGAAACTTTTATCTTTAACTAAAATAGGAGAAGGTGTTAAATTTTCATTGTGCTTAAATAGTCTTAACTCATTACCTTCAATTCTAAAGTCATACCTTACATTATCTATTTCAATAATAGAATTAGTTTTCAAAAATTCACCTCTAAAAAACATACTAATTCACGGAGTATATTTAATCAATCTTTCAAGAAAAGAAAATCAAAATATGAATAATTACTTATATCAGTTAAATTAACGTTATTGTCCTCAGCTCTAAAATATATTCTATATTCACCATCTGCAAGCGAGTTTTCAATTTCACAAATAAATTCTTCCTCTTGTTCATCAAAAAGGCCATCACTTGCCAAACAATTATTCCAAATATCTCCAATTTTATACTGAATCGCTACCACTTCCCCAATATCATCAGATGCATGACCTGAAAATGTAGGATTTCTAGATCTTGTAAAAACATTTTCCCATTCATTTAATTGAATAGTAGGAGCAAATGTATCTGCTGGGGATTCATGTTCACCATGATGAAAAACATGTAGTTCATTTTCAAAAATTGAGTTTTCAGCACCAAAGAGAATCATTCTTTATATACAAATAAATTTTCAGGATAGATACTTTCATATTCAACTGTTAAACTAATATCTCTAACTGTACCTTCCGTCGAACCATCTGTACTCCAAATCTCCCAATAATCTTCCCCTTCTTCTGGAGAATAAGTAATAAAGTATATTCTCTGATTTAATAAAACAAAATACTGTGGCTCTCCTGAATCTGGTCCAGGCCAAATATCCTTTACCATATAGGTTCCCATATCTGTACCATCGGTACGCCACAATTCATAACCATTCGAGCCATCACCTGCATTAAATAAGATAATGTCATCAAGGCGAGTCAAATAATAAGGGACATTTCCCAAACTTCCAATGCTTATATCCTTAAACATATAAGTTCCAGCCTCCGTCCCATCGCTTCTCCATAATTCATATCCATGCACACCGTCGTCTACAAAAAAAGTACAAATTATTATTAAAAATGGTAAAGTAGCTATAGTCACTTGGTGTTATTCCAAGGTTAATATCTTTAACCAAAAAAGTTCCAGCCTCCGTTCCATCACTTCGCCATAGTTCTCTTCCTGCAAATATATCATAACAAGTATAAAACAAAAGATCTCCAACAGCCGTTAGCTTTTCTGGGACACAGTATCTATAACTTTCATCATGTTCCCTAACAGGTACAGTAGATAAGCTTGTCTCTTCAGTTATCCACAAATCCCAACTATAAACAGGATCATAAGCAGCAAAAAATAATTTATCCCCTACCACAGTTAACTCCTCAACCGAACTATCGTCTGGTGTTTTATCAACATTTATAATTTCAACCGTTCCAGTAGCATTAACCCTAAAGTGATAGCTATAAATACCCAAAAAGATAACACAAAAATTATAAAAAGGTATTTTTTATTCACCTATGCTCAATAATATCTTAATCATCTTGGCTAATTCCCGGGTATAAGTTTACTATCAAAAAATATCCAAAATAAGTTACCAAACATATACGCCTACAAAATTTAATCAACCAATTTAATACTAACATTTCTAACCCAATAAGTAAACAAAACCAAGCAATTTTTATGGTTCTATTATTATGAAAATGATTTAATCATATTTGTAACTGTCTAATTATTGTTGACGATCCACAATTTGTTGCATTCCTAACTTATTAGAATATTTCTTTTTGAATTACTGATCTAATTCATCCATAATCTCTTCACCTACAGTAGAATCAAATCCAGAAAATGCACGATCTCCAACAAATATCATAGGATAATATCCAAAAGAAGTAGAAACACCCTCACTTTCTGTAAAATCTGCTTTATATGACCTTAGTAAAGTAGTAAATTCCTCTTCTATATTCAGGTGTTCTTCATACTCAATATCATTTTGATTAAAAAATTCCAACATCTCAAGACACATTGGGCCTGTATTATTATGAAACACAACAACTTTATTGTTAGTTACTTTTTTATCATCAGTTTTCGAACCGGTCAGATCTTCAACCTCACAAGGGTTCGTTACATCTACTTCCTCATCATAAGAAATCGCAGGTCGAATTTTCTCAGGGGTATAAGGTGCATTAGTGTTCATAGGTATTTGCCAAGTAGGCATTACTTTATCAATAGTACCTAAAGCATCAAGATCAACCCACTCTACTTCATAATCATCCCAAAAACTATGCCACATATCATTCCACCTTGCTTTTTGTCCTCCTATGTATGTATGTGACACACCAATAAATTTTTCATTTGTAATAGCTCTTTCATATTCTCTTCCCATATCATCAGGGCTTCCAGATCTTTCGTAAAAACTATAGTCGCAAAAACTACCGTACTTAAACTCAGGTACATCAATATTTGAAACAGAAATAATTTTAACATCATATTCCTCTGGTTTGTAAATCGTAGTAGCAAGCTCAGTAGTACCACGAGCCGTTATATACTCAATCCCAAGTTCATCTGCAATTTTTAATGTATTTTCATCTGAAGCCATATACCTAGAACTAATAACTCTAACGTTAGTATCGAGTGTGCTCTCAATTCTTGTTATCATATCTGTAATAATTGCATATTGTTCGTCGTAACTCATTTCCCAAAATGGTTTAGGATCATAAGATGCTACAATTTCAACTACATCAGTATCCAATACTGCTTTTATTACTTCAACATTTTTCTCAACAAAATCAGCATTTACCATTAAAAGTCCTTTAATATTTCTCTGTCTCATATCATTTACCATATTTACTAAACCATCAGTATTTTTAAATTCAATAAGAAGCATCATAGCCTTTGGTTTTTGAGCTTCTATTTTTGTCATATCATCTTTCTTTTCTTCAATATTTGGACAAGCAAATTGTCGAACAAGAAAGAATTCCGCAACAAGGAGTAAGACTACTATCAAAGCAAAAAGTATAGATATCTTTTTGTTGGTCATTAAGCCAGTTAATTAAATTATTTGTTTTCAACATTTAATTAATAATAATACTTTTTATGAAATGTTTCCAATGAAGCTTTCCCATATACCAGAAATAGTATATGGATATCCGCTTCTCGCCAAGGTATGATGATCAAAGTCACCATACTTGTTTTTGACACTCACCTGTCTGCCTTATATTATTTTTACAGTCAAAACAGGCAGGCATCGCCTTACTAATGAAGGAGTATCAAGCGACTGCGACAAAATGTTTCAATAGATTAAAGTAAAAAAATGGTAGACATGACCATACCGTCGCTTCGCTCTGTCAGGTACTGTCTTATTGTTTGCTGGTAGACATGATAGGACTTGAACCTATAACCTCTCCGATGTAAGCGGAGTGCTCTAACCAATTGAGCTACATGTCCAAAAAAGAACAAGAAGATTGTATCAAATAAATACCATCTTTTCAAATATCGTGAATAACTTTTAATCGGAAGATTGAAGTGGTAGACTGTAGGCGATAAAAGGTATTTTTAAATAATAAGAGTATTAGTAACGTATATTAAATACCTTATCAAACAATTTATAAACTGGATGTTGGCTTATTTTATCTGGTCTATTTTTTGCAATCCACCATAATTTCCCAACCCCAAATAATACTGCCTCTAGCTTTACCCTTTCTAAATAATCGTTCGGAAGCTTATAAACTTCATTATAACCTTTTATAAGATATTCAAAGTAAATATTGTTAAAAGTATAAACATGAGATATGTCGTAAAACCTAGATGTACCCCTAATGTCTCCA
>DAOOWV010000027.1:0-12343 GCA_035371485.1 Candidatus Dojkabacteria bacterium | reverse complement strand
TTCACAAAGAAAAACTTGCTCCTGGTGCCTATTATTTTACGATTGGAAGATTTTTATTAATTCCTGAGCCCAATCAAACGATAAAATTAACTGGAGGTTCTGATCCTAGATATACAGAAGTTGATATTGAAAAACGTGGATATATTATTAAACCAAATGAATTTTTTTTAGGTCAAACTGCTGAAATTTTAACGTTAGGAAATAATATTGGAATGTTTTTAGATGGAAGAACAACATTGGCGAGGCTTGGACTGACAATACATATGACTGCAACGTTTATTCATCCTGGTCATACAAAAAGTATAATTACTCTTGAAATTAAAAACAACGGAAATCACAACATTGAGTTAATTGCGGGAATTGATATTGGTAAAGGTATATTCTTTAAAGCAAATGATGGTGCTCGTATTCCATATAAAGATATGGGGATTTATGCTTCACAGTTGAAAGTTACTGGTGCTGATATTCCACCCTACAAACAAATGAACTAATAAATTTTTAATTCATATATTCATTTTTATCGTAGTCACGTATTCCCCATATATTGCTTTCTACATAATGAAGAGCTTCATTATTTAACTTCTTTTGGGGGATTAACAGGAACATATACTACAGTGGATTCTGTCGATCTACAACTGGGACATTCATTTGGAGTATTGACTAATTTTCCTTCTGGGTCAACATTTGCTCCAGGTAATGCTCCTCCACAGTGAGCGCAAACAGGTATTGGTAAGCCATTTACGATATCATTTTGTATTTCAATTGCAAAAGTACCGCTACTCCTAGCTTCCCACCCTCTTGCTAGACAACCCTGACAAGAAGCATTCTGTATCACTTGTAATACTCCTTCATCAGAAATGGATACATGAGCAACGTCTTTAGTAGCCTCTCTACCACGGTAAATACATCTACAAGTAAGAGAGTCTAATTTTTCAAATAATGCTTTGAGCTGTGGATATTTTTCTGTAGATATTCCTTCTAAACTAGTTCTAGCTCTTATTCTAAACATACACTTTTTTTAAGTAGAGGAATTAGCCTTTGACCTTTTTGGGCGTAACCAGTGATATCTCCAGGTGTAATGGCTGAAGCAGCAGAAGAAAAAGAACTTTTATATTCTGGTATAAATGTATTAGGAGGATTATCATACCCTGGAAGAGGAGCAAAACTTACATCCTTTACTGCTGGAACAAGAGCTACGTTTATAGCACCTAAACGCAATTGTGTGGAATCCGTAACAGTCGCCCCATGTATCATATCACCAGCTGTTGCAAGAATATTTCTAAAATTTTTGCATGCCAACCCATCAGCATCCTGTTCTGCCATCCGAACTATTGCCCTTCCTTCTTTATCACAATACAGATAGTTTGGATATAGTTGGACTGAATTACCATCTTCATCAGAATATGTTCCATTTACCAATAAAATACGATTTTCAGGTGTAATTTGGGTAACATCTAGATAATATTCTATCCCGTCTGGAAGTGTAATAGTTAGCTCAGATATAGTTTTCAATGTGCCATCAGCCATTTTTTCAACATAGTTAATTCTTTCAACTATTGGCCACTTTCTACCGTCTTCAGATTTAACTGAAATAGTATATACATTCCACCGTGATCAACATACAAGTCACCATTAATACATCTCCAGTCATAATTATTACCTCTTTCAAGATTATCGATTAATGCTGGAATTTGTGAAGAAGTAGGTTTGACAAAGTCATAAGATGATTTCGTATGTGAAATACCCATTATTAGATCACGCAGGGGACTTTTAAATAATTCCTCGAGTTTTTTTTAAAAAAGGGTCAGGACGTAAGTCTAGTTTTGGAAAGTCATCTGGAAAGCTCATGTAAATAAATATGATTTACAACTTATCTATTAGATTATAACATGTTTTGACATACCTTGCATATAATTGCCCGCAGGCGCCATCAATGTTCCTTCCAAATGATTTTCTAATAGTATAATTTATATTATTACTATTTAGCACACCTATAAACTTATCACTTTGTAGTATGCCTGTTGGCTTAAAACTTACATTACCGATTGATACACGATTAAACGGAACTATATTTACATGATAAAGGTATGAGTTTTTACCTCTTGCTTTTATGAGTGATACTAGCTCTTTTGCATGTCTTAAAGAATCATTTATTCCAGCTAAAAGTGTGTAAGCAATAAAGACCTTTCTTTTGTTTTTTTCAATATGTTTATCAAGTACATTCATTACTTCTTCAATTGAATATTGATTCGTTATTGGCATTAATTCTTTTCTTTCATTGTTGAATGGATTGTGAAGTGAAAATGCAATGTTAATTTGAGGAAATTCATTTATTAATTTTTCAAGTGCTGGAACAATTCCAACTGTTGAAACTGAAATGCTTCTCATACCAATATTAAACGTTCTTTTTTGAGTAAAAAATTTAATTGCATCAAATACCGTTTCATTTAATAACGGCTCGCCCATTCCCATAAAAAGAATGTTATGAATAACTTCACCATGTAGAAAAAAGTAAAGAGGTTGATATATTATTTCGTCCAATGTAAGATTCCGTTTGAATCCTATTTGTCCAGTGGCACAGAATTTACAGCCTAATGCACATCCTACTTGAGATGAGATACAAAGTGAACTCCATTTGTTACTGTTTTCTCTGTGGAGCATATTAACTGCTTCTACTCTATCTCCATTATTAAATTCTAGTAGTACTTTTTCAACATTTGCAGATTCATCTATTGTGTCTGATTCTTCTTTAAATGATTCTATTTGTAGAGTTGAGTCAGTTATGTCAAGCACAGAATTAAATTGTTCCTTCAGCTCGGCTCGTAATAGTTTTGGAAGATCTGTCATTGAGTCAAAATCCACAATCCGATTTTGAAAAATATTGGTATAGAGTTGCTGTAAACGATAAGCAGGATAACCTTTGTCTTTTAAAAACTGTTCAATATTTGAGAAGAAATTCACTAATACAAAATTTAGAATTTAGAATTTAGCATTTCAATAATTTCATTCGTTACTTCATTTGGTGTTTTACTTGCGTCAATGATTGCAAATTTTCTGGATGGATCCTTATTATTCCACCATTTAATTGCTTCTCTTTGTTTTGCTTCTATCTTTTTCAAAATATCAAGTTTCTCAAAGAATTTAATGCCATCTTCATCAGGACGTTGTTCTGCTCTTTTTAAGGATATTTCTGCTGAGATATCAAGTACGATAGTAATATCAGGAATTAGTGTGTTTTGTTTTTCATATCTGTGTAGGTTATACATTTCTTCAAAACTAAAGCCTTGGGTTGCCTGATATGCAAATGTGCTTAAGTCATAACGTGAACAAACGATATGAGAGTGTTTTAATACCTCTTTGATTGTTCTTGTGTGAATGATCCTGTCTTCAATATAACATTCTAATATTGTTGAAGGATCAGGTTTTTCCTTGCTATTCATAATTTTAAATAGTTTGTTTCCCTCCGTTGTCATTTGAGTTGGTTCTCTTGTTATCCAAAGGTTGTTGTATTTATTACCAATGTTTAATTCACCTTTTTTGCGGATAAGTGATGAAAGTGCTAATATTTGAGTATCTTTGCCACATCCATCAATACCCTCGATCGTTATGAAAAGATTTTTCATTCATTTTAATTTTAAATATAATTATCTATGTTACCATTATTAATTTAAATTTACAAAATTGCCCCAAAACAGGTTTGTGTTATAATAATGTGTTCCTAATTTACGTAATTATATTTATGGTTGTTTTACATATCGTTACTCCTGGATCTAAAGAAACTGTAAAATGTGGAAGTTATCAAGAAATAGTTTCTAATTCAGTTGTATTATTTCAACATATAAATTACATATGTGCTAATTCTATTTTTTTGAAAGTGACATGAGTTCAGTACCAGAATGGGATTTTGGTGAGTTTTCTGATCTTGTGTTTTTATCTGAATTTCCCGAAGATGTTAGGAATGGGATAACCGAATTGTGGAATGGAATGTCTGTGCCAAATACACTAGATTTGTATCCATTACCATATATTTTAAATGAAGAAGAATTTAATAAACTTTCATATCACGAAATTTATTCCATTGTTTTACAAAGATTCGCTTGGACTATTGCTGCCCAAAAAATTTTTGGTGAGTATTGTATCGATTTAGGAATCGAAAATTATGAAGAAATACTTTAGAGATGGACACAGTTTAATAGTGCATTCGGGCCAGCTTTAGAATATATGAGAACGCATAAAGGTAAATATAATAAGAGAGCTTTGTTTAAGTGTTTAGAAACAGATTTAAGACAGACAAACAATCATTAATTATTAAACCACTTTTTGATTTCATTTTGAACCAAGGTAAAGTCAAATTTCTCTTTCTTTTGCTCAAATTCTCTTCTTACAGGACCAATCCATGCATTTATATATTTAGTAAGTTGCTTGTCAAATTTTATATTATCACCAATAACTTTTAATTGATTTAACTCGTTAAGTTGTTGCTCAATTGAGGTTTTATTCGAATTATACACTGCATTTATTAATTCATGAGCGACATCCGAATTAACATTATTCAAGTTTGATTCAATAAGCTGTTTTATTATTAAATCAGGTGAAAGAGTAAGATCAATTTTTTTGTTTATAATTGCATTAGCTATAAGTTGTGACCAGTTATGGGTTTTGGTAAGTTCAGATTTCTCAGCTTTTGCGTATAATATTTCAAATAAAGAGGCCATGGAATCATCTTTTACAAAGCGATCTGCACTTTGATCGCTTACTCCGCAATCGTTGACATACCTTTGCATACGTTCTTTAGGAAGTTCAGGCATTTGGCAAACTATAGAATCGATTTCAGCATCTGAAAGTTCAATTGGTGGGATATCAGGCTCAGGGAAATATCTGTAATCACTTGCACTTTCTTTTGATCTTTGTGGGTAAGTTTCTTTTTTCTTACTATCATAACCGCGAGTTTCCTGTTTGGGAGTTTCACCCTTTTCTAAAAGTACTACTTGTCTTTTAAACTCATAGTCGATGGCATCTTTTACATATTTAAATGAGTTTATGTTCTTTAATTCAACTTTATATTTAGGAAGCGATGTTTCTCCTACTTTTCTTACGGAAATATTGGGTTCTAGTCTCATATTTCCTTTTTCCATGTCAGCATTTGAAACTCCTAAATATTTAACAGTCCAATATAGTTCTTCAAGAAATTGTTTTACCGTTTCGCTATCTCTAAAATCTGGTTTTGAGACAATTTCTACGAGTGGAACTCCCGAACGATTAAAATCAATTAAGGTTTCTTCTTGATATCTATTGAGTTTGGCTGTGTCTTCCTCAAGATGAACACGTTCAATTCTATATTTTTTGCCATTAATCTCTAAAAATCCATCATTTCCAATAGGTTGATCATACTGACTAATCTGAAAACCTTTTGGTAAATCAAGATAAAAATAGTGTTTTCTGTCAAATTTAAATGTATTTCTAATTGAACAATTTAGAGCATTGGCTATCATTATTGTCCATTCTATCGCTTTTTGGTTTGGAACAGGTAGTGCGCCAGGAAGTCCTAAACAAACTGGACAAGTTTGAGAGTTAGGATCCTTTTCAAAGTGATCAGCAGAGCATTTACAAAACATTTTGGATTTTGTACATAGCTCAACATGAATTTCTAGCCCAACCACGAGTTCGTGGTTG
Organism: Candidatus Dojkabacteria bacterium; assembly: GCA_035371485.1. GTDB lineage: Bacteria > Patescibacteriota > Dojkabacteria > JAFGLO01 > JAFGLO01 > DAOOWV01. Next base: position 6,670 of record DAOOWV010000027.1, on the reverse strand, counting down.
GGCAGATCGCAGATTGCAGATTGCAGTTGACGGTTTTTTGAATTTATATTTTTCATATTTTGTTAAATTTTTGTTCAAATTTATTTAGAATTTTAATAACTTCTGTAATTTCAGAAACTAATATTTCATATTCACTAGTATTTATAAAATTCAAATCTTTTGCAAGTAACAAGTGATATTTTGATTCTTCAGCAGATCCCCTACTAATAATTATAAACCTTCTTTTATCTTTGTTGGACGATCTTCCAAATCCTTCTGCTATATTTGCTGGAACTGATGAAATTGAGCGGAAAAGTTGCTTTGAAAGTAAATATTTTTGATCTTCAGGAAATTTTTGAATTAACTGGTAAACAGCTAGAACAATTTCATGGGCTTTTTTAAATACGATTAGATTTTCATAGTTTGATATTGACATAAAAAAGAAATTCAATTAATTTATTAGTTTCTGAGATCTGAATTCTGAGTTCTGAGTTCTTGTTCATACTTATAACCAATATTTATTAAAGTTTTTTCATCAAATTGTTTCCCAATCAGTTGCATTCCTATTGGAAGTCCAGATTTGGTGGTTCCACTTGGTAATGCTAATGCTGGAATTCCGGCAAGGTTAACAGAAACGGTTAATATATCGGATAAATACATTTTTACGGGATCGTCAATTTTCTCTCCAATTTTAAAAGGTGGGGTTGGTGAAACAGGAGCAATTAACGCATCAACATTTTTGAATGCAGTATCAAATTCCTCTTTTATCAAAGTTCTAACTTTAGCTGCTTTCAAGTAATAAGCATCATAGTAACCTGAAGATAATGTATATGTCCCTAAAAGTATTCTGCGTTTACTTTCTTCCTCAAAGTTTGATCTGTCGTTGCCGAATCTTATTCCATCATATCTTGCTAAATTAGAGCTTGTCTCACTTACTGCAATCAAATAATATACAGCGATTGCATATTTTGTCATTGGAAGTGAAACTTCAATAAATTCTACTCCTTCTTTGCGTAACTTATCAATTGAGTATTCAATTGTTTTTTTTACTTCATTATCTATTCCTTCAGAAAAATACTCCTTTGGGATTCCTATTCTTGTTCCACGTAAGTCAAAATCATCAGAAATAGAATAATCTGGCACAACTCGGTTTGATGAGGTTGCGTCGAGTGGGTCGTTTCCTGCAATTATTTGTAAAACAGTTGCAATATCTTCAACATTACGTGCCATCGGTCCCACCGTATCAAGTGAGGATGCATAGGATATTGCTCCAAATCTAGAGACTAATCCATAAGTTACTTTTAACCCAATAGTTCCACACATACTTGATGGAAATCTTATTGATCCTCCAGTGTCCTCCCCTATTCCAAATGCACTCATTCCAGAAGCTAAAGCTACGGCTTCACCACCTGTAGATCCTCCTGCAATATATTCTGGATCATGTGGGTTTTTACTTGGCCCAAATGCTGAATTTTCAGTTGTTGATCCATGTCCCCATGCATCGTTATTTGTTTTTCCAATGAGTAATGCCCCGTTATCAATTAATTTCTGATAAACTGTTGCATTGTATGATGCTTTATAATCTTTTAAAATGTTGGAGCTTGCTGTTGTTCTTATCCCTTCAGTCATAAAAATATCTTTCATCGAAAATGGAATGCCATAGAGTGGTTTATTCTTGAGTTTTGTATCTATTTTAGGGGTTTCATTTACTGTAACAAAAGCATTTAACTTCGAATTATCTTTCTTAATTCGATTAAAATAATAGGAATATACTTCTTCAGGTGATAACTCTTTTGTATCAATCAATTTTCGAATTTCCTTAATTGTTTTTTTATGCAATTCCATTATTTAGATGAAGAAAAATAAATTTTGTCATTTAGTTTTTTAGTCTTGAGGGTACTTTTAACAATTGGTGTACTTCCAATACTTCCATCTTTGAAAGATACATTCCTTGTTCCAGAAATATGAGCGGTAGGTTCAACATTTTCGGTGTCAACTTCTTCGAGTTTTTTAACATATTCAAGGATTGATGCAATTTGAGTTGCATACTTTTCTGATTCCGATTGAGTTATCTTTAGATTTGCAAGTTTTGCAAGATGTAAAACATCATCAGGTGTTATTTTAGAAAATGAAGTGTTTGACATTTATGTTATCTATAAATTAGTAATTAGTTTAACTCATATAATTCTACAATAAATTTTATATGATTAATCTAACGTGAATTTTATTTGTTATCTAAATTGTATCATATAACTTGATTAACTGGCACATTAAAATTTGAGAATTGCGTAATGTATAATGTATTAATATGGCGGACTCGAACAAGTTTTGATCTATTTTGTTATTTTTCTCGAGCTTCTACTTTATTAATAATCTCTTCAAGTTGTCCACATAAAGCTGGGACTACACTTCCCCAAGTGGAGATTATAACTCTTAAAATTGGTATAGTATCTAATGTATGTACTCGTTCGTCAAAGATATTAGGAAAAGCTTCACGAAGCAACTCTGGTATAGATTCAATATGAGTTTTTCTATCGAACAAATGTTTTACAATTTTAGCAGCATCACGTGGTTTTATATTGATAAGTAAATTAGTAAGTGGTCTTTTTAACGTACCTTTAAAAGATGAAATCTTTGCTTTTTTAATTTCGCATTTGCGAGACATGCATTTTCCACATTAGTAGCTCGGATAGTAGCTTTTTTAAAATCTGCACCAGAAGCAACACAATCTAGTAATTCTGTCTTTGTTAAATTTGCTTTTGTTAAATCTGCATTTATTAGAGAAGCCGCATTAAATATTACTTTTGAAAGATCTGCGCCTTTAAAGTTACCTCCCGTTAAATCTGCATATGCAAAATTGATAACATATGGTCTAAGTTGACGATAATAAGTCGGCTTAGGATCATATATTTGTTTATATGCTTCTATATATGGAGTTAAAGAAGTCCCAGTGTCTAACCTATGAATGGTTTCTATTTAAATTCCGGCTGCAATTCCACTAAATAATACTGGCGTTGTAAAGTCGCGAATTAGGGGTTCAATATCGTAAGAATTTAAAGCAATGAATCCAGATAATGTTTCCCAAAACCACTTAGTTGGATCATTATATTTGTTTTCGTTAATTTGAGGAGGTTTAATTTTCTCAAATACTCTTTTATAATAATCTGGGGCTCTTGGTATTCTCCTAGCAACCGTAGTGGTAATCTCATTAGAGATGTCAATCTCACATGATAAAGACAAGAGATCTTTGTTTTATTTGTTGAACCATCACATTCATTTGAGGGACTTATTAAGTTAAAATAAATAGTATCAATATTATTATATTCAAATTTATTTGCATTCCCCATTATTTCGGTTTTGCCTATAGAAGTGATTGATGTTGAAGTGAAATACAAAGTTGGTAATAGGAAAAGAGAAATTAATATTAGTGAAATAATTATCAAAGAATTATTAATTTTCTTGTTTTTTACTTCAGAATTATCACCTTTGGTTCCATTCGCTATTGAAATTGCAGAAAATATAAAACTTGTCAATAATATAGTTGATATTTCTAACAACAGAATACTTATAAAAAAATCAGTGTCAATAATAAATGATAAAGTGTTAGGGTCTGTAATTGGTGGAAGAACAAACAGGAGAAATCCAAATAGCAACGGAAGAAGATTTATAGATAAAGGTATAATTTTTTCAAAAATTTCCTTAGTTAATAATTTAATAAGAGATGTGTTGTTGATTTTAAGAAAAATTATATAACGAAACTTAGTTTTTAGTTTTTTTAAATTATCTTTTATGAACTGTTTTGAAAATTCAGTTGAATATTTGTCTAAGTCAGAGAGTGCAAAATCTATAGCCATACCCAGCTTACCTCTTTGATAGTAATATTCTATCAATAGAGAGTACATATAATCTGAAAAATTTATCCTGTCATCAAGGCTCTTTTTAACATAAGTTGTACCCTTGTTTAGTGTTGATTTGCGATATATGTTGTATTTGTCAATATATAAGTTTAACTTTGTAATAAAACATAGATCATCTTTTATATTTTCATGTTTATTTACTATTTGATGAATTTTCTTAAATTGTGATACTGTAAGTGTTGATGATTTTAGATGGATTGATAGTTGATATAAATAAAATTTCTGAATTTGTGGATCTTTAACCTTATCAATTAAACTAACAATTTCATCAACATACTCCACAGGATGTAAAATCTTAGGCAAATCAATTCTTCCAATTTTTACATAAAGTGATCTTTCAGCTTTACTCTCAGCATATAAGTTTTCCAACATTGCTCTATACATTGAAGCATATTGGCTAACTGAATCTAAAAAGGGAATTTCAATAAACTCTTCGAGGAATAAATCAAAAATTTTCCATCCTTTTGAAAGTAAAAATAAGTTTTCGAATATAATGTTTAATTCATTATAGATTTCCTCATTTTTTACAATAGTAGGATTGTGAATTAATAATCTTATTCCATCAACACTTTCAAAATTATCTTTATAATAAATTGTAAAATATATCGATATTTCGTCATCTGAAACGACATCCTCAAAAATCAATGTCCAGATATATTTTTTCTTTGCCTTCAGCTCGTATCTTAGATTTAAACTTATATCTAAAATCTTCAATAAATTCTGTAAACTTCTTAGGTGTTATTTGGTGTTTGGGTATAAGATAGTAGTACATTTCCTTTATAATATTTAGGTTTTACATATATAAAGTATAACATGTTTGTCCTGTGAAATGCGTTATGAAAATAATTGAAATTCTAATACTGGCAGGGACAGATTTGAACTGTCATCTTTCCGGTTAACAGCCGGATGGGTTACCATTAACCCCACCTGCCAAAATATTTGCTTATAGTAAGAGGGGGCTCCTTTCGGAGCCCCCTCTTTCAGTAATCGATTACTCAATACTAATTAAGAAGCCTCCTTAGGAGAATTCAAATTAGTATTATTATTCCCAGAAATAACCTCAAAAACCTTATCAAAAACTTCTGGTTGATGAATAGCTAGTTCAGAAAGAATTTTCCTATTTAAAATAACCTTTGAATCCGAAGCCATTTTGATAAACTTACTATAACTAATTCCCTTTTCCTTTAAAACACCGCTTAATCTTACAATCCATATTTTTCTAAATTGAGCACTTCTGTGATGTCTATCTCTAAAAGAATAAACTCCAGCATGCATAAATGCTTCATGAGCAACTTTATACAAACGATTTTTGGTCATCCTATAACCTTTAGTTGCATTCAATACTTTTTTATGTCTTCTACGGGTAACAATACCGCCTTTGACTCTCATTTAGAACTTGCTGAAATTATTTGCTTGTATTTTTTAACAACAGATTTTGATGCAACTTTAGCTTTTACACCTAATGTAGCCTTCTTTCTGGGGGATTTTTTAGTTAACAAATGTTTTCCTCCAGCTTTAATCTGTCTCACTTTCGGGTTCTTGCCCCCCATCGGTTTGGTTTTGCGAAACCTCTTTGTTATTGATTTCCTTGATTTTATCACCTTTTTTTAGTTTAAAAGTTACACTTATCTTACGTGCACCTTTTTGCACGTCGGTTATTCTACTATATCCTTCGAAATTAGTCAACAAATCGTCAAATATTTCTTTGATCGATGTTTTTATTACTCTGTGAGTAGGAATTAGAGTTATTTTAACTGCGTGCCCTTTTGTTAAAAATTCCTTGGCTCTTTTTATTTTACGAGCCTCATCTTGCTCTCCAATTCCAGCCTTAAATCGAAATTCTTTCAATCTTTTTTCCTTTTTCTTTTTGTTTTGTTTTTCCTTTTTTTGTTGTTGAAATTGAAATTTATCCCAAGCCATTATTTTGCAGACGGGTGGATTGGCTGTGGGTGAGATTTCAATTAAATCCAGTCCTTTTTCCCCAGCAAGAGCAATAGCTTCTGCTGTTTTAAGTTCACCGAGATTTTCTCCCTGTTCGTCAATTACTCTTACGGTCGATGAACGAATGTACTCGTTTCTTTTGAATTTTCCTTCAAAACGAGATTGAGAAGTAGCAACTTGTCTACTTCTATAGTCATTGTTAGGCATATACACTTATATATTTTTTATGATTATTTTATATAATTTGGTACATTCTACAATAAACTATGAAGAAATGCAACTAATTGTACCATGATCCATTATAATGGTTTTACGTTTTTTCTTATTTAATAATTCCATGTTATGTGTCGCAATAACAATAGTAGTACCAGTCTGGTTAATAGATTCCAGCAATTCAAGTATTCCAAGGGAAGTTTGTAAATCTAGGTTACCTGTTGGCTCATCAGCAATTAGTAACAAAGGGTCATTAATTATTGCACGTGCGATCGCAACTCTTTGCTGCTCACCTCCTGACAATTGTTGTGGATATACGTCAGATTTGGTAACTAGCCCTACTCTATCCAAAATTTCCGGAACTTTTTTAGAGATTGTTTTATTATCTTTTCCTACAACTTCCATGGCAAAAGCTACATTTTCAAAAACGGTTTTAGTTGGGATAAGTCGATAATCCTGAAATACAACTCCAAGTTTTTGTCTGTACATTGAAAGGTAATCTTCAGGTAGTGATGTAACTTCTATATCTCTAAAAAAGATCTTTCCATCGGTTGGAGCTTCTTCTTTAAGTATTAGTCTAAATAATGTTGTTTTGCCACATCCAGAATGTCCAACAATAT
>DAOOWV010000026.1:0-12482 GCA_035371485.1 Candidatus Dojkabacteria bacterium | reverse complement strand
ATATGGTGGTCTCGTACGATCATTCAAGGCTGGGTTTGTCGTTGCAATTAATGAACTTGTACTTCCAGGAGTATGGATTGCATCCAGACTCGCCGGATCATGTGTCCATCCCGTATTCCATGTCCAACTATCGGAGGTAGCAAAGGTACCGTTTACAATACTCTCTGTTGATGAATAAGAAGATTCATCGTACAACATCAAATCCCCATTGGATATTGTCAGTTTCTCAGCAGGACTTCCAGTTAAGAAAGTCGTCCCTATGCCCACATTACCACTGGAATTAATCTTAATTCCAGTTGAACCCCCACTCCCCGTTATAATACCATCAACCCTAGAATTACCAGAGATAATTGCATTACCTTGAACCAATAAATTTCCACCAGTTACTAACCTTACACTAACATCGTCAATCTTACCATTGAAATCAATAGTGGGATAAAATATTAGATTGTTTGTAGAAGTTGTTCTGATTACCTGAGTATATAGAGTATTACTTGCACAAACTGGTTCACCGTAAACATTGCCCAATCTAACAGTTACTGTCCCAACAGAACATTCACTTACTCTAAACTGAATTCTATATATCTGTCCAGCAGTAACATTCACATTTTGTTGAAGATATGTTATCGTACCTGGGGTATTTACTGCATTACCAGCCGAAGTATCATGAGACCAATTGGTACCCCAAGTCCATGCCGTATCTGGATTGGTAGTAAAATTTCCATTTATAACCATTTCCGTTGAAGAGTATGTCCCCCCATCATAAACTGATAAATTTCCACCAGCAACTGTTAACTTTTCTTGGGGAGCTCCTGTTGCAAAAATAGTTCCAATCCCAAGGTAATCCGTTGAAAATGAAGTGTCATTACCTAACCAAGTCTCAGTTCCGTTATCATACCAAAGACTTCCAGCACCTCCACCAGCTAACCAATTGATTGCATCAACTATTGCTCTTGATCCAGAGGGAATATTTGTATTCCAACCAGTGAAGTTATTATTTGTCAATTTAATATATGTACTTCCTCCACTTCCAGCCCTTATGTTACTGTTTTGAAATTTGATATTTCCGCCAGCGATTGAATAAATATCTCCACTTCCAGTAGTATCGTAAGACCTTAAATACAAGCCACCTCTTGCCAAAATATCTAGGTTTCTACTATCATCTCCCACCATCTTATTCTGAGCTCCTGAAACCTCCATATACAATCTAGCTGTTGATACTGAATTTGAGCCCAGAACCAAATTATCTGTGTAATTTGAAGGATATACAAAACCATTAATATCATCTCTATCCCAATAATCTCCTGCACTTCCCCCTCCTGCCAACATGTCTACCCAGCTTGTACCATCACACATATACATCTTCTCAACGTCACTATCATAATATAATCTTCCATTATTACTACTGTCACACGTAAAACTCGAAGCACCCTTAGGTACCAGTCTAAAATCTCCACCACTCACTACCAAATTCCCCCCAATTGTTCCATCTCCACTTGTTAACAACGCTCCAGTTATTCCCAAACCGTGACTTAATTCAAATCTATCACGTCCTGATATTCCTATATCAGTTGCTCCTCCATCATCCCATGCAAGCCATCTTGACGTACTATTATCAAAATATACGTAGTCGTTATCAGATCCAGATGTCCTACCTAAATATAAACTACCTCCCATATATAAACTGGTTGACGTCGCATCAAAATATAACGGTGCGCTGGATGTACTTCCACCTACTGCCAAATTATATGCAACATCTGTTGGATTAAGTACTCCCGTTGATAATTGCCAATATACTTCTGCATCTGCACCAGCAGTCAAATCTCTCCAGTCGGTACCGTCATATAAATAAATATTATTATCCGAAGAATTATAGTAAACCCTACCCTCAAGCGAAATTGGGGCCGTCGATAATCCAGCATAATGAGTCAATCCTGATCCTAAATATAACTCGTCTGAAATATCAAACCTATCATCAGAATTATTCCATTTAACATATGAGGATTCTCGATCAAAATATAAATAATCATCATTTGTGGATAAAGCATATCCTATTGACATATTTCCACCTATAGTTTGTTTCCCTTCGCTCGTATCAAAAAAGAAAGGAGCTGTACTATCAGAACCTCCAACAATTAAATCATAAGAAGTATCATCTGGGTACAAATTAGTACCATTTAACAACCAATATGATGCCATTCCTGCTCCAGCAGTCAAATCAACCCATACCGAGCCGTCACATACATTAAGATTATCTGTTGTGCTATCATAATAAACATATCCTTTGGCATTTGAATCACAAGTTACAGGAGATATAATAGGCGTAATTTGTAAGTTCCCTCCTCCGATAATTGCATTACCAGTTGTCTCTAAAGCTCCCGTAATTCCTAACCCAGCATTCATCTCAAACCTAGTTTCGGTTCCACTTATGCCAATGTCGGAATCAGATGGATCATCCCATGCTATCCAATGCGCTCCACTATCAAAATAAATCATATCATTATCACTAGATGCTTCATTTCCAACGTATAGATCTTTTCCTAAATACAAACTCTTCAAACTTGTGTCAAAAAATAACGGAGCACCAGTACTATCTCCCCCCAGGGCAAAGTCTCTTGAGGTTGTCAATGGATGTAAAATTCCAGGGGTTGTGCCAGTAACAGTCCATTCGCTTCCACCTTCCGCACCAGAAGCAAGTAAATTTAGAGCATCTAGAATTCCTTCGCTTCCATTATTAACAAAATAACTATTCCAAGCAGTATCATTAACAGACAGAGGAATTGTCATTGATGATTTATCCTTAAACTTTACATCAGCTACCGAATCAATAAGGATATCTCCATAATTTATGGTTCTTACGATCAAATCATGACCAATTACTGAACCTGTATTTTTTATTACCAAATCTCCAGTTCCCCTACCAATTATTTCTCCTTCAACCGTTAAAGAACCATTCATTAGTATATCTCCGCCATAAGTAACTGAAAGACCGGTACCTACAGAGGCATCATACTCACCGACATCAATAGGGTACATTAAATTATTTAATCCTACATTCCATAAACTTGTACCTGAAGCAACTGTTAAATCATATTCAGTACCATCATCGTTTAAATAATATAAACGACCCACTCCTAATAAATCATTTCTTGAATACAAACGACCTCGATCACTTCCACCAATCATTGGTGCACTACTACGCTGAAGCAATTCAATATATCCCTGACCTAACGATAAATTTCCATCATTGTCGATAACAAATACGTCGCTACTACTCTTCTGTAACTCCAATATATTTCCACTACTACCCGTCTTATTCAAAAATATCATAGCCGACGTACTTGCATCTTCCTGTACCAAACTTGGTGCTATCTGAACAAATCCATCCTTACCTATTCCATCCAAATACATACTACTAAATGCATATGGAACCGCACTTAACCTTATCCTGCCAAACATATCATCCGTCCCTACACCTCCAAAACCATCTCCACCCATATCTACCTCTATCTCTATCCAACGCAGAGAATCCTCAAATACTTCTTCATTTCCAGTAAAGTCTACCTTAACACTAAATATTCCATCTACAACTGTTACATCACTATATGTTAACTTACCACTCAATAATGATGTTCCACCAGTCTCAACATCATATACATCAAATCTAAAATCACATGTCCCATCTCCATTGCATCCCAATGATGATATATTAGTTCCATCATCATTCGTCAACTTGCCATGAATATTAACAGTCTTATCAATGGTCGCCTCTGCTCTATCAATACGAAATACAAAAGAAAACAATAGTAATATAAAAGAAAACACAAAAACGTACCAAAACAATCGCTTGTAATAAAAGAGCAGTTTATATAACATCTTTTTTGTTTTTTTTATACCTTCATACAGTATAAAAAAACAGGTCCCTTTGTCAACCCCAATTGCTTTTATCTTTCAATATTTTTTAAAATATCGAGTCAAATTCATCACCAATTTATATAGCTATTCATCTTTTCAACAATTTGGCACTTAAAAATCCAAAGGCAAATCCACTAACATGAGCCATCCAAGCTACTCCACCTCCCATAAACCTTCCACTAGCCAACGACCCTACAGTACTTAGAAGCTGTAATAATATCCAACTTAACAACATTGAATAAGCAGGAACATAGCCACTTCCATACCTTGTTAAAACCCTCACTCTATTAGCTGGAAAAGCAACCATATAATATCCCATCACTGCAGAAATAGCTCCACTCGCACCAAGCATTGGAATTAAAGATTTTGTACTTAATAAGTATTGTGCAAAACCTGCAAATATTCCTCCAATTAAGTAAAAAAACAAATAGTTTAAACTACCTAAGTCCTCTTCGACATTATCTCCAAATATCCATAAAAACCATAAGTTTGAACCAATATGCATTAAACTACCATGCATAAAAATTGAGGAAACAAATGGCCACCATGTACTAAAATTTAATATATTTATTCGCCAAGGAACTAGAGCATAATTATTAACCAAAACATCAAAATCAACTGCAGATATTTGAATTATAAATACGAATATACAAGTAGCAATTATTAAAATATTAACAATTGGGAACTTATATGTTTTATCATCAGATAAAGGAAACACATCTTATAAATCATAAGTTATTTCTATACCAACTATATTCAACAGATGCTAGTTGTTAATTATAACCCAAACCCTATTCAATAACAATCTATTTTGCTATAATAAATGATAGTAAGATCATTAAAAAAACAATGTATACTAAAGCTCTCAAATATCTAAGATATGCTGTTTCACCTATTCTAAAAACCTTTATTAGCATTTTAATATTAATATTCAGTATATTTTTCATAAAATCAATTGCTCCTTCAAAAATTTATGCCGAAGTAACATTCACTTACGATATCTCTACAACATATACAATACACGATGATTTTGTTAACACAAAAGAAGTGAAAACAATTACAAACAACACAAATAATAGATATATCCCTTCAACAGAATTTGCATCTTTTTTTATTCCCCAATATGATGACACTGATGTAGAAAAATATAATGAAATACTCAAATCAATTAAGACCTCACCTAGCAACTACATTACCGATAAAGTAGAAGGTGGTTACGAAATAAAGATTCCTTTTGGAAAAGATTTAACTTCAGGAAAATCGATAACATTTACAATCGAATATAATGATTATCAATTAATGGACATAGTTGGAAATGTAAAGAATATTCACTTTCCCAAGATAATATTTCCAGATAAAAACCAATATGAAATTAATCACTCAACTATTGTACGGGTACCCGTACAACCCTCCCAAAACATCTACTATAACTTAACTCCAGACCAAATTACTAATGATGAACAATACTTAAATCTAAAATTTAATAAAACCCAAATATCCCAGAATAATATATACTTACAATTAGGAACTCAACAATTTTTTTCATTTAAATTATCACAACATATTCCACAAACCTATAGCCTTAAAAACAACATTGATATTCAACAAAATAATATAAAATTAAGCTTACCTAGAGAGTATGAGGAAACAAATCAGCAAGTCTACATTAAATCAATTACACCAGAGCCTTACAATATTTATACTGACGACGAAGGTAATATTTTTGCAGAATTTATTTTATCAGCCACGGTAGAACAAAACATTGAAGTCGAAGGGTACATCTTAACGTCACTAGACTCAAACAAAAAGATTCCCACATTTATTAATAAGGAAGACTTAGCAAAAAACGATCTACTTACTTCTTCTGCTCTTTTCTGGGAAAGCGACTCAGAAATAGTAATGGACGCAATTCAAAAAATACCAGAAACAGATAATGTAATTGAACAAATTCAAAATATATACAACTATACAGTAGAAACACTCGATTATAGTTATGAAAAAATAAATGATAACAACAGACTCGGTGCTGAAAAAGCACTTGCAGGCTATCCAGCTGTATGTATGGAATATTCAGACAGCATGATAGCCCTTCTGAGAGCAGAAGGGATTCCAGCAAGATCAGCATTTGGAAGAGGTTTTAATTCAAAACTGTCTGAAAGCGAACAAGAAGATCATCAATGGGTTCAAATTCTTATTCCAGAATATGGTTGGATTACCGCTGATCCTACCTGGGGAGAAAATGGAAGAATTTATATTGGACCAGACCTCGACCATGTTTTGTGGTACACTTCAGAACAATCTCCTGTTGCAATTTCACCATTAAGTTACGTTATCGCAGAAAATGTTAACCTCGAATCTCCAATTATTAAATTCACACCTATGTCTTCTGATATTTCTAATGAAATTGAATCAAGTACAAGTATTGACCAGCTTATTTCTAACGATAATGCAAAAGATAAAGAAACAGTTGATTACTATTTCAGCAATTTAATTATTAATTTAAAAACAAGTCCATTATCCAGAATTATTGACCAAATCTTTCCCATCTTAATAGGCATATTTTCAGTAATTGTGTTATTATTAGTGATCTCTGTTATTACTTGGTTATTTAAGAAAATAAAAAAGCTCCAAATTACTTAATGAAGACACCTATTTCAAAATACATTTATGAATTACCTAAAGAGCTTATTGCTCAATTTCCACCATCACAAAGAGGTACTACAAACTTATTGGTTGTTGACAGAACAAGAAAAACATTTGATCATAAAAAATATTTCAATGTGGTAGATTATATAAATGAAGGGGACCTAGTTATCTTAAACAATACAAAAGTGCTTCCTTCAAGATTGTATGGCAAACTTGATAACGGTAAAGAAGTTGAACTTTTACTTTTAAATCCAATTCCTAATAATCAAAACATTCATTCAAAAAAATGGAATGCATTACTTGGAGGATATAGACATAAACCAAACCAAACAAATAACGTTCACATAAATGGTAATATTATCGCTACCATATCACAGCAGAATAACGATGGAACATATGACATTATATTTAATAATGACCCCTATGAAACCGTTCACAATTTAGGGCATACTCCGCTTCCTAAATATATTACAAGGCAAGACAATCCTGAGGATGCAAAAAGATACCAAACAATTTTTTCTAAAATTGAAGGTTCTGTTGCTTCACCAACTGCAAGTCTTAACCTAACAAAAGAGATATTATCTCAAATAAAAAAGAAAGCTCAAATAGTTTATGTTACTCTTTATGTTGGATGGGGAACATTTTCTCCCATTCGAACAGAATATATTGAAGATCATCAAATTCATAGTGAATACATAGAAATTCCGAAATCATCGGCAAAAATTATTAACAACTTTATTAATCTGCGCAAAAAAGAAAATAATAGAAAACTTATAGCTTTTGGAACTACTGTATGTAGGACATTGGAATCAGTATTTAAAGATAATAATTGCATATGCGAATACAAGGGTACAACTAACCTATATATTTATCCACCTTTTAAATTTAATGTCGTCGACAAACTAGTAACAAATTTCCATACTCCCAAAAGTTCATTACTAACTCTGGTATCAGCTTTTATGGGATATGACTTAATGATAAAAGCATATCAGGAAGCTATAGAAAAAAAGTATAACTTCCTTAGTTATGGTGACAGTATGATTATTATTTAAAAAAGACCGTTGTGAAAAATGATGATAGAAAAATATTAATAATTGTTATAATAATTTTTATTCTCGTGTTAACCGGAGTTTTTGTCCTCTCAATTATGTATTTCTCAAAACAAAAATCGATTATTTCACAAGAAAATAAAACCAAACATACATATAATAAGCCAATCGTAATTGACTCACTTGCTCAATTGTTGCAGACATTTAATAATGAAAAGGGATTTATTACTTTAAAAATTGAAGCACAAGATGAAGTAATCAAATGTTATTTTGAAAAGGGTTTTATATCTGGATTTGAAACTAATAATATTTTGTTCATTAAAGATGACGCAAAATATATTATTATTGACCATACTTCTCAAACAATTGTGGAGATAGATTCTAATGATATTAAAAATTACGAAATATTCAAACAAAGGTTTACTCAAATCGAGGAACTTTCTTTACTATCAGAATTATCTGCTCAATACCAAACCAAACCATATTTATTTATGTACTTTGGTGCTGGAATATATGACTATACAAGTCAAGAAAATGATAAATACATTCAAATTTTAATAAATCAAAATTCGACTACTAATTCATTATCTGTTCGATTTACAACTGAAAATACAATCAAACAATCAAAAGCAATTGGAGAATTATCGATAGAAAGCTATAACTGGGACATTGATTGGGAAAAGATAACTCGTGAATATACAATTACAAATTCAGATTCAATTATAAAAAATTATATAGAATGAACAAATATAGTTTTAAAATAAAATTTAAAAGTAATAAAAATAAAGCACGAATCGGTGAATTATTCCTTCCTGCAGGAAAAGTTGAAACTCCATGTTTCATGCCGGATGCAACTTATGCATATATTAAAGCTTTACCATTTTTTATTTACAATATGATACAACCAACTCAAACCATACGTTCTAAAAATTATAATAAAATGGTTGTGATAAACACGTTACACAGTTTTTTAAATATTGAAGAATCAATACTAAATGACACTAATGGATTATCAAATTTTATCCATAACGAAACCAGTATATTAACCGATAGTGGAGGCTTTCAGGTATATTCACTTGGGATTAAGCAAGATGCCAAAATTACTAGCAAAGGAATTGATTTTAAAAATCCAAGGAATGGCAAAAAACTTTTCTATTCACCAGAAATTGCAATGAATACACAAAACCTGCTCAAAAGTGACATAAGGGTTGCACTTGATTATTTTACAAATCCACATGGAAATAAATATGAAAATGAAAAATCTGTAAAAATAACATCTGAGTGGGCTCAGATATCAAAAAAAATCTGGGAAACTGGGGATAAACAATCTTTATTAATAGCCGTTGTACAAGGAGATACTGATTTAAAATTGAGAGAAAAATCATACCTAGACCTCAGTAAAATTGGATTTGATGGTTTTGGATTTGGAGGATGGCCACTTACTTCCGAAAAAGTTCTAGACATCAAGACTCTTGAACATTTTTGCGAAATGATAACTGCTTCCCCTACTCACACTCCATTTAGATATGCAATGGGGATTGGAACTCCCGATGATATAAAAAGATGTATAGAATTAGGATTTGATTTGTTTGACACAGTACTTCCAACAAGAAATGCAAGACATGGTTATCTTTTTACCAATGATGAACCCGTGAGAATTAATTCGTCAAAATATCAGAGAGATTACAAACCGATTGATCCCAATTGCAATTGTATTACTTGCCAAAAATATACCCGAGCTTACCTTCATTATTTGTTTAGAATAAAATCAGATTTTGGATTTACACTTGCAACAATACACAATATCGCTCACTTTGAAAGTATTATTGAAAAAGCTAAGAATGAAATCCTTACAGATATTAGTTGCCAGAGATAAAATTAACAAAAATACAATGAATATTAAACCCAATTATCAAAAAGCATACATCTTACTACTTATTACATCAATTCTCTGGGGAATTGCTCCTGCAATAATTAAAACAGGAATTAATCAAATAAACCCCATCGTATTTTTATTTTATAGATATTTGATCGCATCCATCCCAGTATTAATTTACATTATTTATAGCAAAAATTTAATCAGTTCTATCAAGATTATTAAAAGTCCCAAAAACATTCTAACAATGCTATGTATTACTCCACTTCCTTTAATACTTATCTTTTCGGGTATGAAATACACTACATCCATTATTGCTTCTGTTGCAGGTGCATTTTCACCTATAGTTGCTACAGTTATGGGTGCACATTTTATGAAGGAAAAAATTACCAAGAATGAGAAAATAGGAACAATAATTGCTTTTACAGGAATTTCATTACTTTCAATAATTGAACAAGAAACAAATTCAGTTCCAATGTATCAGCAAATTCTAGGCGTTTTATTAATAATGTCAAACAGCTTTATATGGATTTGGGGAGGTATTTTATATAAAAAATCAAATCCAAAAGAAAGAGATTTACTAAACCTTAATTCTTTTTTAATCTCAGTTCCTTTATTTATATTAATTATATTCATTGCTAATATACCCCTTAATATTGACTCAATTTCAACTTCGGCATGGAATAGTATCTTTTACATGGCCATACTTGGGACATTAGTAGCATTTACAACTTATCAAAAGGCTATAGAAATTATTGAAGTGTCAGAAGCAAATCTTTTTGGCTATATCAATCCTGTTTTTGCGATACCAGCTGGAATAATTATAGCTGGTGAAACACTAAATCTAAGTATGATTATCCCACTGATTATCATAGCAATTGGAATCTTTATTGCAATCAAAGAAAAAATGAATATCAAATGATAGGCAGTGTTATTGATGACTAATCAATAACAACTATTTCTGGATGATCTTCAATATATTTTTTTGCAAGATCAATTCTTCTTCTACTTGGTGAATATATTGTCATTAATCTTTCACCTTGTGCAATTGTTTGATCATCTAACTTATCAAAGTAAATACCTGCTTGTTTTATAAATGGAGCTCCAAGAATTTGACATACTTTTACCACTTGTTTACTCGATATCCTCGAAATTTTTCCACTTTTGGGTGATAAAATTTCATGTGAAAAATCAGCCAATACCAGCGAAGAGGAATGTGTTTTTTTGTTACCCCCTTGTGCAAATGCTATTTCCCAGAACTTCTTTTCAGCTGATCCATCTTCAAGTTTTGCTTTTGCAAGGTTATACCCCATACCTGCAGGAACAAGTCCAGTCATTTCTAAAATCTTTCCAGCCATATCAATTGCTACATTCTCTATTTTTTGTGGACGACGTGGATGACGTTCAAAAATATACAAAATATCTCGTGCCTCAAGTATCGGTCCAATTCCATTACCATCTGGTCCCATAGGCCTTCTTTCATAAACGTCAACAGAAATGTTAAATAATTTGCCAAGTTTTTTAAATTGAGAAGCGACTAACGGAATGTCAGCCTCATCGTGAATTTTGGTTCCTTCCCCCACCGGAAGATCAACCAAAAAATATTGAATTCCCGTTGCAATTTTTTTAGCTATTATACTAATGATAAATTGTTCATATGATTCAATATGTAAAGGTCTTTGGATATTTATCAAAACATCATCTGCTGGTGCAAGATCCACCCCTCCTCCCCAAACAAGACATGCATTAGTTTTTTCGACAGTTTTCATTATTCCATCTTTACTCAATGTTACTGGGAATAATACTTCTAAAACATCAGATGTCCCAGCTGGAGTTGTAATTGCTCTTGATGAAGTATTGGGGATAATAAGATCAAAACATGCAAGAATTGCGACCATTACAGGAGTAATACCTTTAGCTGGAATTCCACCAATAGAGTGTTTATCTACAACTTTCTTTTTAAGGTATGAAAAATTTAAACGTTCTCCAGTTTCAGCCATTGCTTTCGTCATGTAATACACCTCTTGTTCAGTAAAACCTGGAGAGTATGATGTCGCTGCAAAATAAGTAATTTCAATAGTTGAAAGACTTCTGTTCGCAATTCCAACCATAATGTCATGAATTTCATCATAATCTAAAGTTCCTCCTAATAATTTCTTTTTTATCGCCTCAATTGCTGAAGTATTACTTACAACATCAACAAATACAACATCATTAGAGGGGATGCCATATTTAAACCAAACATCTTCATATAAACCTATTTCTTCATATCCAACTAAAGTATTGGAAGTATCAATGGTTCCATAAACACAAATATCCTTCCAACACACATGTACCCTACTTCCTGGAATCAATCCATGCTCTCTTGCAGTATCTTCATGCAAAACAAAAATTAATGCATCACTTGTTCGGATATCAAGTCTTTTAGATTTGAGGTAATAGGACATTATTACTATATTTTAAATTAAAAATTCTGAATTTACGGATTATTTTATTTAATCAACATATTGAGCAGAAAACTTGAATGAGTTGTTGATTTTTTATTAAATACAGTATATATTGCGACTAAAATTTTGTCAAACTTACAAGTATAATTCATCAATAGTTTGTTAAGTAAGAGAAACAACCACAAGAACGGTCATTATGGTCATGATAAGATTTGTTTCAAATTCATAAGCACAATTACAGAACAGATAAAATCACTTTTATAAATATGCAAACACAACGATAATGATACCTTAATATTTAGCAAAATGCTTTAATGTTTGTATGTTCTTGCACTTAATTCACTATAATCTCCCAATTACCATCAACAAATACGTAAACTTCCTTGTCAGTTTTATTGTAATACATATCACCTTCTTGAGCATTCAATGGATGAGAAGTTCTTACTCCTAACCATCTTGAAGTTTCTTCACCCCCTATTATTAATTTTTCAGTTTCTATAGTTCCACCTACAAATAAGTTACCATCTATCTTTACATCTTTGTAAACCT
>DAOOWV010000025.1:0-13350 GCA_035371485.1 Candidatus Dojkabacteria bacterium | reverse complement strand
TCATTTCAACCACCGTGCCTGACGGCAGGCAGGGTGGTTGATCAGCCTTACCTTTTAAGAATACAGGAGGGCTGGCGTTCACTCGTTCGCTTGTTCATTCGTTAGTTTGTTCGTTTGTTATATCACTTATCACTCCCGCCTGCCTGTCCTTGTCTACATGGTCGGGCGGGCAGGTATCATGTATCTTTTAAATTCGCTCATTCACTTGTTCATTTGTTAGTTTGTTCGTTTAATATATTGACTATTTATTAATCATAATATAAAATATCTTCTGTATTTTGTATCAAAAAAATAACCAAGATAATTTAAGATTCAGAATTTCTGATTTCGGAACGGGGTCGTAGCTTAATTGGTTAGAGCACCTCATTTGCAATGAGGAGGTTACGGGTTCGATTCCCGTCGACTCCAGATTTTGATAAAGGCGTTTGAGAGTTATATTTTATTAGTATTTGATTGTAACCTCTGTTTGTGTGAGGAGGTTACGCCAGCCTGCCAGAACATTTGGCTAAGGACAGGCAGGGGTTCCCTCGCTTCTGGATAGATTCAGTTGAAGCGAGACAGTCCCGTCACGATTGAAGTATGAAGTGAGACGGGGGATTCCCATCGACTCCAGTTTTCTTAAATTTATTCTTCGCACCAGTTTATACATTTGCCAATTTGATCTCTATAACTTATTGCCCTTTGTATTATCCAATTATAACTGGCGTATTCAGAATTCTCTAAGTATGTTATGAAATCATTTAAGTAATAAACAAAGAATAAATTATTGCATTGGGAATATTATGTCTTTGTGCTAAATTTAAGAAAGTTTCAGCTAGTAATCCGAAGCCCTCTCGATTTGCTCCAGGTAAATATATAAAAGATGCATCTGTTTGATATAGATCTGTAAGTGCTTTCTCTTCTTTTCTTATTTTACAATAAATATGTTCACCTTTTATTATAGCTTTTGCTAAGGTAAATCCATGAGGATAACCCAAATCATCGCAAATAACTTCATCTAATATGATCTTAACAAGGTATCTAAAAAGTTCTGAATTATGACGTGCAATAAGTTTCATTACGTATGGAATATTTTGATCACGAATAAGTTTAAAACATATGGAATAGTTTAAAAAATTTGCAACTCCAAATTCTAAACGCTGTAAATCTCGGTCTTTACTGTGTTGGATAGCTTTTTCAAGTGCGAATAAACATAAACGCAATCGTTCGTCTTGAACCCCATCTTCAAATCTTAATGACTCTGGGCATTCTAATAGGATACATAAATATGGAAATAAATACTCTTCATCCATTGGGGCATTTTCAGGTCGTTCGTGCAAACTAGGAAAATATCTTTTCTGATGCATTGCTAAAAGATAAGCAGGGATTCCAGTTCTTTTTGATGCTTCTTCTCTTGCTTCGGTTAGTGTCTCTGTGATTTGTATGAAGTTTTCATCTTCTCCAATAAAGGGATTTAAAATTCCAATAACCTCAGGACTCAATTCATTTTCGAATGTTTTTCTTCTGGTTTCGATGTATTCCAGTGTACCCATATATGTATTCATATTATGTATTTCCTGTTGAATCAACTCAATGTGTTCTGGTGGAAATACAACTGCTATAGCGTTACTACCTGCTAAACCTACTAAATTAAAATATCTTGGGAAAAATCTATTATTTTCTATTAACCTATACCATTCAGTCACGAAAGGTTTAATTTGTTCAAAGTCAGGTAAAAGATTTACGGATCCTAGTAAATCATCAATGACTGGTGGTGAAGATGGTGTTATTAAAGTTGTTTGAACACAAGTTCTCGGAAAAATATTGGCTTTCCAATAAGAAAAATATCAAATTTCTGGCAGTTTCGTAATCGTCATCTTCGTTGGTTATTCCATCAAGTGACGGTTTGAAGAAGTAAAAATCAGCTTTTGAAAATATAACATCAATTATTGTATCTGCAAGTGCTCTTGCAAGTAAGTAATATTCATCTGCTGTTGGCACTTTATTTAAGTCGACATCTTCTGGTATTGTAATTTCTTCACGAGGTGGCAAAAGTTTGTATTCGGGTGCCAATACGTATCTTTCATTTCCAAATGGATCATCAAATGCTTCTTGATTCAACTCGTTCCATTGCTCTTGAAGTTTTGCTGTATCAATTTTAAATAGCCTTATTAATGATTGTGCCTCACTATCTTCAGCAAGTGGCTCGTTTCCAAATAATGACAATATTTGCCTTAAATATTCAACACTACGCCATGGAGCCGTTTCTAATTGATTAAATAATTCGGGATCTCCTCCCAAATATAATTGGGTTGATCCTAGACTCTCTGGAATATATAAAGGAATTGACATTTGTTTATTAGACAATTAATCGGCAGGTGATAGGATGCTACCACATATATGTATTTCTGTCACATTTTATGTATAATACGTATTGCAAGTTACAAGTAAAAAGTGATAAGTAGTACGTGCTTGCCCAACTACTCAAATGAGTCCAAGCAGGGGCCAGGAATAGGTTATTAATAAACAATAACGAGTATTGTAAAATAGTGAGTGCTGTTGAAAGTGCAGATTTGTTGATATTTGAAGCTACCGTTCCTAGTTTTAGTACAGGGCATTTGTTGACGCTTGCGATACAAAACAAAAAGCCTTCTCTTTTCCTATGGTTGGAATCAAGTGATTGGGCTAAAAGAAAAGGATTTATATATAGTATTGAGTCAGAATATATAGATATCTTGCCATATAACCAGAAAAACTATAAAAACATTATTTCAGGTTTTATTAATAAGTACTCAGACTATAATGATAGTTGCAGATTCAACCTATTTTTGAATAAAGCGGAGAGACAATATTTGGACTGGAAAAGTTACATGACTTTAAAAACCAGATCGGAGTTAATAAGGAGAATGATTCGAGAGAATTTGAAAAGTGATTTTGAATATACCGAGTATCTTCAACGAGATAAAAAGCCAAATTAGGATTTTGCAAATAGGTATCTTTAATAATTCTAATATTTTTAATAGTTGACTTTCTTTTTATAGATATGTTAAAATACTCCTACATCGTTCGGGATGTTGACAATCTTTCAAATAATACCTATAATCGAACTCGGAAAATATCTTTATGTGCAGGAATTTAGTTTCCTGTCTATATGAAATGCTCTTTAACAATTGAATAGCGAGTAAAAAAATGTAAAAACTCTCATAGTTTAATTGTGAGAGGAGGAAAATTAATAATGTATACAGTGGATGCCTTGGTATAAAGAGCCGATGAAGGACGTTGTAGCTTGCGATAAGCTGTAAGAAGCCAGCAACAGGCGTTATTACTTACAGATTTCCGAATGGGGTAACCCTGTCTGTAGCAATACAGATGACCTACACCTTTATGGTGTATGGGGGGAACGCAGGGAAGTGAACCATCTCAGTACCTGCAGGAGAAGAAAACGTATTTTCCAGGTATTCGTCTAACGGATATCTGGTTGTGATTCCCGTAGTAGTGGCGAGCGAACTGGGAATAGCCTAAACCAATTATGTGTAAGGAGGCGATGAAGTATGAGTCGCGTTGCGATGATTATGGATTCAAATCCGTACTATACAGGGCGTGCATATTTGGTGTTGTAGGGGTTGTATTTGAGAATACTGTATTATTCTCAGGAAAGTTAAAAAATTGCTAGTCTGGTGAAGGTTATGGAATGAATTGCCATAGAGGGTGAAAGCCCCGTAAACAGATGGAGTGATCTTTCTTTATGACTTCCTAAGTACCACGGAACACGTGCAACTTTGTGGGAAGCTATCCAGACCAATGGATAAGGCTAAATACTCTTTATAACCGATAGTGAACAAGTACCGTGAGGGAAAGGTGAAAAGTACCCTTGGAAAGGGAGTGAAATAGTAACTGAAACTGTATACTGACAAGCAGTTGGAGCTCTGAATCGTAGTGGTTCAGGGTGACAGCGTGCCTATTGAAGAATGATCCGGCGAGTTTATGCGGAGTGCAAGGTTAACCACGTCTTACGTGGGGAGCCGTAGCGAAAGCGAATCCCGATTTTTCGGGATGGGTCTGAATAGGGCCTCTAGTACTCAGCATAAGACCCGAAACCGTGTGATCTACCCATGGCCAGGATGAATCAGGCAGAAATGTTTGAGGAGGTCCGAACTCATTACTGATGCAAAAGTATGAGATGAGCTGTGGATAGCGGTAACATGCCAAACGAACACGGTAATAGCTGGTTCTCCCCGAAATAACTTTTCGGTTAGCCCTGTGTGGTGGGCAGTGGGGGTAGAGCACTAATTGGATCGGGGGGGGAGCAATCCTTACCCCATTCAGTTAAACTCCGAATACCATTGTTTCTAGCACGGGAGTTAGTCCTAGGGGGCAAGCTCCTATGGACGCAAGGGAAAAAGCCCAGATCGATGGATAAGGTCCCTAAATTTGTACTAAGTGTATAAGGAAGTAAATTTTCTAAGACATCCAGGAGGTTGGCTTAGAGGCAGCCATCCTTTAAAGAGTGCGTAATAGCTCACTGGCGAAGGAAGTTTGCGCCATAAATTTCCGGGACTAAGTACAGTACCGATGCCACGATTTCATATGTTTTGCATGTGAGAGGTAGGGGAGCGTTCCGTTTTGCAGTGAAGGTATACCTGTAAGGGATACTGGAGTATGCGGAAGTGAGAAGGCCGGAATGAGTAGCGAATTTCAGAGTGAGAATCTCTGACACCGAACAAGTCTAAGGTTTCCATCACCACGTTGGTCGATGATGGGTTAGTCGGTCCTAACCGCAATGCCGAACGGTATTGAGGGATGGACAACAGGTTGATATTCCTGTACTGCTATTGAAGGAGTGAAGGAGTAACAAGAAAGGCAAATTTCAGCCTATCGCTGGTATAAGCAGTAAGTTAGTCTTTTATAGGAAAATCCGTAAGAGGCGTTTTTCAATTCGTTGAGATGAAAACGAGCTGTGATGTAAACTCCGAGTGATCGGAGGATTGGATAGAGTCTTTCTTCAGGAAAAGCTTCTAAACGTTTTTTAGAACGCAAGTTTTAAAATGTATTTCAATGGTAACCGTACCGCAAACCGACTCTGGTAGACTAGTAGAGAATACTAAGGTGATCGAGTTATTCCTTGTTAAGGAACTAAGCAAATTAGCCCCGTAACTTCGGAAGAAGGGGTTCCTGGTATTTCAACATCTTTTTAAGACGAGAAATATTAGGACGCAGTGAAATGGTCTGGACGACTGGTTAACAAAACCACAGGTGCCTGCTAAAGCGAAAGCTGATGTATAGGTACTGACACCTGCCCGATGCCAGTAGGTTAAGGAAGGGGGTGATTCCCGCTTGCGGGATGAGCTTTCGACTGAAGCCCTGGTGAATGGCGGCTGTAATCCTAACGGTCCTAAGGTAGCGTAATACCTCGTCACTTAATTAGTGACCCGCATGAATGGTGTAACGATCCAGATACTGTCTCAACAAGGAGCTCGGCGAAATTGAAATGGCTGTGAATATGCAGTCTACTCGCACCAGGACAGAAAGGCCCCAGAAGCTTTACTGCATCTTTGTATTGATCCAATATGTTTATTGCGTAGGATAGGTGGGAGGCTTTGAGGCTTGGCTTTAGGGCTAAGTTTAGCCAACGGTGAAATACCACTCTATTGATGTGTTGTATCTAATCCACCTATGGTGGAGACAGTGCATGGTGGGCAGTTTAACTGGGACGGTTTCTTGCTAAAAAATAACACAAGCGCACAAAGGTTCCCTCACTGCGGATGGAAATCGCAGGAAGAGTGTATTGGCATAAGGGAGCTTTACTGCAAGACTGACAGGTCAAGCAGTTACGAAAGTAGGTCAAAGTGATCCGCTGATGGCTATTGGTAGCGTCAGTGCTTAACGGACACAAGCTACTCTGGGGATAACAGGCTCGAAACCACCCGATAGTCCATATTGACGGTGGTACGTGGCACATCGATGTCGGCTCGTCGCTTCCTGGGGGTGGAGAAGCCCCCAAGGGTTGGACTGTTCGCCCATTAAAGCGGCGCGTTAGCTGGGTTCAGACCGACGTGAGTCAGGTCGGTCCCTATCCGGTGTGAGCGTTGGATAATTGAGGAGATTCTTTCTTAGTACGCAAGGATCAGAAAGAGGTAACCTCTTGTGTACCAGTTATACCTTGATGCAATTTGAGGTGTAATGCTGGGTAGCGACGTTGCTATAGGATAAGTACTGAAAGCATATAAGTACGAAGCCAACTCCAAGATTAATTATCCTATTCCGATTTATCGGAAGAGAGGTCACCAGTAGACCACTGGTTTTTTCGTATACCATTCGTGGTGTACGATTGATAGGCTCTAGGTGTAAGATCTGCAAAGATTGTATGTCGATTTTCATGATTTTGATGATTTGATTGTCTCGCAAGAGATATGATGATTAGAGAATGATTGCAAATCTTCTAGCCGAATGAGTACTAATGACCGAAGATTTTCCTTCCTCTTACAATTAAGCTATGAACTTTAGTGATCAGTGACTGATTAACAGTTACTGGTTACTAAGAGTCGCAAGACAGTAAGTATTTTGATTAAATGTTTACTGTCTGGTGATTCTAGCAGAGTGGAACTACCTCTTTACATCCCGAACAGAGTCGTAAAACGCTCTAGCGCCGACGATACTTGGATGCAACATCCGTGGGAAAATAGGTCATCGCCAGAACTAAAAAAAGTCTCGAACTTACTGTATCAGAAATGGTATTGTAGGAACGGGACTTTTTTTATATAAACGATTTCTAGCCCAATATGTTACAATATACAAGTAATAATTAGTAAAAAATAATGAGTAATATTAATTTAAACTTAGAACATTTATATATTTCACCCCTTGAGATCTGTAATTTATCATGCAAACTTTGTTATACTCAGAAGACGCCCAATTTACTAACTTTCAAACATATTAAACAGTTTATTGAACAGTATGTAAAGGCTGTTGCTATTCGTGGAATATCTTTACAAACAATAACTTTCTGTGGTGGTGAGTTCTTTTTACTCGATTATGCTACAGACCTAATAAACTGGTCTTGTGAACAAGGCTATTTTGTACAGATCATTACAAATGGGACTGTTGATAAATTAAGTAAAATTAAATATCCTAATTCTGTAAATCTATTAGTTTCTGTTGATGGAATCGAAAAATGGCATGATATGAATAGAGGAAAGGGTAATTTTATTAAAGGTATCAATTTTATAAAAAAGGCCCAAAAGTTATCTTTTCATACTGAAGTTTTTAGTCTTGTTTGGAGAGAAAATTTCAAGGATATTGGTGAATTTGAAAAGTATGTAGAAAAGGAATTAAGGGATATTCCCATTACTTATCAATTGAGAAAAAATATTTCATTTTTAAATCAGCATCCAGTTACTAATGTAAATAATGCTGGATATGAGTTTGGATTCTTAACGATAGAACAGATAAAATGGCTAATGAATAACAAAAAAACGTTTCCACCAAAAGATCTTGGATGTTACCAAATTTCTCTAATGTCCAATGGAAAAGTATATTCGTGTTGCGAGGGAGTAAAACCTCTGTGTGAAATGATAGATGATAAGGGAGAAATGATACGGAAATATTTGAAGAGAATTAGTGCTGGTAATAATCTAATCCCTAGTCACTGTTCACTAGTCACTAATTGTGCTGAACCAGAATTTTGTTGTGGTTTATGTATAAAATAAGGAAAATATTAAGCTATTCTATAAATGAAACCAAGTACCAGTATTGGGATTGAAGTGTATTTTCTTCCCCCCCCAATGCTTGATACTTTTTCAGGGTTGTTTGGATCTCTTTCATAATAATTATAAGCAATGACCCATTCTGGTATTGGCACGACAAATTGTATTTTATGAGTGGGTATCTGTTTTAAGCTATCAGCATACTTTGTTCTATTACCACCGTTTAATACTGCTATTGCAATTGGAGGATCATTTTTAAGAAATTGCCTTATTAAAAGAATTAATTTATCTGTTGCCTGCTTTCTAGGACTAAGATTATCTCTTTGATTTTCCTGATTTTTGTCATCTCTAAAATAATCATTATTTGCTAAACTTTCTAAAAATTTGAATGCACATTATCTGGCTAAAATGCCCGATCCTTCATTATTGATATAAATATAATCATCTAGTATTTGAATTCCTGTACCCTGAATTCCTTTTATATCTCCTGTATCCATATATATACTGACATTGAATAAATTTGATATGTAATAAATTATATCACCTAATATTATTGTAATAGAATATATTAATAATTGCTATTTAAATAAAAAGTTATTATTTATTGAAATGTGATTGGATTTATAAGTTTTTTGTGTTAAAATTTCAGTGGTGGGCCTGTAGTTCAGTCTGGCTAGAATGCTCCATTCGCATTGGAGAGGTCACGGGTTCGATTCCCGTCAGGTCCATACTTCGCTAATCTTTTGGGTTTTCACAAGGGGTGGTGCGTATATTTATGAGTAAAGCAATTAAAAGAAAAAAGTAATTATGAAGAATATAATTAATTCCAAATCAAAATTATATCCTGTAATCATTAGGGAATATGTAATTAAAGCTATACGTGCGTTCTTTGACGTGCAAGGATTTCACGAGATTCAAGTACCTGTGTTAAACAAAGCTCTGCCTCTCGAACCAACACTATATTCATTTAAAACATCATGGAATAGTAAAGACAATATGCAACTATATCTTTCTACATCCCCTGAAAGTGCTTTAAAAAAGATAATAAGTCAGGGAATTGGAAATTGTTATTCAATTGGAAGTAGTTTTAGAAATCTTGAAGACAGTGGTTCTAGGCATAATCCAGAGTTTTTAATGTTGGAATGGTATAGAGCGGATGCAAATTATAACGACATTATTGAAGATTGTAAGAAATTAATAGACTTTACTGAATCATTTCTTCTTGAGGAGAAAGTTAAGTTCAATTGTATTGATTGTTCTGATAGTTATTGGAGTGAATATACGATTGAATCACTATTTAAAGAGCATATTGGCAGGGGGTGGTTATCTTTGCTAAATGATAGTGAAATGCATGAATTTTGCAAAACAAAAGGGCTAAATATAAATGATTCGAATTGGGAGCAGTTATTTAATCAATTGTTTCTAAATTTCATTGAAGATAAGTTAACAGATAGTTTATCTCCAGTTATAATAAAGGACTTTCCAGCTAAGATATCGCCACTATGTAAAAAATCAGAGATAAACACAAATATTGCAGAAAGATTTGAATTATATATCAACGGCATGGAAATAGGTAATGGAAACTCAGAACAATTAGATGCAAATTTGATTGAGCAGAATTTTGTTCAGGAAAAAAAATATCGTGAAGAAAAACATGAACGTTTACATCCGTACGATATGGAGTTTATAAGGGCAGTAAAGAAATGTCCCTATGAAAGATTGGCTGGTATCGGGTTAGGTATTGACAGATTTGCAATGATATTTGCGGGTGTTGAAAACATTGGTGAAGTGAACCCATTTATTATTAAGTGATAAGTGATGAATGATAAGTCGTTTTGAGTTTTTATTTTAAATGAAAATTAATTTCACATATGTCACTTATCATATATCACTTATTATATAAACAAGCTTTTTTGCCCATTTCCATTTATAAGCTGGAATTACTTCTTTGATTCTATTTTCACTAAGTTTGGCGTTAAGTTTTTTTGTGTATTGACATATAATAAGTGATTTGATTGATTCTTCTAAAAAATGTAAGTCTTTATTTTGACTAATTTTCGCGATATCTTTAATCTTTTGCATTAGGTTTTGTGAAATATTTGGAAGGGCTAATGTTGCTCCAACTATTAATGGAAAAAGAGGATCTTTCTGTTTGTTTTCAGCTGTATATTTACTAATTTGTCTTATTGTATTAATTTGTCTATTTAATGGAATGTGTGATTTTTTTATTCCTGTCAGAATTATTGTATGAATTAACCCTTGCGATTTATTTTCTTGTTCCTCAGATAAGAAAAATAAACTTGTACAAAAGATTCGAGCACTATTTTTATTTCTATCTGTTAGTATTCTATAGGTAAAATAAGCAATAAGTGAAGTCCTTAGCATATTGATACTTAGATTGCTTATGTCGATTTTTTGCCCTTTATTTCTTGCAATAATAGAATAATCATTGAGTATTTGATGCATTTTTTCAAATTCAAGTTGTACAATATTTGTATTTATTTCCATGTTTCTGTTTTAATTTTTCCAGAGATATCTGTAATGTGTTTTGTGGGCTTTGATGAAGGGTAGCCAATAGAGAAAAATGATAGAACTCTAATATTATTAGGAATGTCTAGAACTTTTCGTACGTATTCTTCTGCAGATTTGCCATCCATAGTTTCTGTTTCTCTGACTTGTATCCAGCAAGTTCCTAATCCCTGATTAGTAGCTTCTAAATAAATGTAGGCTCCAATTATACTTGCATCTTCTATCCAATATTTCCATTCTTCTGAGCACACAACGATTATTACTTTTGCATTTTTTGCAAATAGTGAATGTTCTTTCATTTGTGATAATTTCTCAATCTTTTGTGGGTCTTTAACGACTATAAATTTCCATGCTTTGGTGTTTCTTGCGCTTGGAGCAAGCATACATGCGTCCAGGATTTCTTTAATCTTTGAATCTTCAACCTCTTGATTAGTATATTCCCTTGTACTATGTCTTGATTTAAATACATCTAACATGAGAAATCTTAATAGATTAGTTATTACTTTTATTATATGTTAGAATTGTAAAAAGTTCAATTAAGAATACGTAACTCAGATCTTGAGGTTGAAGTTTTTAGATAAGAAATTATGGAAATAAAAGTATTGAAAATAACTGATGATTTTATTTTTGTCACAAAACCATTTGGTTTGCCAAGTACCTTTAAAAATGATTATGATAACAGTGATTGTGCTGTAAAACAGGTGGTTGACATTTACCCTGAGTTAAAATCGGTTATGGGATATAGAGAGCGAGAAGGAGGGTTATTATATAGACTTGATAATGATACAGGTGGATTGTTAGTTTTTTGTAGAAATAACAATATTTTTAATAATTATAAAAGGTTACAAGAATATGGTAAGCTATATAAAAAATATGTAGCAGTTGTAGAGACTAGGGCTGATAGTAATTATCAAGGATTTGTTGTTGATTTTTCAGAAAAGTCATTGGATGAAGTATTTATAGACAAATCATATTCCCAGTTTAATTTGTTTGATAAATTTGTGAATTTTGGTTCAAATGAGTTTTATAGAATTAATTTTAAAATTATTCACAGTAGAAAGACCAAAAGGCGAATGGAAGTGGTTAAAAGTAGGAGAGATTCAAAGTATATTACATATTTTACTTTTAGTGGAAAGAAAAATAACTATATGTTTTTGGAAATATATATCCAGCGAGGCATTAGGCATCAGATAAGAGTTCATCTTGCGAGTATAGGTTTACATATTGTTAATGATAAATTATATGGAAAATCTAATATTATTGATGTGAATTATATGGGTTTGTTTTGCACTGGGATGTATATTAGAAGATAGAAAAAGTGAGTTTGGCAATACAGGTCTGTATCTGCTAGGGTGGGGTTAAAGTAATCTTTTTATAAACTTATTTCAGATAGGATGGGATTAAACTTTTGATTTAGTAGCCCTTTTTTATCATTGGTAATTATTATTACTAATTCAAATCTTTTATTAAGTTTTGCAAATTCATATACTTGCTTTATGTTACCATTGTTAATTTTGGTTACTGAGTGAGTTTTGTGACTTGTGGTGATTTCGTATACGTCATTATTATTAATTATGCATATGGGTGACTTAGTAAGATAATGTCTAACTGTGGGTTTTGTTAATAATGTATCAATATTGTCACTATTTGAATAAGTACAAAAATAACATCTTTGTTTTGGTTTTTGCGGCAACAATGCTCTGAGAAAGGTAAGACCTTTTTCCTTTTGATTTCTGCCTTTATATGGAAAAATATTGAGATACATTTCTGGTGCAGTGTTCACCTCAATTAAGTAACCATTTTTATTATTAAGCGGTTTTGTTATATCTTTGCACATAATATCAATTCCCAATGTAAAGGCATTTAACTGTTTTGCTATAAGTTCACACATGGTACGTGTGGTATTGTTGACTTTAGAGGTAACGTCTTCCGTAAATCCACCTTGACTAACGCTGGCGGTTTTTCTAATTGGTACTACGGTTCCTTTTGTTGGTATTGTTTGAAGGGTAATCTTTTGATCTTCAAGCATTTCAAGCATAGTGTTATCAATAATTATTGGTTTTAATGTGCGAAAAAGATTGTTTTCGTTTCTTGCTGGATTTTGATTTTCAACTTCAATAAGTTCCTGTATTGATAATTTTCCATCTCCAATTACATATGCAGGAGTTCTGAGTGTGGCTATTTCAAGTTTTCCATTAATACAGAGTATTCTGTAATCGTTTCCATATACTCTTTCCTGAATTAATATTTTTTGATCATTTTGATCATATCCTCTTAATTCATATAGCTTTTTGATATTATTAAATTTGTCAATTGCATCTTTTAGATTTTTAATTCCAACAAATACTCCCACTCCTCTGGTAAGATTGTAGGGTTTGATGACAATATCATGCTTTGAGAATTTGCTATAAGCTTTAATTAATTCTTTTTCAGTGTTAACAATTTTCCATTTAGGAACTGGAATAAGAAGAGATTCCGCAATTTCATTTGTTATTGCTTTGTCGTTTTGAAATTTTTTGGCAAATTTGGAATCAACACTACTTGAAGTGGATTGAATATATTGGCTCCCTTTTCCATATCCGAAGTGTTTATAATAGTTTTTACCTATTTTTTGAATGGTTATTGGATAGTCTTTAGCGATTGCAGCGTCTAATATAGGGATTGCAGATGCTGTTCCAATTATGTTTTTTAAGTTGTTTTTAAGTGTTTCACTGGCTTTAATGCTGTTTTTCTTTATTAATTGTTTTATTGCTTTATCGCCTATTTCCCAGAATATAGGAAAGTGTGAAATGATTGTTGCTTCTCCGTTTTTGATTGAAATTTCAGATAAGATATTTTTGTATTGAGACTGAAGATATGTAGTTATTTTTTTTAGTTTTGGGGCAATGGTTTTATCCTCTTTGTTCCAGTAATATTTTATGCATGGGTATTGACTATAAAGACTTGTTCCAAAGTAAATATCAGATTTGAAAAAAGATTTATTTTCTGGTTCCATTCTTAAGGAATATAATTGAATATCATGTGTATTATACCAGAAAATGACTTGAAAATAAAGAGTATGTGTTATATAATATGAGACACATAAGTTTAGGTTATTACTGATTTGAAGTTTTGCAGGAAGAATTGCTCATGGCGGGAA
>DAOOWV010000024.1:0-14285 GCA_035371485.1 Candidatus Dojkabacteria bacterium | reverse complement strand
TCTCTAAATGCTTCCGGTGTTAAATATCTTTCGATAAATTTAAACCCTAACTGTTGATACAAGAAAAAAGTTATATCAATATTTGTATGGTTGGGATGTATATCACGATAATATTCAATTCTGGATAACTCAGTGGCGTATTGACTATGCATAATTGTGCCAAACTTGTTACGCCCAGCCTCATAAATTGCACTTATTATAGTTACAGCATCCCCCCAATCGCTACAGGGGATAACAAATACTTGATGTGAAAGTGTATTGTCAGATCTTTTAGCTGGACGGTCGGAGTAATCCCAAAGATCTCTCGTCACATCAGCTTTCAAAACCATAGGTTACTTAGTTTTAATTACTGTTTGGGCGGTTTCTGCCAATAGTTGCACATTCATCTCACTGGGGTTTACTTCAATTACATTTTCTCTATCAACCAGACTACCAAGTTGGTCTACTAAACCTGGAATTGAAATAGTCATAGAATGATTGTAAAAATTTATTGAGAGTAATCTTGAGAATATTATATACCATCTTTTGTAGTACCAATCAATTTTCCATTGTTACATGAATTATATTTGGGAACAATATTCTCTTGTATGAGTTATAAGCTTTTATACTTTTGTTCTTTATCCAATATTGTGTTAAAATCCCCTCGATATATTGTAAGAATTCATAATTCAAAACATTATTCACTATTAATTATTACTTATAAATTATCTAAAATGGAATACACCTATAAAAAAGAAGAACATAGTAAAACTCATGTTACTTATACCGTCACAGTTCCTTATTCTGAACATCAAAAAGTATATGAAAGAATCTTTTCTGAGGAATCTTTAAAAATTGATATAAAGGGATTTAGAAAAGGGAAAGCTCCTAAAGAAATGGTTGAACCAATGATTTATAAAGATGTTATGCAAAAAACTATTGAAGAACTTATTCCTCGAGTAACCTCAGAAATATTAAAAAAGGAAAATGTAAATCCAGCTTCCTATCCCAAATATGAAGTAACCAAAATTGATGAAAAGGATGGAATTATATATACGGCTGAGTTTTATCTTTACATTTCATTTGAAATTCCCGAATTAAGCAAACTTAAAATTACAAAACCAAAAGTTAGCGTTACTTCTAAGGATGTTGAAACAGCAATTGAAAATGTACTTAAGGAATGGAACGAACATAATAAAGATGACAAATTTGAGTCAGTTAACGATGAATTTGTAAAAAAATTGCAAATTGAAAACGTTAAAAATGTTGATGAATTTAAAAAGATGATTGAAAAAGAATTGGCACAATATAAAAATCAAATGGAAGAGCAAACTCTTTTACGTAAGACTTTGGAGAAAGCAGTGGATCTTTCCAACATTATTGTTTCTGAAAATATTGTTGAAAATATCATTGAAGCTGAGAGAAAGGGTTTGGAACAATATCTAAAAGAAAAGAACAAAACAAAAGAAGAGTATCTTAAGGAAATTAAGAAATCTGAAAAAGATCTTGAAAAAGAGTGGATTGAGCGTAATAAAAAAGAGGTTCAAATAAACATGTTCTTAAGCGAATATGGAACTAAAAATAAGGTTCAGATTTCTCCTGATATCATAAAAGCTTTAAAGGAAAAATACGGAGAAAAAGATCTAATGCATGTTGTTGAAAGAGTTTTTCTTGATATGAGTGCTAGACATTTCTGGTCTGAGATTAAAAAACTTAGTAATTGGGAAGAACCTAAAAAAATAGATATTGTTGAAAATATGTCTGATGCAACTTCGTCTGATTCCAGTAATCAAGATATCTCACAAAAACCTAAAATTGAAATAGTTGGAGATTGATGACACAAGCAAGTGGAGATAAAACACTAAAAGCTGTGGTTTATGGGATCGGAATTTTTTTTGTACTTTACAATTTAGTTGCTTGGCTGGCTCCAATTTTTATGTTGGTGGGTTTAGAAAAGGCTGGAAAAGTAATATATACAATTTATTCCCCTTTATGTCACCAACTTCCTGAGAGATCAACTTATATTGGCGGAGAGGCAATATGGCCCACAAGCTATAATTTGTATGAGGCTGGTTATACTTCAATAAAGGATGATAGCCTTGTAAGTCATATAAATGATGGTAGAGATTTCTATGGGAATGAAAAGATAGGGTATAAGGTAGCATTTTGTTCAAGAGATTTGGGAATATATACTGCATTGATTATTGTTATGTTGTTAGTTTTTCTAACAAAGATTAATTTTCAAAAAATCAATTTATTCTTAAGAATATTTTTATTATTCCCAATGGCTATTGATGGAGGAGTGCAACTTATTTCATCTTATCTTTATGAATTAGGAACAATAGACGAGTTATTTTATCAAAGTAATAATCCCAAAAGGATAATAACAGGTATGATCTTTGGAGCTGGAGTTGCATTATTACTGTTTCCATATGTTAAAGAAGAGTTAAACGAAGGGGATGATGTTGCAGAAACATAGGTTAACGTGTACAATAGTTAAATGATCAATACTTAATTTTATTTACTTCATGAATGAGTGACATCAGTTTACAGGTTGAGGGTTCAGGATTAGACATTACTCCTGCTATTAGAAGCTATATTGAAAAAAGAATTGAAAAATTTAACAAATATAGCTCGTATATTACAAATGTTAAAGTTAGATGTACCGAAAAAACAGCACATCGAGGTAAAGAACTTGATTTTAAAATTGAATTTACAGTAGATGTTCCAAACACAATTATTCGTGTAGAGAAAAAAGGTGAAGATATGTACGTCTTAGTTGATGAAATTGTTGATGTTGTTGTTAGAAAACTTAACAGATATAAGGAAATTGTTCAAAGTTGGAAGACAGGTGAGTTAGAGGAGAATTATTATAGTGAAATTCAAGACAATAGCGATGAGCAACATCTCTATTACGTTCCAAAAGTTTCTAAAAGAAAAAAAATTGAATTATCTATACCAATTCATGAATCAGAAGCTATTGAAAGGATGGAACTTGCTGATCTATCATTTTTCCTTTTTCAAAATAGAGAAACAGGTAAGTGGTCAGTGGTCTATAAACGTGACGATGGAACTTATGGAATTATTGAGCCTGCTAGCTAAATAACGATAAATCAATACCAGTCATTTCTTCGGGAGGTGTAATTCCCAGTAATTTAAGTGCCGTTACTCCAATATCTGCCAATACTCCAATAGGTATTGTATCGTATGGAGTTCCAATTTTAATTAGATTTCCGTTCGCATGTATTTCTTTATTTATTATCATGAATGGAACTGGATTTAAAGTGTGAGCATTATCTGGTCTAGATTTTTCAAAATCAATCATATTCTCAGCACTTCCATGATCAGCTGTTATTATCACGCTTGCTCCATTTTTAAGTGCTTTGTCAACAATCTGTCCTAAACAATTATCTGTAATTTCGACTGCCTTGATTGCCATATTTAAGTCACCTGTATGACCTATCATATCTGGATTTGAAAAATTGATAAGATAGAAGTTATAAAAATTTCTGTCCATCTGAGCTAAAACTTCTTGGGTTATTTGAACAGCACTCATTTCAGGCGTTTCAACATAGTCTTTTACCAAAGGTGATGGAATCATGAAAAATTTTTCATTAGGATGAGGCTTTTTTTCTCCACCATTAAAAAAATAAGAGACATGAGCGTATTTTTCTGTCTCACCTATATGAAGTTGAGACATGTTAGCATTTGATATTACAGCCGACACAGTATTCTCAATTTTTATGGCTGGAAAGACTGTTTCAACTGGTAGGTTTTCTGAATAACCAATTAGAGAAACAAACTTCAGCTCTTTAAGAACACGTCTTCTATTAAAACCAATAAATTCAGGGTCAACAATTGCTTGAGTAATTTGTCTTGTTCTGTCTTCCCTAAAATTAAAGTTGAAAACAACATCTCCATCTTCAATAATTCCAACTGGCGTTTTATTTTTATCAATAATTACTGTCGGAGCAAAATTTTCATCATCTTCTCCTCTTTGATAAGCATTTTGTAATGCAACACTCAGGTCTTCTTCATAATAGTCTCCAATGCCGATTAAAGCATTATATGCTTTTTCTGTTCTTTCCCAACGAGTATTTCTATCCATTCCATAGTATCTACCTGTTAATGAAGCAACAATACCATGTCTTTCACCACGCAATTTCTGTCTAAGCTTATCTAAGAAGAAAAATGCATCATTTTTTCCGCTATCTCTTCCATCTAAAAAGAGATGAATATACGGTTTAACCCTATACTTATTCGCAATATCTATAAGTGTAAAAAGATGTTTAATATGAGAATGTACTCCAGCATTTGAAAGACACCCAACTAAGTGAAGTTTTACATCTTTTTTTCTTGCCTTTTTAAAATATTCTTTAATTATTTTATTTTTGAAAATCTTTCTGTTTTCAATTTGTTCATTAATAATTTGTAAACTTTGTGATACTACTCTACCAGCCCCGAGATTAATATGTCCGACCTCGGAATTCCCGGTATAACCAGTATCAAGACCAACAGCAATTTCCGAAGCATGTAATAGTCCTTTCTTGAATGGATAAGTCCAATATTTATCCAAATTAGGGGTCTTGGCTTTAAACACTGCATTTCCATCGTTTATAGGACCAATTCCAAAACCATCCAAAACTATTAAAAACACTTGTTTCTTTTGCTCCATAATTATGCTAGAATACTGATAACTTAATGAATAATTAACGATTGTTACTTATCCATTATTAATAACTAACATTGTATCACGTATAATTTTATTAAAAAAGTATGAGTGAAGTTGTAAGTCATGATCAAATTGAAAAAACAAAAGCATTAATTATATCTATTAAGAACAATATTAATCTTAATGAATTGAATGAGAAGAAAACAAACCTTGAAATTCTCACGCAATCTCCAAACTTTTGGAATGACAATGATGAAGCAACTAAAGTGCAAAAAGAACTTACAAACGTTAATGATGATATTAAATTGTACGAAGATATGGGGCAATATGCAAAAGAATTGGATTCATTGGTAGAGATGTTGGCAGACCCTGATTTAAATGAGAAAGACAAAACCTATATCCAAGATGAAATAAAGTCCACTATTGAAAAAGTTGATATTTTATCTCTTGATTTGTTTTTAAGTGGACCATATGATCAAAGCAATGCAACAATAACTATTAAGGCAGGACAGGGTGGTACTGAAGCTCAAGATTGGACAGGAATCCTTTATAGAATGTATACCAAATATGCAGTAAAACGAAATTGGAGTGTAGAAGTTGTTGATGAAATACTCGGAGAATCAGGTTATTCAACGGTTGTTTTTCAGGTTATGGGTAAATTAGCATACGGCTACTTGAAAAAAGAAACTGGCGTTCACAGATTGGTAAGAGTTAGTCCATTTAATGCTCAGGGGTTAAGGCAAACTTCATTTGCAAGTGTTGAAGTAATGCCAATCTTGGAGGATATTGATATTGGTGATATTGAAATAAGACCAGAACATTTATCAATTGAAACAATGAAAGGTAGTGGCCCAGGTGGACAGAGTGTTAATACAACGAACTCTGCAATAAGAATAACACATATTCCAACAGGAATCGTCGTAAAATGTTCATCACAAAAAAGCCAAATTCAAAATAAGGAAACCGCTATGCGTATTATTAGATCAAAACTTTTTATGCTCGAACAAGAAAAGAAAGATTCAGAAAAAGAAAGCCTTCGTAAGGATGTTAAAAGAGCTGATTGGGGAAACCAAATTCGTAATTATGTTTTACATCCCTATAAAATGGTAAAAGATTTAAGAACTAAGGTTGAGTCCTCAGATCCTGACTCTGTACTTGATGGTCATTTGGACAAATTTGTAATGGAGGAAATAAAAATTAAGTAACAAATGATAAGTAATAAGTGATAGAGAGCAAGAAATTATAATTTATCTCATACAATTAGTACGTATCCTTCTCCCTTAGATGCTTTAATAGTTATACTTTTTAATGATAGTTTTTTTCTAAGCTGACTAATAATTTGTGCAATTGCCCAATCCAAATATTTTTCAAGCCATTCTTCTTTCCATATTAGTTTTGCAATGTCCTCTTTCGTAACAATCTGTCCATTTCTTGAAGACAGTAAATTATAAACCAATAATTCTTGATAGCTCAATAAATCTTGAATATCAACTTTGGGAGAATTATCATTATGTGATTGTAAATTTTTTACAAAAAGCTTAAAAAGTGAAGAAAACCATTTACCAGTTGAATCCTTTAATTTGGTTTTTAATAAATATTCGTTTGTAAATGTATTGTTTTGCAAAACCCCTAATTGGGTCTCTTCAGAAAATCCTCCCCAAATCTTAGAAAACATGTGCTCAATCTCATTTGTTTTTAGAAGGTCATCTTCTTTAATTAAACTTGTGTTATTTGGGACAGAACGAATCATTGCTCTTAAAAGACCCACATGTCCTCCAGAAAGTTTTAATATGATATCTTTATATTTATTAGAATTATCAAAATTCATATCATTAACTGCTTTTTTAAAACTCATTAGCATATCTTCATCACCAAACATTGAAAAAACAAAATATTACTTGAAAAGTAGGGATAAAGATCAACTAAACCCGTTTTTAAATCATTTAAGTCTTGAAGTTCCTCTTGAACAAGAAAAAAACATATAAAGGAGTAAGTTAGGTTGCTCAATAATTTTTTTATATTAGATTTGTAATATGACTTTGAAGCGAACAATTCTTGAGAATTTTCAATAATCAAAACAATTTTAATTCCACTATTTTGACTAATTATTGATTTAAGTCCTTTTAATATTCCAACAAATCCGGTATCTTGTGGAATCTTATCTGTAATTCTATAATTTATTTCTTCTATTAATCCACTTTCAATAACTTTATCTTCATTATTTATATCAATCCACAAGAATAGAAACTTAGGGAAATTGTAGAAATGATCAATCATATGTGATAAATTTGAGGAAATACCGGCTTTATAAACAGAAGAAATAGTTAAACACTGACTTTGTAACAGTGCTTTGTCAATAGTTAACTTTAATTTTTTATAATATTGAAAATTGTTCATATTGTAGCTATTATGCCACAATCTTTAGGTTTGTTACCTATAATTCTATTGATACTTTTATAGTATTTATTACCAGGAGTCGTCAGAAGAGCATAAATTCCTTGACCAGCTGTTGTTGAAAAATTTGGAATTTCAGTAATCTCTGTTGGTATATCAGGTATTGTTTTAAGAGTTTCATGATACATATGTTCTTGAAATACTCCCAAATTCCTCCAACTAATATCCGATATTGATGCTCTATACATTTGATTAATTAATGTTGGATTTATTTGGGCACCAAACCTTTTTCTTATCATTACTCCTTTAGATGCAAAGAAATTGTGTCTATAAGGATCTATATTTAAATCATTTGGTGTAGTTGATTCAACGTAATATTCTTGTAAATTCCATTGGTTTTAAGAATACCGTGCGCTCTGTTGGGGTTAGGAAGTATTATCTCTGTGAATTGTTGTGTATATAAAAATATACCAGGATTTTGAACACTAACATATTGAGGGATTCCATCTATAGCCTCAAATGAACAAATTTCATGTTCTCTTAATAAAGCCGAGATGTCTATTTCAGGGGCAATTGAACTATTTCCTATTGGTACACCATCAATAGCAACAGATTGTCTAGCAAGTTGAGCACTAACTAAAAGCCAAGCAATTACCTGGTTAATGTCAACAAAGTTATTACGATACAAATGAAGACCCATTGTAAAAATATAAGCTGTTTTATGTTGAACAAGAAGTTCCCTAACCCCATCCTCATCTTTAATTAACTCCATTTGCTGTAGAAATTGTCTCTCATAATTCAATGAATTTATATTGGGAACAGTTAAATTCCCTAGAAGTCTTTGAGTAAGCGTGGGTAATAAATATTGCATAAGTGGAGGAACACCTAAAAAGAATTCGGCTATGGGATGTTTTGATCCAAAATAATATCGTTGATCTGTGTCAATATTAGCCATCATTTCGATTGCTGTTCTCCAAGTCATTCTCTTAAGATATTCTTTATCTTCCGTGGTAAAAACGTTATCAAAAATGCCATTATTTAAATTACTAATTAATCTTCTGTAAACATCAGGATTTAAATCAGTAATACCAATCCCATAAATATGTTTAGCTTGTACCATATAAATCAGTGCCGTTTTTATTGCCCAGTAAGTTCTGTGAGGTGATAATCTTCCATTTGGATTTTCACCCACTAAAACTAACTCCACAACATCAGGAAAATATTCTTCAAATTTTACAGAGGGAAGGTTGCGTTCGAATTCAGAAAATTTATCTGGTATACATCCATTTGGGTCAGCAATTTTTACTCCTGAAGAATCAAACATTATACCAGTTTGATAGTAAGGAGTTGCGTTATCTTTCATATATCTTCCAAAAGCTGTTTCGCATTCTTCTCTTGGTATACTTTCAATATTAAATACCTGCGCTCTGACAACCTCTTTACCATCAATTAATTGCCTGAATTCAAGTTTGGGATAGCTTAAACTCTGTGCCTGTTTGTTTTCAACAATTCAACCATCAATAGCATTATCCTTGTATATTTCAAGAACTATTTCTGCAAGTTCACCAAATTCAGCCAACGTAAGTACAGTCTTCATGTCAACATCTCTACTACATCTATCATCGAACTGAAACACCTCTTTATCTTTGTTGTTTGTGATTGTAATGGGTAATCCGTTCCACATCATAAGTTGACTAATGCCACCAGTAATAAATAGTGGTTTGCCAAATTTGATTTTACATATTTGTTCCATCAAAGTTACTGGTGGGAAAAAGAGAATAGCATCAGCAAGTTTAGGATCAATAATAACATTTTGTCTTACATCATAATTAGGCATGTTTAGTGATCCGCAATTTGTTCTACTATTAAATCGACTCGTAAATTCAGTATGTGCAGAACCGGCAATTTTTCTAAAATATTCAACACTTTGTTCTTTATCTGGTATTGTTAGAATAGGAACTGTCATTAAATTCACTTTAGTTATTTTATAAACCATCTATTATATTGCTAACATATTTCGAATATTAATTCAAATTTACTCAGGAATACTCAAGCTTGAAATTGCGACATAATATAAAATTATCTAAGATAAATTTAATATAAAAGAGATGTCATTTTATCCGGATAGAAGCGAATCAGAATTAAACACTTTTATCCCCAAAGCGATATGCTATGGAAATAATAAATATCATGGACAAGATTATCAAGAATGTTATCAAAATGGTGCAGTAACCGCAATTGTGCAAGCAGATGGAACAACACTAACTAGAACTACTTGGAGATCTCAGAATGGAAGAATTATTCCAGAATTATTAAAAGATGGACCATTTCCAAATGCTATACATTCAGGATCTGCGTCAAAAGCCGGAGTTGGTGCCGGATTAAAGATTGTAGAAGCATGGGAAAAAAGAAGAGAAGAGGTTTTAACTAGTCAACTTAATGTAGGGGTGTATCCTTGGTATGGCCTTTATGAAAATATTGTAAGTTTTTTGGAACAATATCCAAATAGAACCTATCTTGGTAATTCAACATTGGGGATAATTGCTTTTAATCAGGAAACTAATAAAATTTTATATGGCGGAGTTGGAAATCAGGCTGTTTGGTTGATATTTAGAAATGGAAAAGCTATTAAATTACCATTCGGTAACTTTGATAAGGGTAACTTTATAGGACCATTTATATCTTCACCTACATATGCAATCCATTCCAAAGCTAATATAGAAGATTCTAGATCATTTAAATTAAAAGAATTTGATTTAAGAAGTTTTGCTAATGATATTGAACAAGGATGTGCCCCAGCAATAGTTACAGATGGATTTTTGCTTTATATCGAAAGTGTCGCGGTAATTGATACTGAGAGGTCAGCAGTTGCAGATATAATGAGGAGGGTAAGTCTAGATACTGAGAATTGTTTAATGGAATCTGTTAACGAAAGAGCAATGCTAACAGGAGATGATACTCATCTTGGGATAATAATTATTAAGCCGTTTGAGCAACATACTTATCTAAGAAAACTTATGATTGCTGATGGAACATAATAGCTACATTGCCAAGGGAACTTCCCACTTTCAATCATTACCTTAAGGAAATTAAGGGAGAAAAGCCCAAATCAAGATCAAGGACTCAACCAGTTCAAACAACTCCTCCAAGGCCTTCTTCTCCCAAAATAATTCCTCCTTCTAGGAATCCCACAGTTTTAGCTAAACCTGAACAATCAGGTGATTATAATACGTGGATAAATGGTAAATTTGGTATTGCAATACCTGAGATTCAAATTGCTAGAGAGAGTGAAAATCTAATAACAAGAGCAATTAATACTTACACCAAAAGAAATCCATGAATTACAGTCTCTGATGGAGATGTTTTATATCATCATTCGCAAAAAGGGTTGGTCATCTCATTTTCTAAAATACCAATGGGATTAACTAATGAGATTTTGAAACAAGTATTAAAACAACCCTACAAATATTTTACCTTTTAAATGCATTTGAAATATTTGAAGGATATGCCACAGATAAAGTTCCCAAAGGGGAGAACACTAATAAAAGAAATGTAGGTTATAATGGAATTTAAAGATTATGTTTGAGTATTTCAAAATTATTAGAAACAAGTTCAACTCCCTCAAATAATAATCAAGCCCTTGAAAATGCATTAGAGGTATTAAATAAAAACGCTATTAGTGCTGTTTTAGTTGAATCTGAACAACGAAAACGTTTGGCTGGTTGTTGTTGTCTTACTAAATTTTTATCTCTACCTAGTAAAAAATATCAAGCTACAAGTGGCATAATTACAGTACCCAAGACTCAATTAGTAAAAATAATTGAAAAAGAAAAACAACGAGGAACTGACATTAATGAAATAATTGCAAGAATGATTAACTGTAGAGACTTTAACAACTATTAACTAACACATATCCTTTACCTCTTATTGATTGAATGGTAGACGAACTAATTCCATATTTATTTCCCGAGCTACGCATTCTTTTGGCGATTTGTGTAATAGATTCAATAGAGAAGTTATTCGTCCAGGTATCTCCCCAAATTTGTAATGCAATGTCTTCATAAGAAATTGTTTGAGGGTATTTTTCAATTAATAATGTTAAAAGCTTGTGAGGTTGTTTAGGAAGATTAATAACCTGATCATTAAAAAAATATTTCCCAAACGTATATTAAATGAACCTCCAAGACCAAATCCCATTTCTTTAATATTGCTGTCGTATCTTACAAATATTCTTATACGAAAGGGATCTTTTATAAAACTTGAGTATTGACTTGCAACTGATCCAAATTCTGAAACGTATATATCAATGTTTTTAACGTTTTCAAAAAAAAATCGACCAAATTTTAACGATTTCTTTCCAGTATTTTTTTAAGCTAAAGTTAAATTCAGTAGTGACGCGTGTTTCATCAATAGCATTATAAGGTATTTGATTTGCAATACTTTGAACATAACCTTCATTATCTCGGGAAATATATGGTTTTATTGCTGTTTTTTATTAAGTAGGGGAGCACATAGAAGTTTTTCCCTTTAAAGAACGAGTTATAGATACACCTTGCAGTAAATAGAATATTAATAGCTTCTGTAGTTCTACTTCTGTAATAGTGGATTTTGGGGAACAAATTAGTTTCCATGTAAAGATTATATCACATGTGTGTTAAAAATGTCATTTGCGTGTCATTAATTTAACAGAGCTAGTGGTTATAATTCTTTAATAATTCATATATTGTTAATAAGAAAAAATTATAAATTAAA
Organism: Candidatus Dojkabacteria bacterium; assembly: GCA_035371485.1. Classification (GTDB taxonomy): domain Bacteria; phylum Patescibacteriota; class Dojkabacteria; order JAFGLO01; family JAFGLO01; genus DAOOWV01. The sequence continues at coordinate 2,488 of DAOOWV010000024.1, read as the reverse complement.
ACAATAAAATTGGAAGTTCAAGCAATTGCCCCAGAATGGGTGGAATATCAATCTGAAAAATACATTCCTTTGGGTCCTGAGAGAGAAATACATAATAATATAACTCAAGGACAGGATGTGTTTCAAACTGGTTTTCCTGGAAGTGGGATTACATGGTGTATGAATTATCTTAAAAATGCCCTACTTCCTTATTATTTTGTGCGTTACTACGACAGTAATATCTTAGATTTTTCAGAATATGATACAGAAACTGAACGTGATAAAAAAACTCTTTGAGGATGTTAAAGGTTTCATAGATAGAACTATAGAAGAAGCATGTAGTTCTAACCAGGATACGAAATTATTTTTAGATTTTAATGATATTTGTTTTGAAAGACAAGATTCTGAAACTGATTTTCTTCCCAGACTAATAGCACTAATAACTCAGATCCGAAAAGATTATTTATCGTACATATCTTTTGTGATTGGACTAAATTCTTCAAACTTTAATTATCCAGTTACTTCACTTTATGAAAGGAATACATTCGAAATAGCTGATCGAATAAGTGAAGCTAATTGGTATAATTTTAATTTAGATTTAAATATCCCAGCCATTATAAATTACTAATGTCACAAATATCTTAGTATCAGAAGATCAATTATTGAAAACTATGCTAGAATAAGTGGTGGGCATATTGGAACACTAATAAGATTGATTGAATCAGAGGTTGGGGATTAAGTGATACCCGCTCGAACATAAAAGTAATGATGTGCGGGCGGGAAATAAAGTTGGTAACGATTTATAGGATTGAATTTATATGCCCTTAAACATGCCATTTCTTGTATTTATTCATTTATGAATTTCATTATTTTATTCATTGCGTTATTATTTGAATAGGTTATGGGATGAGTACATCTACAAACCTCTAAATTACAATAAATAAATTGTCAGCTATACATAATGAAAGTTATGAGTTTGATTAAAACAGAACAATATATGGGATGTGGTGCTGGTGAAGCTGAGTTTGAAGTACGTGAACTTGGTCCGTGGGCAAACGCACTTCAAGATAATATTTTAAAACTTCCCCAAAATGAAATAATTACATCAATAACACAAGAATTAACATCAGAGGGAACGCTACGTTAAAATTGAGATCTACTCAAGAAGCATTAGACCTGACAATCTATGGAAAAGGCAGAGGTACCGTTGAAGATCCTCGTGAAACATTATATATAAAATATGATAGAGTTAGTGAAGAAAATAAAGTATATTGTGGAAAATCATATAAAATTAATGGTAAAACAGTGTTCACATCTGAACAAGATTTTGAGAGTGCATTTGCCATTCCCGTTTTATCAACAATGCTTCGACTTGCACAAGATGTAAGTTCTGGATATGGGACTGTAAACATAAAAACCAAACATAACCCAATATTTGGTGCAGTATTTTTTCAAAATATACATGGAAATTATGTTTTACCTGAAACAGGGCTTCAATGGCTTCAAAATATGAGGATGATCCTGAAATGGAAGGATCTATTGTTACTTCTGAAACTGTTCCTAGAGGATTTGTTGTAAGTACCGGATCATTTCCAAAATCAGAGTTTGTTAGTCAAGCTAAAGGAAGAAATTATACACTTGATCTTGGAGTTAAACCTGCTGAAGAAGGTTTTCATCGACCACAAGACTCTCTTCTAGTAACAAGTAATATCATTAACGGTGAAGAAGTAACAGTAATTGGTGTTGCTGATGGTGTCTCAAATTCTTTCCCTAGTGTTCCATATGCATTTAGTGGTGAAAATTCAAAAATGTTTTTAAGCGGTTTTAATAGAATCATCCATGAACGATTTATTTCCAGACAATCTATTACTGAATCAACATGGTTAAATAAACAAATTGATGATTTAAGAGATAGCATTTGGAGTAAAATGGGAAACACAACTTTACAGTTTTATGTTGTACGTAGAAAACCAAATGGAGCCAAAACGGTAACAAGTTTTATGATTGGAAATGAAAATGATTTAGGAGTAAATCAACTCTCCATAAATAGCATCTTTGCTCCTGGAAGAGATTTTCGTTCAAATAGCGATAGGCTCTCATTTGCTCTTGCGGATAATGTCTATCCCATCGTAACCGAATATCCACTTGAACCAAATCAAACCGTAACAATAGCTACATCGACAGATGGCATAGGTGATAAAGATGGGTTACTTACATCAAAAAGCCTTCCTCAGATATTAAGAGAAGCAACCAGAGATGATTTAGTATGTGCCGTTTTAACAGTTAGTTAAACGTTAATTATTAATAAACATTCTTACCTTAAACTGGTACCGATTTGCACACTTCGTATTAACATGCTAGAATGCCCTCTAGGTAATAAATATAACAAGATAAATCAAAAACTTGTTACTTATTACATGTAAATTGTTACTTAAGAAAGGCTTGCTTTCCTTACAAAATGTATCAAAACAATATGGACCTGAAATGTGGGCACTAAAAAATGTCTCAT
>DAOOWV010000023.1:0-14513 GCA_035371485.1 Candidatus Dojkabacteria bacterium | reverse complement strand
TAGTATGATAAATGAGAAATTTAAAGTTGAATAGTAAAATCGGGATATATATTTTTTGTAGATACTCTTTATTATTTAACCTACTTTCACATATTTATTTCTCACTTCTCATGTATCACTTATCACTTGCTAAATAAGCCAATAGTGGGAGTCCCCCGCTTCAAGAATAAGATGTAGCGGGACAGTCTCGTTTCCTTTTTTCAATTTCAGTGACGAGGGAACCCACGATCTCCTTTTTAATTATATTACCGAACAAGCCAATAGTGGGAGTCGAACCCACGACCTCCTCTTTACGAAAGAGTTGCTCTACCAACTGAGCTATATTGGCATCAATTTTGTATTTTTTATATCATTATTAAATAAATGAGCAACTCTTTCGTAAAGGATTGCTCCCCGCCTGCCTAGTTGATTCTAAAGGTTAGTCGGGCAGGTAAGTACCCCCACCAGAAGTGGATCAGCCTCTCGATATAATCTGAGAAGGGAGGCTGAAACTGAGTCCCGTACAATATTTTCAAGGCTACGGGATTCTCGACTTAGCTAATGATTTATTCATTGCTACGTCGGAACTATATTGGCATCAATTTTATACAAAACATATGAATACCAAATTGAACTTTCGGGAAGAATTATAACAATAAAATGTTAAAATAACAATCAAATTGTGTTATTATTTACAAACTTTCTAGATGGATCAATCCCCTCAGCGTGTACTTTTTTCCCAGTCCTTCCTAAGTTTTTTTCATTATTTGATGCCCATTGTCTATATTTTAATACTTTTTCTTTTCTTGCTTGTAAATCACTATTACCAACCATTCCTGGTCCCCCAATACACCCCCCTTGGCAAGCTAAAACATCAAGTAGTACATAATTTTTATGTTTACCATCTTTAAATTGTGAAAAAACTTCTGAAAGCTCTTTTAGTCCTTCCATAATAAGAATCTGGTCATCATTTAAAATCTGATTGTATTTCAGCGTATGAGACAAACCTCCTGAAAGTGGATAAATTTTAGTGTAATCATTATAAAATTTATCGAAGGTATGATCGTTATCTGAAACATTTGATGGATTTTTTTCCAAGATGTATTGATTAATCTCTTTAAATGTAAGCGCTAATTCAATTCCTCCTATTTCAATAGCTTCCGTTTTTTTTGTAATACAAGGACCAATAAACACCTGTTTATGGTTTGGAAAAAATTTTTTGCATATTTGACTCATAACTCCCATTGGTGAATGAACAGGAACCAGATTGTCAATAAGATGTGGAAATTGTCTTTTAATTAACTGTACAACTGTTGGACAAGGAGAGGAGATCCAGGTTTTTTCTTTATTGTCTTTTATAATCTGATAATATGATAAATTTACTAATTTTGCTCCAAATGTTAATTCAACTATCTTATCGAAACCCAAGTGACGTAATTGGTTTATAAATTGAGGATATTCAAAGTCAGCTACAAATGAAGGTGCAACTAATGCAATACTTTTGCTATTGCTGTGAAGTAATTCATCCAGTTTTTGTAAAATTTCCATTTAGGGTTTTGGTTATTAATTGAGATAATATAATTCCAATAGTCGAAGTGATCATTTGGTTTAAAACCATTGATGAAATGACAGCATTTGGAACAAGAGCACTATTGATAAATAACATCGTAAAACTAAATAAAATAGCAACCTTTAAAATAATTGAAAAGATTTTATATTTAGGAAATTTATGAATCGTTAGTGTAAATATATAGTTTGATATCCAGATTGGAAGCAAGAAATAATAAAGTGAATTTGAAAATGGCCCTAATATTGCACTTTGAAATAGTGAAATTAATGAAGGAATAATTAGCAGATACCAGAAAGAGTTTGGATGCCTCTTTATTGAATTGTAAGCCAATGTGGTATTTACGATAGATCCAGTAATGATCTGTGAGTTAGGTACAAATAATGGGAAAAAAACTACTAATGCTAGGCTAATAAGATTGGAATACTGAAACTTGAACTTGTGGGCCAATATCTTAATCTCCATATTGCCATTATAGCAAATGGAAAAAGTTTTGTCTAAATTTCGGCAATTACGTTGTTGATTTTATTAATCCAACCATTAACATCACCAGCATTATAAACTGGTCCAATTTCCTCAACTGTATTAAGTCCCCTTTTATAATATCCGTTTGATATTCCTTTGACTACTGTTAATATTGCTTCGTCAAAGCTTGAAAAATCTTTTTTACCCCATCCAAATGGGTTATAAGATCTGAAACATACTTTTCCTCCTCCTGATTCAATTATGGAAATTGCAACGATGAGTTTATAATCAACACCATATTTTTTAGAAGTTCTTACCAAATATTCGGCATTATCTGCCATTGGAGCGTTATATTTTTTATAAAGTTGTTCAACCCTTTTAACTTCGGACATTAAGGCGACTTCTTCTTCCATTCTTTTATTTTGAACTTCAGTAAGTATAGGGTCCTGTCCATTTTCAGATAAAAATATCTCATCTTTTATTGAAGGTATTTCGTAAATACTTGCAGAATTTGATATTTTTGATTCTCCAGAAGCGAAAACAGGAAATACTGCTGTTTCTGGTATTAAGACGGAAACTGAAAAAAGTGCGACAGCTAAACCACTTAAAACTCCGATACTAAGTCCTAAAATGTTCTTTTTAGTTGCCAATTGTAATTTTTAATATATTATCCTCGTTGATATTTCGTATTCTCTTCACCGAAATATACGAGAGAAATTAAATTTCGATTTACAGCGTGTATTATACCACGAAACGATGACTTAAGTCAATTGGTTTGTTTTTTTATGTACCAACGTCTTATCATTTCTATCAAAAAAAGAATGGCATCATCAGTCTGTCCAGCTACTGGGATTACATCAGCTATTGCATCAATTGGCCAAATAAGATAGAGTAAGGCAATAATTAAAAGCCAATTTTCTTTTAAAAAATTTTTAACATTATCCACTTTTACTTTTATTAATAATTTATTACCTGTTACTTAATTTGATTGTGCTTCATACATTTCCTTGTATAGCCCACCGGTTTTTATTAATGAGTTGTGATCCCCATCTTCAACTATTTTACCATCTTTTAGTACTAAAATCCTCTTAGCTTTCTTTACTGTTGCAAATCTATGAGAAACTATAATCACAGTCTTTCCTTCCGAATTTTGGTGAATGTTGTTAAAAATTTCCTCTTCTGCTAAAGCATCAATAGCAGATGTGGGTTCGTCAAGAATTAAAAGTGATGGATTTTTGTGAAATATACGTGCAATTGCTATTCTTTGCCGTTGTCCTCCTGAAGGGATGGTTCCATTTTCAACTTCTTTAGACATGTAAGTTTCATATTTTTTAGGATATTTTTGAATAAATGAGTCAGCCATTGCTAACTGTGCAGATTTTTTAATATTTTTTAGTGAATATTTTTGAGAAGTATCTCCAATATATATGTTTTCACCAACAGTGATTTTAGGTTTATTAAATCTTTGTGATAAAAATCCAACTCTTTTATATAAAGAGTTAAAATCAATATCGTTTAAAGGTATATCATTAACGTATATTTTACCTTCGGATGGGGAATAGACTTTCAGAATTAATTTCATAATTGTTGTCTTACCGGCACCATTTTCACCGACTAATGCAAGATCTTCGTCATTTTTAAGTTCAAAACTAATATCTTTCAATACCCATTTTTTTAGTTTTGGGATATGCAAACCAGACGTTTTCAAATTGAATTGAAAATGGATCTTTTGTATTGATTTTTATGCTACCATTGTTAAGTAGCTCTTTTTCCTCATAAAAATTGTAGAATGCTTCTGATATATTTTTATTTGATTGAATGGTTGTTAATTTGTAGAATATTGTATTTAAATTTGACTTTACTGAACCCATTGTATAGTAAAGAAAAAATAAAGTTCCAACAGGTATTGAAGCATTTAAAAGTGCTGAAAATAGAATATAATAACTTACTGATAGACATGCGTATTCTAAAATTACCCCCAGAATAGCCCATGAACTTCTTCTTTTTTCTAACTTTATTGTTCTATCGACAAATTTCTTATTGATAGTTAATGCTTTATTTTTAATATATTCCCCATAACCCAATACTTTTAGTTCTTGAAATTGTTCAAGGTCATCTGTGTGAAGGTTCCCTTTATAAGCTTGATACAGTATTTTTTCTTCACCATTTGTGTCCCAGATGCTCCAAAATCGCTTTCCAAAATAAATATTTGTAAAGATATTAGGTATTTGTGAGACTACAATTAATAGTAATACCCATATATTAAATTTCGCAACAATCACTATTAATCCAAAAGTAATTATTATTCTAATTAGTATCATATATGAATTTTCATAGGCTTGCCTTATTTTATACATATTCCATTCAATTTTGTTTTTTTGCTGTACAAATTTTGGATCTTCGTATTTTTGGGGGTCAAGTCTCATGATTTTTTACATGAATAATTTGTCAATGTAGAATGGTGCAAGTAGTTCATCATACTGATAACAGAAATCAATAACTTTATAGAGAACCGAAGATAAAATTATAAATCCAATAAAAGTTAAGAAATATACAAAAGCACTTTTATCAAATAATGAGTTTGCATATTTAATATTTTCCGTAATTTGATTTATTACGTTCCCAGTAATGTAACTTTGTATATTTACAATGGACTCTCCTACAAGAAATGCAAAAAAGTAAGTGTAATTATTAACTTATTTTGCCTCCCAAACATTCTGGCTGAATAAAAAAGCAAAAACAGTAATGATTTAGATTGTTCAGATTTGGTTCCCTTTTCATGGTAGAAATATATAAAAATGCTAATGATGATTATACCATTTATAAGCAATAAATTACAATATCTTTTACATATTCATTTGTTTCAGGCACAGCCGTTTTCGGCATACAACATACTATATGTCATATATCACTTATCACTTATCAAAATATATTTCCCCTTCTTTCACCTCTACTTTTATTATGTCTCCTTTTTTGAAAGTACCTCTTAGTATTTCAGTTGATAATGGATTTTCTATTTCTTTTTGTATTAATCTTCTCATTGGCCTTGCTCCGAATTCTTCATCAAAACCTTGATTAACGAGTCTATTTATAACATCTTTACTGAACTTTATATTCATCCCTTGGGCTGACACCAATTTTTCAAGATGATTAAGCAACAAACCTGCGATATCTTCAATTTGTTTTTTACTGAGTGAGTGGAAAAGGATTATATCATCAAATCTGTTTATAAATTCTGGCCTAAAATATTTTTTCATTTCAACTAAAATTTTTTGTCTAAGTGCTTCCCATTCTTTATTTCCATTTTTTCTTATGTGTTCTTGAATCAGTGAAGAACCAACATTGCTGGTTGCAATGATGATGCAGTTTTTAAAATCAACTGTTCGTCCTTTTGCATCAGTAAGCCTTCCATCTTCCAATATCTGTAATAGTGAATTAAAGACTTCAGGATGAGCTTTTTCTATTTCATCGAGTAATAGTAATGAGTATGGTTGTCTTCTTATTTTTTCTGTTAATTGTCCACCTTCTTCATATCCAATGTAACCTGGTGGTGAGCCAATGAGTTTGCTGACGCTGTGGGATTCCATGTATTCGCTCATATCAAGTCTAACAATTGCTTGCTCATCATTATAAATATATTCTGCCAAAGCTTTTGCTAGTTCTGTCTTACCTACTCCAGTTGGTCCCATAAAGATAAACGAAGCAATTGGTCGATTTTCGTCTTTAAGTCCTACCCTTGCCCTTCTAACTGCTTCACTTACAGCTTTTACTGCTTCATCTTGACCAATTATTCGTTGATGAAGCTTATCTTCCATTTGAATTAGTTTTTCCTTTTCTTCTTGCTTCAGTTCTGAAACTGGAATTCCTGTTGTTTGAGAAATAACTTCTGCAATATCATTAATAGTAACCTCTGGAATGCCAGTACCCTTTTTTCTATTCCATTCCTCCTGAATAGGGGCCATTTCTGTTTTAAGATTTTCTATTTCCTGTTTAATTTGTGAAGCAGATTCAAATTTGCCAGCTCTAGTTAATGATTCTCTTTCTTTTTCTTTTTGATGAATTTTTTCTTGAATTATTCTTAGTTGTTCTGGAGAAACGGTTTTTTCAAGTCTTACTTTACTACAAGCTTCATCAAGAACATCAATTGCCTTATCAGGTAGAAACCTATCTTTTATATACTTCATAGACATTTGAACAGAGGCAATAATGGCTTCATTTTGAATTTTAACTTTGTGATGGGCTTCATATTTATCTTTAACTCCTTTGAGAATTTCGATTGTTTGTTCAATATTAGGTTCATCAACGAGAATTGGTTGGAAACGTCTTTCAAGTGCAGCATCTTTTTCAATATATTTTTTATACTCCTGTAATGTTGTTGCACCGATTACTTGTAATTCCCCTCTAGCGAGTGCTGGTTTTAACATGTTGGATAAATCCATTTGCCCTTCTTGAGCTCCACTTCCTACAACAGTATGTAATTCATCAATAAATAAGATTATATCCCTTCCGGCTTTTTCCAACTCTGAAATTACTTTTTTGGCTCTCTCTTCAAATTCACCTCTATATTTTGAACCAGCAACCAATCCGGCAATATCAAGTTCTTTTATCTGTTTGTCTTTTAATATTTCTGGAGCATTCCCCTTTGCAATTCTATATGCTAATCCTTCTGCAATTGCAGTTTTTCCTACCCCTGGTTCGCCAATAAGTACAGGATTATTCTTTTTTCTTCTAGATAATATCTGAATTACTCTTGTAATTTCGTCAGCTCTTCCAATAACGGGATCAATTTTTCCCTTTTTGGCTAGTTCAGTTAAATTTCTGCTGAATTTATCGAGAGTTGGTGTATTACTTTCTGCAGTTGTTTTTTCTCCAGTAACATCTCCCTCTCCAATTAGATTTACGACTGATTGTCTTGCTTGACTATAACTTACACCATATTTTGAAAAGACTTGAGAAGCTAATCCTTCCCCTTCTTTGATAAGTCCAAGTAAAATATGTTCTGTTCCAATATAATTGTGCTTTAAGTCCATAGCTTCTTGAAATGCAAGCTGTAAAACTTGTTTGGCCCTTGGAGTTAGATCTACTACTTCTGTTTCAGATATTCCTTTAATTGCATTTTTTTCAATATATTCACGTATATTATTGGTATCAATCTCAAGCTTTTTTAATATTTTTTGGATAACCTCATCATCAAGTAGAGCTAGTAAAAGATGTTCAGTATCTATCGATTTTTTATTAAAATTTGAGGTTTTGTGTACTGCATTCTGAATTGCTGTTTTAGCTCTTTCTGATAAATAATCATTAATATCAAGGCTTTCTTTTGATGAATCATTTTCATCATTATTTGAATATCCATTCCATTTGTTTAACGAGTTTGCACATTGGTCACACAATTCATAGTATTGTTCTTCTCCATTCAATATACGGGTGACTGTTGTTGTGGCTGGTCTTTTTTGACAATTAGAGCAAAGCATTTTTAAAATTTAACAAATAAGTTTGAATCTGTAGCGTAATATTGTCTAGAAATCAAATAGTGACTTCAAAAAATCCTTCAAACTCTGGGTAAATAAACCTGAAGAACTTTTGCTTGTTGGAATTACATTTGATTGTTCATTTGCTGATGAACCTATTGGTTGAAGATTATTAGTTGGTGTCTGAGCAGGAAGTGGGTTGATACTAGAAATTCCGTAAGCAGATTCAGTTGAATAATCTGGGTATTCTTTGATTTTAGTTCTAAGATATTGTATGTATCTATTTTTTTCGTCAAAAACTATCTTCATCTTCTTAAATTCTTCAATATGATCTTTGATTTTGGCTTCATATTGTCTTACCTTTAAAAGAAGTTCATCATAAGCTTCTTTTGTTGATTTGTAAGCATTCCCATTTTTAATTAAATCTGTATGTTCCTTTCCGATTGTGAGTTTTTTTCTTAAGCTGTCTTCTGTGACAATTCCATATTTATAATAGTTTATGTCTTTATCAGTTGCATCCCTACCCAATACTTCTTTAAAAATGTTTTTTATTACTTCAACTTTTTGCTCCATTGTCAAGTTGGTTTGTCCCATTGGTTGTTGATAAGAACTTGGTCCCCATTGATTACTTGGAGGAGTGTTCCAATCATTGGCATAAGGATCGTTGTAACCCATATTGGGTTGAGTTGGAGGATATGCTGAAGGAAATGGTGTGGGAGGTGGAGCTTGGTTAGAATATTGTGTGGGTAACGGTGGTGGGGTTTTGCTTGTAGTTGTTGATAGCTTGGGTTTGGGAGGTTCTTTTTTTGTAGATGTAGATGAAACTGTTTTGGAAAGCGTAGCAGGATTTTGGTTTTTTTTATTAATAGAAATAGTCCCACTTGCTATTGATTTTCTGTTTTGCGAACTGTCATCCATTTTTATTTGGGATGTATGTTATTATGTAACGAAAATTATATCAAAAAATTTGTTATTTCTCAACTTATGAAAGATAGTTTACTATTATCTCCCCTATCTCTTCTGCAGCATTTCTTTTGAATATTCTTTTGGCTAACTCTTGTGAAGGTTGTTCTTTTTGTAGTACCTGTTCAATTGCATTTATAAAATCATCAATTGTAAGTTTATCTTCGTCTAATATAGTTGCAAGGCCTGCATCACTTAGAATCTTTGCATTTTTATATTGTTCATTGTGAGTAACCCATTTAATTGGAATAATAATTGATTTTTTTTGTAAAGCCCCTAATTCAGAAATTGTACCTGCTCCTCCTCTAGAGATAACAACATCACAATTTTGAAGAACCAATGCGATTTCAGATTTAACAATGTCAATAAGCAGTATACTATTTTTCTGTTCATCAGAAAGTTTATTGGTTACTTGTTTATATTTTTTTTGAATTTGAGAAAAGCTATGGTTACCTGCTTGTAAAAGAATGTTATATTTTTGAGTTAAAATGTCAACATTATCTAATATAAGATTATTAAATAATACTGATCCTTGTCCTCCTCCTGTTACGTATAGAAAGGGTTTTGATCTTTTGTATATAAGTTTTTTCTGTATCTCTTCTGAAAAAGGTGATGTTAATTGTACCTGTTCAAAAAGGTTTTCCCTTAATGGGTTACCAGTATGAATCACTGTTTTATTTCTGAAATATTTTTTTGCAGCTTCAAAGTTTACAAGTATCCTATCTGAAAATAAACTTACAATTTTATTTGCTAATCCTACAGCAGCAGTCTGTTCATGTAAAATAATAGTTTTTCCAAATAACTCTGCGATTAAACATACAGGTAGTGAAACATATCCTCCAAATGATACAACAATTTTTGGTTTAATTTTCAAGAATATTTTAAAGACATCCCAAGTTCCTAATAAGGTTCTAAATGCTAAGTATATGCCTTCAAGACTGAATTTTCTTTGAAGTTTTCCGGCTCGAATAAAAACTTTTGGAACATTGATTTGTTGTGTCATTATTTGTTCTACACTTCCACTCGTAGTATCTGCTCCTTTGTTAAGATCCCCTCCAATGAATAATATTTCATCATTTTGAATTCCTCGTTTGAAAAGATTGTCAATTACAGCAGTTGAAACTGTGACGTGTCCACCTGATCCACCAGCTGTTATAACTATTTTTATCTTTTTCCAATCTATATTTGATTGCATGTTTTATAGATAATTTCAAATTATAAACAACGTCATTACATAAAATAATTATACATTATTTTGCATATATTACCAATTAACTAAAGTTTTTAAAAATAATGTTGTGATGTAATAATTATAATGTTATAATTTTCTTCAATTATTTATAACAATAAAAATATGAAGGTTAGATTTAATAAAAAAGCTGTGATTAAATGGTCTTTAATAGTAGTAATAATATTTTTTTTGATAATAGGTTTAGGGATTCTAGTTCCAGGGTATGTGGCTTTTAAAACAAATAGATACGTTCCTTTATATTCAGAAGTAGTTGAAAAGGCTGAACAATTTCTTTGGGAGAGATATGAGGATAAGGCGATTAAACTTGCAATAGATGAATTTGAACAGGATATTGACTCTTTGAGTGAAGATGATGAAGGCAAAATTGATATTACTGAAGTTCTTGATAACTATGAATCTGTTGAGCAAGTTATGGGAATGCAAGATAATGATTTACCTTCAGAAGTAACAATGGATTTTGTTGTCGCTGGTCAGGTTTATTTACCTAATTATGATACAGGTAAAGATGAAAAATATAATTATGACTTTAAAATTTACGGCTCTTCTGAGATAGATAACAAATCTAATGATTTCGAAGGAACTTACTCTGTTGATGGAAGTGCTTATATGTTTAGCATGAAGGAAAAGTTTAATATAAAAAGCGATTCAGAAAATGGTGTAGCCTTTATTAAGATTTCTGATGGAACTTTGTTAAGAGATTTGGGAGGTTGGTTTTATCTTGATTGGAATGAATTAGTTGAGGAATCTGAAATAACGGTTGAGGAGGATGATCAAGATAATGAAGATACAGAGATAAAATTTAAAAAAGAGCAAATTGATGAAATTAAAAACTTTATCAAATCAGATCTTTGGTTGCCTGAAACTACTATTGAAAAGGGTAAAACTTTTGATGGAAAACGTGCAAGATGTATTAATAGAAGTTGGGATAGAGAAAAATTCAAACAAATGATAGCGTATTTAGATAAACAGATGCCCAAAATGAATGAGGATTATGAAGATGAAATTACTCAAATTATCTTGTTTTTGGAAGGATTAAATGAAGTTAAAATTTATAGTTGTGTTGATCGACAAGATGGGAATATTTATGAATTAGACACTCACATTGAGTATAATCTTGCTTTAAATGGTACTGAAATTTGGGATGACTTTTTAGATGAGGATTATAGTAAAATTTCAGCTAATGAAGATATGATGTCAGTATTAATTGATCTTAACCTAAAATTTGAAGGTTATGGAGAACAAAAAAATATCGTTTTCCCTAACGAAGCCATTACTGCTGAAGAATATTGGAAAGATTTCTATTTAGAAGATCTTCTGCAAAAGTAGTTAATACCTGATTTATTTTACACGAGCTTTCGTAGCTTTTGGTGGTATGTTTTTGCAAATCTATGTGCTTCATCTCTTAAGCTTCTCAAATGAAGAAAGCCTTCATTATTTCTGTCTGGTTTAATGATTTGTAAATTATTGTTGTGTCGAACAATTAAATAATCATTAGGTTTAAACATTGAGCTTAACAAGATTGAATCTGTGAATGTTTTAGTAATTTTATTTTCAGAAAATAATTTCAATATTGTATTAAATTGTGTTTTACCTCCATCGAGCATAATAATATCTGGAGTATTCCATTCCTTATGTTTGCTACGTCTTTTAATTACTTCTCTCATCATACCAACATCAGTAATTCCCTTTGTATATTTTATACGAAACCTGCGGTACTCCGAAAGTTTCAATTGGCCATTTTCTGAAACGACCATTGATCCCGTTGCCCACTCCCCCATTATATTGGAAATGTCATAACACTCTATCCGGAATTTTGAATTTGTTAAAAAGGAATAATGGTTAAATATTTCCCTTATTAGTTTAACTCTTTTGTCAGCAACATCTTCAAGCAGGTTTGGGTTATCTATATATTCGATTGGTTGAATTGAGTATTTTGCCAGTGATTCAAATTTTTCAATAAGCATTCGATATTCAAGAGCTTGTTCATATTTCTGTTCTTTGGCTGATTGTGTCATATTTCTTTGAAGTTCAGCAACATATGGTGAATATCCCTTTTTAAGTAATTTTACAATGTTTTGAATATTTGTTTTATTAATTTCTATTCCTTCTTTATTAACACAAGGTGCAGGACATAATTTAATTTGTCCATAAATGCATGGTCTGTTTTGTTTGTTTTGTAACATCAATCTTGATTTGGAGCAGGTTCTATGAGGATAAATTTTTCTTAATATTTTTATAACTTCCTTTAATGAACCGCTGTCAACATAAGGTCCTAATAAATTTTTATTAGGTTTACTACTTTTGGGTACCCTTGTTATTTGTAACTTATGGATATTTTCATTGAAGCTTTTTATTTTTTCACTTTTCACTTCAACAAACTGGTACGATTTATCATCTTTTAGGTCTATGTTGTATTTGGGTTTATACTGTTTAATAAGTGCTGATTCCAATAAAAAAGCTTCAATTTCATTTCTTACTTCAATATATTTGAGAAAGCGTATTTTACTTACTAATCTTGAGGTTTTGGGATCTTTGGGGATGTCTGAAAAATATGAAGGTATACGATTTTTAAGATTCTTAGCTTTACCAACATATAGAATTTTCTTTGAAGAATCAAAATATTGATAAATACCTGGAGAGTTTGGAAGATTTTTGAGTATTTTTTTGTTTGAAATAGATAAATGGTACATTGTAAAAGTTTACGAACTAACAAACTAACATATGAACAAGTTAAGTGAATTTCTCAAAAAATTGATTAGTAAGTTCGTTTGTTAACTTGTTATTTTTTTTGTTTCCTATAATTTTCAATTGCAGCCTTAAGTGCATCTGCAGCAAGATTTGAACAGTGCATTTTTGCAGGTGGAAGTCCATCTAGAGATTCTGCAACTTGTTTGTTAGTAATCTCAACAGCTTCTTCAATTGTTTTGCCAATAACTAGTTCTGTAATCATACTGCTTGTAGCAATTGCAGCACCACAGCCAAATGTTTGAAATTTGATATCAACTATTTTGTTGTTTTTTACCTTTATATATAATTTCATTAAATCTCCACATACAGGATTACCGACCTCTCCTATTCCATCGGCATTTTTGATTTCTCCCATATTGCGTGGATTCATGAAATGATCCATTACTTTTTGTGAGTACATTTTTAACAATTAACAATTTACAATTAACAATTAACAATGGTAATGATAAATTACTGTTAGTTGTTTATTAGGCTAGATTATAGCAGATTAGTTGGTTTTATGAAAATATCTTTTCTATTGTTTTTCAGATCTTTCTTTATCTTTAATATCTATTTTCCCTCCTAATTTTATTATATTTTCAGCAAGATCTTGATAACCTCTTTTTATATGATCTTTCGGATCATTAATAATCACTCTACCCTTTACAGATAAACCAGCAATTAATAAACAAGCATCTCTAACTGCATTTACATTTATTTCACCACTGTGATAACTTTTGACTCCTTCAACTTTAACCTTACTAGTATAATTTCCTTCTTTATCTTTTATTACATTGCCTTTTGCTCCTAAAATGTTTAATCCTTCCCAATGTTGCATTCGCATCGGATAATATTTATCAATAATTGTTGATTTCCCTTTTATTAATCCAATTAAAGGTGAAAATAAAACTTGCCATTCTGTTGCAGGAAGTGGATATTCAGAAGCAATAAATGGTACTGGCCTAAATTTCGCAATTTGCTGTTTAGGAACGGTTATTATATTGTTAGTATCGTCAAAAATAAGTTTAATTCCACTTTCTTTTAAGAATCCATCCAATGAATCAAATCCAAAATACTGAGCGTTGGCATTTTTAATTCTAATTTCTGATTCTGTCGTTAAAGCTAATGAAATAAATGTTATGCACTCTTGTTTGTCAAGACAGTTATTAATAGTTTTAGAAATGAAATTTGAAGGTCCCGTTACTATTAAATCTTTGGTTTTTATTTCAATGTGTTGATAATATGGTTCATTTCAACTATATTGGCATAGTTTTTAATTATTGAGGTTCCTTTTCTGAAAATCGCTGATGAAAGTGCCCCGAAACCGAATCCAAATGAATTTTTAGCATCCACTGTAAATGGCTTACAGTTAGTTTTTTTCGTATATTACAGAATTATTTTCTTCAGTTATCTTATATCCATATTGTTTGATGAAATTATAGTGTTTCTCAAGCGTTCTATCGAGAGGATCTTCACCAGTGTCTGTATATCCACTTGCATTTTTAATTGTTACAGTGCCGTATAGTTCACTTAATAATGTTACTAATAATATTGAACCACTAGTATGATAGAATGAATCAGCTTCAAAACAGAAATTATCTTTTCTTAATTGGGTAGGATCGATGGTTAAATTATTGTTTTGCCACT
This sequence comes from Candidatus Dojkabacteria bacterium, assembly GCA_035371485.1. GTDB lineage: Bacteria > Patescibacteriota > Dojkabacteria > JAFGLO01 > JAFGLO01 > DAOOWV01. Next base: position 442 of record DAOOWV010000023.1, on the reverse strand, counting down.
TGTGAGTACATCCAATTTTTCCCAAAAGTTCTAATCCATTGGAAATTGATGTACATTTGGGAACATTAGTTAACAAAACCTTTTCTTTTATAAATATAGGGAAAAAGATATATTTAAGTGCTGTATTCTTGGTTCCATGTATGGAAACAGTGCCTGATAATTGTGTTGGACCGTTTGTTATATAGGTGGTCATTCTTCAAGCTAAAAACTTAAATTGAAATGTGAAGAACATTAAAAAAAATCCTTTTATAATCAATCATTTGTTATCTTCTTTGTTACTTCACTTGTTAATCTGTTAAGCTTCTCAAGTATCACTATCTTTGGAACTAATTCAATTCTAATTTCTTCTTTCGCATCATATGTAGATATATCATAAAATGATATTTATGTGAGGGCCTTGTGATAGTATAGATATATAGTTGATGAAACGTATGAATTGATT
>DAOOWV010000022.1:13129-16887 GCA_035371485.1 Candidatus Dojkabacteria bacterium | reverse complement strand
GTACCGCAATGAAGGAAGCATTACAAAAAAAGATCGAAGATATCTGTTATAGCAAAGGTTTTAGAAAAGTTATGACTCCTCATATTGCCAAGAAAGGTCTTTTCAAAATTTCTGGACATGCAGATAAATACCCTGAAGAGTTATTTCATGTTAATTGTGACAGATATCAAGAATATGTTATGAAACCAGTACAATGTCCCCACCAAACCCAGATATATGCATCAAGACCACGTTCTTATAAGGATTTGCCGATAAGATATATGGAGTCAGAAAAACAGTATCGTGCAGAAAAAAGTGGAGAGTTAAGTGGTTTAAGTCGTGTGTTGGCAATTACTGTAGAAGACGGACATTCCTTCTGTACTGTTGATCAGGTAAAATCAGAGGTCAAATTAATGGTTGAAATTATTAAGGAATTTTATAGTTCATTAGGTTTATGGGGAACTAATTGGATTTCACTTTCAGTACGAGATCCGAAGCATCCAGAAAAATACATTGGTGATCCTAAAGATTGGGTTGTTTGTGAGGATATGCTTCAAGAGGTTTCTGACGAAATGGGTTTAAACGCCATAAGATGTGAAGGGGAAGCAGCTGTATATGGACCTAAACTAGATTTTATGTTTAAGGATGCATTAGGAAGGCAGATTCAAATTCCAACTGTTCAGGTTGATTTTGCAACTCCTAAAAGATTTAATTTAGAATATACCAATGAAAAAGGGCAAAAGGTAAACCCCATAATGGTACATAGGGCGATATTAGGATCATATGAAAGATTGTTGGTTCTATTAATTGAGTATTTTGGCGGAGATTTTCCATTTTGGCTCGCACCTGAACAAATTAGAATATTGACAATAAAGGAGGATTATAATAATTATGCAAAAGAAATATTGATGATTCTTGAGAGTAATAGAATTAGAGCGGAAGTTGATTATAGAAATATTTCTTTATCCGATAAAATGAAATCTGCACATGAATATAAGATTCCATATCTTTTGATTATTGGAGACAAAGAATTAAAAAATAAAGTTGTAACCGTTAGAAATAGAGTTACTGGAGAACAAGAGGTTATTAATAAAGACTCAATAGTGGAATACTTCTCAAACAAGTAAAGACCCATATTTTAAGTTCATACATGTTTGGTATCTACTTGTCCATAATTGATATATAGGAAAAGAGGTAGTATTTTATTGCAAAACAAGAATGGGTGTGTTATAATAGCCAATTAAGCAAATTTTACTTTTATATGGAACTAGACTTTCAAAACCTTTCGGTTATCGGAATATACGTTTTAGATTATTTTCCTGAATATAAACCCTATCTACCATCAGTATATCAACTTGAAAAAGCTACTTTAACTGAGTTATGTATGTTAGAGGAAACGCCTAGGGATGTTTCTACAGAAGAACGAGAATCAGCATTTAATAGACTGAAAAATAAAATTGAATTGGAATGTCTTTTACATATTCCAGATATTGATCATCCTTCTCCAGATGTTGTCGGTCTTTTTGATGAAAGAAATATTTTATTAGAAAAGTGGAGAAGAGTTAAAAGAATGTCTTTAACTGAACTCTTTAGAGAATATGATTCAAATTTTGAATTTGTAAATCTAGTTGTGCAAGGTTATCAGGTTTGGTATAAATATCAATTACTCAAGTCACATGTGAGTGATATAATACCTATTGTTCGGTTTCCTGTGGAAAGTTATAGCGCCCTTATGTTACTTGGACTTCAAAGGGAACCTGGTTGTAGTGATACACCTAGAGAGCTAATTTGGATCCAATATATTAATTTATCCCTTGAAAAGTATATTCGAACTTAGAATATAAGTAGTTGCTAGTGCTAATGCGTATGGAATCTGTATTATTGATATTGAAAATGAAATTTAGTGTGAATCGTTAGCTTTTGAAATACCCTCTGAAAGATTTTGAAAATTATTATAATTTCCATTCAATAATTCCTCCCATTTTTTCAAAATCACGAAATTCAACTTGGATAACATCAGTGGGAAGTACAGGTTCATGCGTCTTCATTTGCCACATTTGTGCTTCAGAAAAGCTATCTTTTTTAAGTACATATACGTATCCTGTTGTTTTTCCAATGAATGGCTTCCATGATCTGGGGATTCTTGCAACAATTGGTTTTGGGGTGTCAGATTTACACTCCAAGATCTTCTTCTAAATAGAGGAGGTAAAATAACTTCCGATATACAAGCGATAATAATTGCAGCGGCGGGTTGAGTTGAAGCGAATAGAGCATTATCAGTATTAAATTCATTATGTGGATCATGTGATTTATTGGGATTTAGTGTTCCAGTTATATATCTTGGAGAACCATGAAATATAAATCCCTGTTTAAAGTAAGTATTTAATTTGTTTTGAGTAACATCTGTAATATTTAAAGATTCCATGTTTACATTTTAATACATTTCTATGTATAAATACAAATTTTGAAAACACCATGTGATTTGTTAACTATTTGACAATAAGTTCATATATATGTTACAAAACTGTATTAGTACATTAATACGCAATTTGAAAAATAATTATGAAAACAAAGTATGAAGTAAAACAGGATAATACAAGATTAAATCAACTAATTGATGCTTTTTTATCTATTGATAATGAAAAGCTAATGTTTGCATTTCTTAGAGACTTGTTAACTCAGCCTGAAATTAAAGAGTTCTCAAATCGACTGGAAGTTGCTCGTTTACTAGATAGTGGAATGTCACAACGTGAAGTTTCTGCCTTGACAGGTGTTAGTATTGCTACTGTCACACGAGTAAATCAATGGTTAAAAAGGGGAAATAATGGGTATAATGAAGTTTTGATACTTTTAAAAAATCCTTTAAGTAAAAATTTATCACATTCACATACATAGCCATGTAGTAAAGACACTACATGGCTATTTTTACTTTCAAGTACTCTGTACTTGTATAAACTAGTTAATTTTAAATGTGTGATGTGATGAAGGATACAAATGATATTTGGGGTTTTTGGGCACGTGATAATGAAAGAATGAAGATGAAAAATTGTGATTTTCAAGAGATGGGTTTGAGTGAAAAAGAAATCTCAGATATTTTAGATTTGAAAACCAACCCAATAATTCAAGATGATGTGTGGTTACGTATGTATATTGGTATGGTTAATAGTCTTTTGGAATTGGATGAATATAATGAAAGCGAAATGGAAATAAGCCGAATTGTCGAAATATTAGTTAAAGTAAATGAACTTTTGGATTCATTGGAAGTGGATTTATCTTCAGACGAAAAGGCAATGTTGGCAAAAATCGCAAGAAAAATTGGATTTTGCGAGGGAATTGAAGTACGAAATCAGTTTAGAACATTGGATGATTTTGTGATCGGAATTGGATTAACTGTTGATTCTGAAATGGTTGATTTTATATTAGATGTTGTAAAGGCTACAAATAACAATATTCCATCTGTTGAAGAACTTAAGACTTTTGTAGAAGGAATGAATAATAATAATGTGCGTATGTGCACAATTGTTTGTCCATCTTTACAATATGGTCCATTGGGTCAGATCAAGCCAGTGAAAAGACCGTTACAAAAAGATATACTTGCAAACCGATTTGTTTTAGATAGATTGAAGAAAAGATCTTTTGATAATGTTGAAATAGTTGTGGCAGATTGGGAACCAGTATTTACATATTTAGGAATGGAGTGTTTGTTAAATTGCCAACAGATTATAGATGTTTTAGGTATATCCATTGCAGATATAGAAAAATATCTAAAATTTAATGGT
>DAOOWV010000022.1:0-13119 GCA_035371485.1 Candidatus Dojkabacteria bacterium | reverse complement strand
GTGATAGAGAAATTGCAATTGAACAATTAGTAGAAGATTCAAGTGAATATAGCAGAAATTTAAGTGATAGCGAAGCATTTGGAGAAAAAAAGTCACTGGCATTTTCGATATCGATAGTATAGATGTCTCAAGGATTGATTCAATGATAAAGAGTTTTTTGAGTTCAGAAAGTGCTTTAAAAATTGCAGGATACTATTCTGAAGGGGATGTTAGAAAAAGTCTTGAACGACAATTATATAATTTTTATACAAGTGGAGGAAGATCTTATCCAGGTAATGAGAAATTTGAACAGGCTTTAAAGATAAGTATTGCAATGAATTATTTAGATACAGTTCAATATATGTTTGAACAACAGTTGTTACAACAACAAGGGATTATTTTGATATTGGACGAAGAGAATTCAGAGAAATATGAGTTGTTGCGTAGATTAGGATTAAATAGTTTACCAGTATTAGCTTTAATTTAATAAACAAAGATATGAAAATAAAAGATAGATTAACAAAAATTGTACAGATTCCGGCTATTTCAACATATGAACGAATATTAGGAATATCTGAGTACTTGGAAAAAGAATTTGTTGAGATGGGGTATTCAGTTACTGTTGATAAAGTTGGTAATGTAATTGCAAGTAAAAAAGCAAATATTCAAAATCCTGTTGTTGTAACTTCTCATATGGATGAAGTTGGATTTATGATAGCCAGAAAGGAAAATAAGCGATGTTATCTTTTGCGAAAGGGGTATATAAATCAGTCTGACATGTCATCAAAATGTGTAAATGTAAAATCATTGATTACCAATAAAATAGAACGTTGCGTAATAAAAAAAGATTATATATCGTACCTAAAGGGCAGTTTGATATATTAGATCCTGTGTGGTTTGAAAGAAAGATACACTTAAAGAAGAATCTTTTTTATGCTCCTGCCTTAGATAATAAAGTAGGTATTACTGCAATGTTGACCTTGGCGGAAAAATCAAAGTTAGAAAATGTAGTTTTTATTGCAAATAGTAAGGAAGAAATATCGTGTGGAGCCTTATATAAATATTTTAAAGATTTAGATCCATTATTGGTAGTTGATATTGATTCCGCATATGCTTTAACTGTTCAAGATAAAAAAAGTTTTATCCAGCGATGGGTAAAGGAGTTGCAATTCAACTAAATGGTAATAGGATTTCAACAGATATATTGATGATCACTAAATTAATAAAAAAACTAAAAGAGAGTAAATTGAAGTTTCAATTTGAGTTGCCTGATATTGATAAAGGACAAACTGTTTTAAGTGATTATGCCTTTATGTTGCCAAATAGACTACAGATTAATATTCCTGTAGATTACCAACACAAATCGGTATCGTGTGTTGATTTAAAGGATATTAAAAGTTGTGTTGACGTTATGCAAGTGATATTAGGAGATTTAGTAAATAATTTGATATAATGAAAATTAGTATGCTGTATACGGTGGAATAAATTAACAGTAAAAGAACATGAAAAAACAATTATCAAATGTACCACAGAAGGGGTACTCTGACTGGTTTGCTGAAGATTTTGCAGTACAACAATATATATTTGATACATGGCGTAAAGTATGTAAAAGTTTTGGGTATGAAGAGTATCTTACCCCTTTAATGGAGCTTGCTGATATCTATCGTGCAAAATCAGGTGAAGATATTGGAGGAAAAGAACTTATGACATGTGTTGATAGAGGAGGTAGAGAGTTAGCAATAAGACCAGAGATGACACCGTCAGTTACCCGTATGGTATCAAGAAAATACAATGAACTTGCTAAGCCAATACGTTACTTTTCCATTGCCAATTTCGTTAGAAATGAAAAACCCCAAAGAGGACGTACTCGAGAATTTTGGCAATTAAATTATGATATCTTTGGGTCAGACAGCTTACTTGCTGATATAGAAGTTATTCAGATGGGTATTGAGATAATGTTAGCTTTCAATCCTCCTAAAAACTCATTTAAGCTTTATCTAAATAACAGAAAGTTGATTGATGATATTTTAAATAACAAGTGTGGAATTGAAAATAACAATAAAACAGATGTAGTAAGAATTTTAGATAAATGGGATAAGTTTGATAAGCAAGAATTAACAGAAAGGTTGATTGAATTAGGATTAAACAGTTCTCAAATTAAAAATCTAACATTATTTGCGGAGGGTAAGTCATTTGATCAACTAATAAAAAATTTCCCTGATATTGATTCAAATTTAGGATATAAAGACATAATGGAAAGTATAGATGTTTTATCAAGTTTAGGTTATAAAGATTATGTTGTGTTTAACCCAAGTGTTATAAGAGGTTTTGATTATTATGATGGATTAGTTTTTGAGGTTTTTGATATGCAACCTCAAAATGTAAGATCTATATTTGGTGGGGGAAGATATAATGGATTGGCATCATTGTTTGGCAAAAGCAGTTTTCCTGCTGTGGGATGTGCACCAGGAAATGTAACAACATCGTTGTTTTTACAAGATTGGGGTATATTGCCGGAAGTTTCTACAGTCGCAGATTATTTAGTAACTGTGTTTAGCGAAGAGTTAAAGAATGAAAGTGTTAAAATTGCTAAAACCTTAAGAGATGAAGGGAAAAATGTTGAGCTTTCATTTACCGTTGGAAATTTAAGCAAACAGATAGCTTATGCAAGAAAGAGAGGTATAAAATATGTGGTAATAATAGGGGATGATGAGGTAAAAAAGGGGCAATACAAAATTGAAAAACTTTAACAATCTTCATCTACAATATCAATCCATGAATGTTTTGTATCTATTTCCTTTATCTTTTTAAAGTGTAGGAGTTTGAAGTGTATGAGCTTAAGATAAGCTGTATTAAGGATCATTCTGTATCCATGTTTGTCTTGCGTTTACTTATAATGATATAATGATTTCGAGTGAGTTAAATATAAATGTTATGATAGATAAAGACATAAATAAATCAGCGAAGTTTAGCAAAAAAGCCATTGTTTTATTAATCTCATTTTTTTTACTGGTGGCAGTTGGAGTTATATTTGGATTATATTTTCTTTTAACACGTACAACTAAAGGAAAAGAAGCTCTGTGTACAATATCTGTGAAATACTGCGAAGAAATTGATGTTGAGAAGAAAATTAATTCAAAAGAAGATGCCCCCCCAATAGAAAAACCTTTAGATCCTCCAATTGATAAACCAATTAATCCTGGAGATTCAAAAATTGAACTCCCTCAAGATATGCCATTTTCTGTTGCAGAAATGAACCGACTTGCACAAAAAGCCAAAACTAGATTTAGTATCTACTATGTTTGGGATGAAGGTAAACCCAATTGGTCAGAAGAAAAATTTATAGAATTTATTGAACCATACCAAAATTTATATCTTGCATCAGCAGAATATTCTTTTGAAAAATACGGAGATGTTTTCATTGGCCAAAGTCCATCACTAGAGGATAGAGTCAACCTTAGACTTACAGTTTATGAAAAATGTACAGATATGAGCGTTGGATTTACAGAGGAAGTGTGTGCAGATGTAAAAATGATTGGGTCTGTTAATCCATTCACTTATGGAGTTAGTTTTTATATAAATACAAATCACCCTGATTATAGTAATGAGTTTTTGATCGATGTTGGTATGCATGAAACAATTCATTTACTTCAATATACTTATGATGAAGGTTATGCAGGTGGGACAATTCCAACTTGGTATAAGGAGTCAATGGCTGTTGGATTGGCTTACAGTTCTCCTTCAAAAAAAGCTATATATAAAAGTGATTTTGACAAATATGGTTATCCAGAAACGTTAACTGAACTTAATGAATGGTATAACGGAGAAGGGGATACTCTTGAAAGTTTGGGGAAAATGAGATCGGCATATTACGTGGGAGATTTATTTTTTGATTTTTTAATGCAAAAAACTGAACTGGAGGAATATTTAAAAATAATGCCTAAAAAATATTCATATTTCCCGGAACAAAATGAATTTGATAAGGAATTTAGAAACGTATTTAATGGAAAGGATAGTGAAGAATTATACCAAGATTTTCTTAAAACGTATGAGCTTTAGTTTAACAAATAGAATTTTTTTGTATCTTCAAATTGATGAGGTATTCAAAAGCTTATTGTTCAACTGTTGATCGTGATGGTTCTGGGATAATTTGAATTTTTGGGAAATCAACAAACTTAAGAACAGGTTCCATTACAGGGAAAGATTCTTCAATGCTTTTAACCATTATTCGAAAAAAATCAATATCCGGTTGCCTCATTAGGTCTGTTGCAAATTTATATGTTTCATACTTTTTGAAAGCTAAAGGCATTTCTTGACGTGATATACTTTCTGCAACTGTGCGTGCAATTGTTTTAACAGCTGATTCTGTTATTTCAACTCCTGTTACTTTTTCGCCATGTGGATTCTTAGAGGGAGCTCATATAATGCAAAATCCCAACGTATTGGGACTGGAGCTCCATTCTCATTTATAATACGTGGTAAATTATCTAATGTAATTCTCCGTGGGGAATGACTTGATTCACTATCCATAATTGCCATAATTAAAATTGTTTACAAATAAGTTTATATAATTTAATATTATGAAAGGAAAATGTCAATAAAATACTTGTTCTAATCGTATTTTTAATACATAAAAAATATGAACTCTATATTGTGAAACGAAATTTGATAATCAAAATATTGAATAAATATTTTCTAGAAACAAGTGTTATTAATCATATTCGAGCTAATTGTAATGTAAATTATTTTTTCAATACTTGCTCCGAATATTATCGCCTTGAAAGTAAATTTAATATGAATTATATGATAAATAACTAGTAGTTAATGTTATTCATGCTGGTCCTGAATGTGGGGTTTTAATTAAAAAATGTAATAAAGTTGATGCTATCTCATTAGGTCCTACAATTAAAGAGTTATATTCTTAAAGTGAAAAAGTTGAGATCAAATCAGTATATGGTTGTATAATTATTTAATAAATGTAATTATGAATGTTATAGCTAAAAAGATTTTTGTTCTGTTAGTGATATATATTGTGGGAGTAATTACTTATCCAATGGTGTTTTGATTTATTAATACAGCCAAAACCCAAAGATATTATTGGTCGATAAAAGATAATATATCAGTTTGTAGAGATTTTAGATCAAATCCAAATCATGATATTGAAATATTATTAACTGATGTGGGACTTTCATCCTATTTAACACCAATACCAATGGCAGATCTAAATTTAGAAGGCGATTTGGGTGATTTGTTGAGAATTAGTAAATCATCTATTAACTATCCTTATGAACAAGAACATGCTTTTATTTATATTAGTAATTATAGGGTTGAAGAAACAATCGAAAAATTAAGATTAGTATATGACTTAATTTCTGTTAATAATTCGAAATCATCATCGGTTGGAAATTCAAACTTTCCTGGTAATGCAGTTGATTTTAAATTTGAAGAGAAATTGCCCTACTGTGATAGTGAACTTTCGATTCGTCAGATGAATGTATTAAATAAAGACGATGAATACGATGCTATTGTAATTATTTCTTATAAATACGAAAGAAAACCAAAATTGTTAAATTTTCAAATTTATTAATATGTTAAATTTTTACACTTCATCGATAATTAGTTCATCATCTACTATTATTACTGCTTCAGCCTCTCAAAGAATAAGTAGAAGAGCTTACGAACTTAGTAAAATTAGAGAATATTTTACAAAAAGAAATGCACTTTCTGAAGAAAATGCAATATTGCTTGATCAAGAATGGAAAGACTTAAAAATTACAGCTGATACGAAAAAATTTCCTTTTATAAAAGGAAATAACAAATATTGGCTTGATATTAATTTATTCCGAACTGTGGAGTCAAAGTTTAATTTAACGGTATTGCTTTTGGCAATTTTTTTGTTTCTAATTATCCTCGGTATAATAGGTTTATTTGTACTTGAAGTATTTTTATTACTCGTTTAGTTTTATTCCAATATTTTCCTAATTTCTCTTACCTTTGCAATTGATAATTCTAGTATTGATAATGCATCAACAAAAACACTTCCGATATATCCTTTTTTCTCTAGAATTTTATTAATATGATTATCAAGGTTCTTTTGAATATTGGCAACAATTTTGTTTTCATACTCTTTTAAGTTAGCTATATTTTCAGCGTTATTATTTAGAATTGCTACTTTAAGCAAATTTAGTAATTTTTGAAATTGTTTTTCAATTTGGCAAATTGAAGTTATATCAACGGATAATTGTGGAATACCTTTTTTATGCATTTTTATAAAAACATCTTTAAGATCTTTCCCTAAATCACCCATCTGTTCAATATTATTTGAAATTTTAATTGTGTTGACAGATGATGAAGCGATATCTTTAGTTGAAATGTTTTTAATTAATTCAATATTTGCTAAAGTAATTTGATCATCAAGATAATCATTATATAATTCTCTTTTCTCAATTTGCATCAACAAGAGCTCTGATGGTTTATAAAATATCTTCATTGCACTTTTATAAATCTTCTGTGTATTCTCAATAGCATTGGTTAACTCTTTTTTTATCATAGAGTATTGCTCTTGTATGTCACTTGTTTCCTGTAAAATTATGTATTTCGTTTTAAATTGTATCTCTTCCTCTTTACTTGGAAAGAATCTTTCGATTATTTTTACTATTGGGTTTATTAGGGGCATAAAAAATAACATTGTTGAAACGTTGAATATAAGATTTGCATATGCAACTTGTTGAGCTGATGATCCAGGTAAAAGTGAAGTAAATGAAACTGCTTTATTCAAAAATAGGAAAACAAAAAAAGATGTGAAAGTATTTAAAAACACATTTAAGAATGATGTCTTTTTAGCATAAGAATCAAGACTAATGCTTGACAACATAACACTTAAAGTTGATCCAAAATTTGCTCCTAATATCATCACAATAGCTACATCCATTGGAATTAGACCTGCTTGAACCAAAATAATAATTGTACCAAGAATTACAGTGCTTGAATGTATAATCCCAGTGACTAATGCTGAAACAACAAAAGCTAAAACAATATTGTCAAATTGTGAGAAAAAATCAATTAAGAATGAATTGTTATTTAGAACATTGATATTTTTTGATAAAAGCTGTAATGCAAAAATTATTACTCCTGTAAAGAATATTGGTTTACTTGCAATTTTTATCTTTCCACCTATTGTTTTAAGTATAAAGCCTAATGTTATAAGTATTGGAGCAAAAATTTGAGTGTCAATAAATACTAGTTGTGAGGATAGTGCAATTCCGATATTAGCTCCTAGTATAATGCTTAAGCTGTTTTTAAAAGTAATTATACTTGCATTGACCAGACTAAGAGTCATTCCGATAATTGTTGATCTTGATTGTACAATTGCACTACTTATTAATCCAAGAAACATCCCCATAACTCTGTTTTGTGTTATTTTCGATAAGAAGGTCCTGAAACTATATGAATTAAATGTTAACAACTCATTACTTAAGCTTTCAATTCCATATAAAAACAAGATAAGTGATGAAATGATGCCAATAATTATTTGAAGAGAATCTGACATTGTAACAATAATAAACTATTTTTCAAATTATAACGTCTTTTTTATTTTTCTGCAAAACATGTTACAATACTTCGGTCAATTTAACTTAACATGTTCTCCGATGTCCAAGTTTATATTTGTCTCTGGTGGTGTTATTTCAGGTATTGGTAAGGGGGTTACTTCCGCCTCTATCGCTTTCATTATGAAATCATATGGGTACAAAGTAACGATGATAAAGGCTGATCCATATCTGAATGTGGATGCTGGAACTATGAATCCACTGGAACATGGAGAGACATTTGTATTGGAAGATGGGTTTGAGACTGATATGGATATTGGAACTTATGAACGATTTACTGATGAAAATTTTGGAAGGAAAAACTCAATGACTTGTGGTGCTGTTTTAAATCAGGTTATTAAAGATGAGCGTTCTCTGGCTTTTGAAGGAAAATGGGTAAGTATGGATTTTCATGTACCTGATGGGATGGTAACATGGATAAAGAATGTAAGTGAAGAAACCAAAGCTGATATTACAATTATTGAAATAGGGGGAACGGTAGGTGAAATTGCTAACACCTTGTTTTTAGAAGCTAATCGTGTAATGAAGGTTAAGTCTCCAAGTGATGTTATTCATGTTCATGTGTCTTATCTTCCAGTACCTTCAAATTTGGGAGAGATGAAAACCAAGCCAGTCCAAATTTCAGTAAGACTATTAAATAATGCTGGAATTAACCCTGATTTTATTATCGCAAGATCTGAAGTTGGGATGGATGAGTTTAGAGCAAGTCATTTGGCAAAGCATTGTACTGTAAATGAAGAAAATGTTATTGATGCTCCAGATGTTGATAATATATATAAAATTCCAGTTAATTTTGATGAACAGAATCTAGGTGAAAAGATTGTAAAAGTTTTAGGATTAAAGCGAGAGAAGAATGAATTATTTACAGCCTGGAAATCAAAAGTGGATTCTATCAATATCATCAAAAAAAGTGTAAAAATAGGAGTTGTGGGTAAATATTTTCAGAGTGGAAAATTTAGCCTAAAAGACTCGTATGTTTCTGTCTTAGAAGCAATTAGACACGCTTCATGGGAATGTGGGGTTAATTCAGAAATTGAATGGTTTGTTGCTGATGATTTTGAAAACAATCTGGATGCAATTTCGAAAATTAAGAATTTTCCGGGAATAATAATTCCTCAAGGTTGGGGGAGTAGAGGAGTTGAAGGTAAAATCAAGGCAGTGGAAATTGCTAGAACTAATAAAATTCCATACCTTGGTCTTTGTTTTGGGATGCAAATGGCAGTTATTGAATATGCCAGAAATGTTCTTGGACTTGAGGGGGCTAATTCAGAAGAAGTCGATCCCAATACTAAATATCCTGTCGTGCATATAATGGAATATCAAAAGCAACTCTTAGAAAAGCAGCAATATGGTGGAACTGTTAGACTTGGAGCCTATCCTTGTGAAGTAAAAAAGGGTTCTATTCTTGAAGAATTATATGCTGATGGAATAAAAAATGGTAATTCACTTTACAATTTGCCAACAGTAATGGAAAGACATAGACATCGATATGAATTTAATAATGAATACAGAGAGATGCTTGAGAAAGCCGGTATGATCATAAGTGGTACAAGTCCTGATGGAAATTTAGTTGAAGCAATAGAATTACCTAAAAAAGTACATCCTTTCTTTATTGGAACACAATACCATCCAGAATTGAAAACGAGGTTTATACATCCACATCCAATATTTGTTGGTTTTATAAATCAAGTGAAAAAATTAACAAACTAACAAGTGAATTCCTGCTCTTCTTGGTTTTTAGAATTTGGGGCTGGTTAACTTTCAACTAAAGTGAGAGAACGAAAAGTTGATATTAAATGATACGTGATAGGTGATAAGTAAGAAAGAAAAAAAATTAGAGAGTGATATTTCCTAGTTCTTTAATTTAATTATTAAAAAATATATACGATATAATTATTGTTGGTGGTGGTCCTGCAGGAATGTTTGCAGCATATAAATTAATTCAAAATAAAAAGAAATTAAAAATCTTATTGATTGAAAAAGGAAAAAATACGACGAAAACGTCAAAGAGATGAAGTTATGTGTGATTTGGGTGGTGCAGGGACATATTCAGATGGAAAACTCCATTATACTCCAGTTTTGAGTCATACAAAGTCCCTACACTTAGTAACCCTTGATGATTACGAGTTATTGGTAAAGGAAGTTGAAGAAATTTATAGAAAATTTGGTGTGGATTCAGAGTTTTATCCTAAGGATATGGATGCAGTTTCAAGTCTTGTCGAAAAAGCTCAAAAAGAAGATATCCGGTTATATATTAGAAGGACTCAACATGTAGGTACTGATAAACTTATTCCAATTATTAAGAAATTTTAAAAGTATTTAAAAGATAACGGAGTTGAAATTTTATGTGAACACGAGGTTAATGATCTTATTGTTGAAGATGGTACTTGCAAGGGAGAAAAGTTACAGTCAATAAAAATCAGAGAAATGTTGAAATTTTAGGTAAAATAATCCTTTTGGCTCTGGGTAGAATAGGTGCATCATGGCTTCAAAGTATCTGTTCAAAATATGGAATAGAATAAATAGAAGTTTTGTGCAACCTACTTTAAAAGATGCTACCCCAGGAGATATTTCAATGGCATTGCCTCATAGAATAGTTATTAACATCCTTGAAGGATTGGATAAACTTGATAAAGTACTTGTCGGTATCAATAATGGTTCAAATCTTTTATATGCACCTGAGGTAAAATTTAGAGGATCAATGGTAAAGACTGATAATAACTTACAGACCCAAGTTAAGAATTTATATGTGGCTGGAGATGGGGCAGGGGTTTCAGGATATATAGTTGGAGCGTCAGCAACAGGAATTATAGCGGTGCGAAAACTCTACTTAAATGATAAGTGATGAGTGATAAATGATAGGTTTATCATATATCACATATCATGTATCATTTAATAACTGATAAGTCTCCATACAGCGTAACCACCAATACCAGCATCTTTTGCAGTTAGAATTCTTTGATTGACGTTATTTTTATTTAAGTAAGAAGTAAACCTCCAACCATTATTAACGTAAACCTGTATTTGTTCTTGATTCCAATCATTTGAATTTCTATAAAATCCAGAGTACGCATTTCTACTATATGCCCCTAGTGGATTTAATGATAATCCTCCATCGACAAGTTGCTCTCTTCTTTTGAAACTACTAGTAAGTAAGCTATTAATATCATTATATAATGATTGTCCTGTGGTGTAACTATTAAGTGAAATTTCATTATTGCTTATTAATTTCCAATCAACGCCATATAAAGGAATTCCCATAATTATCTTCTCGTTGGGTACATTTTGCTGAGCATATCTAAGAATGGCTAAATACCATGCATAAGGAGCTATTGCTCCCGGAATTGCATTTGATCTTGTTCTATAATCATATGACATTATTCTAAATTCATCTACAATCTCCCCTATCTGTTTCCAATCTTGTGCCATATGGGTTTCAGGTCTAAATCCATAGGTGATGTTGTCTCCCCACTGAGGAAGTACAGTAAAACTTAATATTTTTCCATTTTCATGGAGTTTGTCAGCAAGTTTACGCAGAAAACCAATTAAGGCTTCTTTATCTTTTTGATAAGTTATTTCATAATCAAGGTCAATTCCATCATAATCGTTTTGTACTACAACGTCCACTATTGAATCAATATGCTTATCAACAGATTCGTTTAACAATGATGAAACAACTTCTACGTCATCATTTTCTATTTGAATTGATGGGATTATAGCTATATTGTTGCTTCGACCAAATTGGATAAGATCCTGATTGTTATAGCTTTGCAATGTTCTTAAGGTTCCATCGGATTTTGGCCAAAACCACACTGGACTAACAGTAGTATATTGATTTGGGGTACTCCTTAATGTATTTAAACCTTCTTCTATTCCCCATTCAGGAATCCAAGCTATTGATTTAAAATTATTATTAGTTCCATTTTTTTGATAATTTAAAAAATCAAAATCAAATGTAAGAAATGTTGGATATACTGGAACTGTTTCAAAAGTATCATATCCTTCAAAGGATACCAATGTCCAAATTTGTAACATCATAGAAAATTCAGTTCCAATAACTTCGTTTTCTGGTATGATTTCAGCAGATGTCATTGATGAAGGAGTTCGTCCAGTTGTGTACATAAGGTTGATAGGGTCATCTTCAAGATGTACTTCTACAGGATAATTAAAAAAATATTGTGACCAGTCTGTATCCTTGCTATTAATTGACATGCTGTAGGATTGTTGGGATACTCCTTTGTGTGGAGCAATAATATTCCATTTAAATACAGGAACTGTGTCATTTATTAATTCTACAGAAGCTTTGGGTACTTGAGATAGAGTAGGATATTTATTATCTTTATCAAAGACTAATTGATATCCATATTTATTTTGATCGGCGTTTTTGACAATGTTACCAATATCTTTCCATAGCTTAGTATTATCGATGGAAGGCTTTCCTGTTAAATTTTCTACTGAAAAGAGTTTAATGTTACTTGGTGTGGTAATTTCCTTATTTTCAGTGATAATATTTTCTGCAATAATAGAAAAATTTTCTGGATGTTTATCAATCAAATCAATTAACTGTTTACTAGGTTCCTCATCCCAAAGAAGAAAAAATTGTGTCAAATAATTTATTGTACATCCCCATGGCATACATGTTGATTTAATTTGATTTACATTCTTATTAATTTCTGAAATAGGTACCAAAACTCCAATTATTCCATAATGCTTATTGAGTTCTTGATTATCTTTTAATTCATTAATATTTATATTTTGAGAATAATCAATAATTATATTTTTTTGTATTGCTTCGGTAGCGAGAGATTTAATTTTATCAGGGGAAAGGATTACAAAATCATAATGTGAAGCATTTATGTAGTCTATAGAAACGTTGTCTGCAACATCCCAAAAAAAGAAATTAGACTCATTAATAAGTGACGATCTGGTTTCAATATTTTCCCTAACTATCTGTACCTTGGGCTTGTACCAAACAAAATAAGTGACAATTGAAATAACTAATAGTAAGAAAGCTACTGTAAATATAATTCCCTTTTTCATACTGAAATTGTTTAAGTAATTTTTTTGAACTAGAGTTTAAGTTCTCCATTAACTTTCTCTTTTACCCTTTCAATTATTGATTTTCGTAAGTCCTCAACATCTTTATTTGTAATCTGGTTACTGTATTTATTAAAATAGATTCTGATTGTAACCTGTTTTTGTACTTGTCCTTTTTTAATAATGGGATTTTCATCATTTCTAAATATGTCTATAATATCCAATTTTTCAATATATTCTTTTGCATTAGAAGTTAAAATAGCGTCTTTTAATCCTCTATATTCGGTATTGTCATCGATAATAAAGCACATGTCTTGAATAATAGGTGGAAAAGGATATACTTTTTTGTAATTTGTTGTTCTACTCAGGACATGGAATTCCTGTAAAAGCAATTCCATTGCAGATGTATATTTGGGAAGTTTGAAGTTTTTAATTACATTAGGGTGTAGTGTCCCAAGGATTCCAAGTACTACTCTTTTGTTCTGTGCATTACTAT
>DAOOWV010000021.1:0-17824 GCA_035371485.1 Candidatus Dojkabacteria bacterium | reverse complement strand
GATAAGAACAGGAAAAACTAAAAGCTTGTAAAAAACAGGCAGTTTACGCAACTTTTTAAAACTCAATTCATGTACGTAATAAGTATATTAAATTTTAAAAAAAATGTCAAGCTTCTAATCGAGTCTTTCTAACAATTAATTCTGTTAAGTTTTATACTTAATGAAAATTTGACTGAATCCAATAAGAGCAACGTGATATAGTACGATAAAGAGGTTAATTGAACTATGACATCCATCATGTTATAATCGAATTGATGGGAGGTATTTTTTGTCCCAACACCCTAGTATTTGGGATTCCAAAATCGTTCCAATCTGCGGATTGGAATTGAGGAAACCCACGTTGTTAGCTAGGGCACAAAAGCCTCCCATCATTCATTAAGAATAGTTTTAAAATGCTGAAATAGCTCAGTTGGTAGAGCACACCCATGGTAAGGGTGGGGTCCCGGGTTCGATCCCCGGTTTCAGCTTTTGCTAGATCATTAAATTAATAAAAAAAACAATGGCAAGTAAAGCAGAAAATCTTATTATTGGATTGAAATGTTCAGAATGTAAAAGAGTAACGACAAATACAACCAAAAATCCTAAAAACATTAAAGATGCTTTGGAAATAAAAAAGTTTTGTCCATTCTGCCAAAAGCACACAATACACAAGGAGAGCAAACTTAAGAAATAATTCAGGGGCCCATAGTTTAATTGGTAAAACAGTGGTCTCCAAAACCGCCGTTCTCTGTTCAAGTCAGAGTGGGCCTGTTTTACACCCGATGTATTTTTTGATATAATAGCCGATATGAAAAAGAATAAGAAAATTCTTTCTGGAATAAAAAATATATTCCAAGAAGTCAAAACAATGCAATGGCCAACGTTCAAACAATGGTTAAAATCAACAACGTTTATTATTATCTTTTCTGTAATAATAATACTTTTGATACTTGTATTGGACATACTTTTCTACCAAATTAGAGATAAATATATTTTATAAAAAAATGATACCTACAAAATCAGTAAAAAGTCATCAGTGGTTTGTAATTAGTACCGCTGTATCACTCGAGAACAAAATTAAAGCAGAAATTGAAAAAAGGATAACTGCACTCTCTCTCGAAAGAAAATTTAAAGAAATTGTTATACCTATACAGAAAAAGATAGTTATCAGTAACGGCAAACAAAAAATTAAGGAAGAAAGATTATTACCTGGCTACATTTTCATTAACATGGTAATGGACAAAGATACTTTTTCGATGGTAAGAAATATTGAAGGAGTAAAAGGTTTCATTAGTGCTGGTAAGAAGCCAATGCCTTTAACCAAGCCAGAGGTAGAAAATATGATGCAATTCAAGCAAGAGAAAAAGGCAACATTTCAAAAAACATTTAAAGAAGGTGATGCTATCAAGGTTATCAAAGGAGACTTTAATGGATTTATTGGTAATGTAAAAGAAGCTAATGTTGCTAAAGGAAAAGTTAAAATCCTTATTACAATTTTTGGAAGAGAAACACCCGTAGAATTAGATTTTAATGACGTACAGAAGTTATAAAATTCGTACCTCTCGAATTTTTCAAGTTTCGTCTGCAATTTTACTACGGAAAATGTGAAATAATTTTTATAACTAAGAAGAAATGGCGAAAGAAGTAACAGCTCTTGTAAAGTTACAGATTGAGTCTGGAAAAGCAACCCCCGCTCCACCAGTTGGTCCAGCACTTAGTCCTACAGGAATAAATATTGGTGAGTTTTGCACAAAGTTTAATGAGCAAAGCAAAGTATGGGCCGGTTATCAGGTTCCCGTAGTTATCACTGTGTACAAAGACAGGACATTTACATTAGAAATCAAAACACCTCCAGTGTCTGACTTTATCAGAAAAGAACTAAATATAGCCAAGGGATCTTCAAATCCCAACACTCAAAACGTAGGTACACTAACAAAAGAACAAATGAAGAGAATTGCTGAAAAGAAACTCGATGATCTCAATACCGATGATATGGAAATGGCTATGAAGATTATTGCAGGCACAGCCAGACAAATGGGTGTAGATGTCGAAAAATAATAACTTGATAATAATAATAAAATGAAAAGAGGAAAAAAATATAAAGCACTTACAAAGTCTAAACTATCACAACCTTTACAAATTAAAGAAGCAGTAGAAAAAGTAAAGAAAAATGTCTACACTAAATTTGTAAACACAATAGACCTGCACATTAAACTCACAAAGAGAGATAAAAAAGAAACTCAATTGACTAAAGGAAGTGTTCAACTCCCCTATCCTTTTAGCAAAGAGCTAAAAATTATTGTTTTTACACAGAATCCTGAATTAATCCAAAAGGCAAAAGATTTGAAAGTTGATGCTGTTGGTTCAGATGATTTAGTAAAAAAAGTAATGGATGGATGGTTGGATTTTGACATTGCAATCGCTGATCCTGCAATAATGCCTAAGATCGCAATGCTTGGAAAAGTATTAGGACCTAAAGGAATAATGCCTAATCCTAAAAACAATACAGTTACTACAGACATTGAGACATCTGTTAATCAGTATCGCTCAGGTAAAATGGACTATAAAATTGACAAGGATATGATTCTACATACATCCATTGGAAAAGTTGATATGGAAACGGATAAGATTGTTGATAACTTCATGGCTGTAATCAAAAGTCTTTCCACATTATCTGGAAAATCAATCAATTTAACAGTTTCAACAATTCATTTAGCCCCAACAATGGGTCCAAGTGTTAAAGTTGATAAGTCCGATCTGTAAAAATCGAAATCGAGCCTGTCTTTGAAATATTGAAAATAATACTGCCCAAATAATCGGTTCTCAGTATTTTTATGTTGTATTTATTGAAAAGCTCAATAGTTTCTTCATGAGGATGCTTGGACTGATTATCTACACCGACTGAACAGATAGCAATTTCCGGATTTATATATTCAACAAATTTTTCATCACTCGCAGTACGTGAACAATGATGACCAGCTTTTAAAACCTCAATATCTTTAAGCTTACTTCCATATTCTTCAATGAATAATTCCTCTTCCTCTTGCTCTGCATCTCCCATCAACAAAAAATCATAATCGTCATATTTAACCAACGTAATAATCGAACAATTATTTACATTCCTAACCCACCCTTCGCAATTTGGAGCCCAAAGATCTATATTCAATCCATCAATTTCAATGCTTAATTCACGTTTTTCACCTAAGTTTTTGCATTCCATTTTCTCACATTTTTGCTTAAAGCTATCCCAAACTGCATTTTCATAATGTACGTCGTTAATCAATATGTTCTCAAATTCAAATCTATTTGACAAATACCAAAAACCATTTATATGATCAGCATGTGGATGAGTTAAAACAACAAGAGAAAATTCCGAAACGGACTTCATATTCTTACCTACTTGATAAATCGAATTCAAATCAGGCCCCCCATCGATTAGAATGTATTTCCCTTTATTAGTTTTAATTAATATACAATCACCCTGCCCAACATCAAGAAAACTAATTTGCGTTTGAGGTAAATTTATTATTCCCAAAAGAAAAGATGTAACCCAAATAATCAATAAAATTACACTTTTAACTTCATTCATTCCTAGATAACATATAAATTAAACCAAATAGAAAATAATAGATTTTGACAAAATTACTTCCTACATTAACCTCAACAAAACTTATTGGTATTTTATAAATCCAATTTAAGAACTGTTCAATAAATATTAAAATTGGATAACAAAAGTAACTAACCCCCTTAGACACCAAATCAAAGCCTGAAATCAGAGGTAAAAATATACCTAATCCTACCACCAAAGGAACGAAAATTGATAAAATTGAACTTGTTATTATCCCAAAAGGTGAAAATCCACCATAGGCAGATAGTATCATTGGAAAAATCATCATTTGAACAACAATTGGATTAACCAAAAATTCAGAAATTAATTTAGGGAATTTAATTAGTTTTCTTCTAAATGTAGGAGCAAATACTATTATTCCCATTGTTGCAAGCATTGATAATTGAAATCCCTGTAACCTATATATTGATGGATCACCAACCAGCATTAATGAAAAAACAAATATTATCACAATTTCTTTTATTACAGGCCTCCCTAATATTTGCGCTAAATTTATAAAAAGTAACATCATAAAAGCACGATTAAATCCAGTTCCAATATCAGATATAAGACCATAAGTGTATAGAATTACCATAATAGATAATAAAAACCAAATCCGTTTAATAATATTTTTTGATAGTTTACTAATAATTCCGGTAATAACAAATATTTGATGTCCAGAAACTGAAAAAAGATAAGATACTCCAGCATTTCTTATTACTTCTTCCCATACGAAACCTTTAATTCTTTTAATCCCCCACGCCATTCCTAATATAATTGAAGCATAAGGTTCACTAAAGTTAGACTCAACACTTTTTATTATTACTGACTTAAGTTGATATTTTAATTTATTTTTAACTGATTTTTCAACATGCACCTCTCTTCCCATACTAATATATCCTACACCACGAGACTCCAGAGATGACTGATATTGTACATATTGACTCTTATCAATACATGCGTCAGTAGACACGTTATCACCAATATTCAGTTCAGGAAACAACGGAACAAACATTCTAACCCTTTCTTTCAACTTCAACACCTCATCCCCATTTTTGACAGCAACATCTTCAAGATCAAACTGCTGTGTGCTTCCACTAAACTGAACTGTACTCCCAACTACACCAATAACTTCTCCACATTTTCCAGAATAATCAACAACATCTATGGAGTTCTCGTAACAAAGATATGTATTACCAATCCCAATGATTACACCTAAAATCAATACCAAGTAAGGTTTAATCATATACGTATTTTTTCCTTAATCTTATCAAAAGTTGACTCACCTATTCCAGTTATTTCTAACAGTTCTTCAATCTTTTTATAGGGTCTACCATCAATTATTGCCTGGGCAGTTACAGGTCCAATTGAAGGTAGGCTATCTAACTCTGAAAGAGATGCTGTGTTAATATTTACCAGACCACCATTCGGACTGCCAACATCATTCAAATTAACTTGTTCTACAACAACTTCTCCTTTATACGGTACATATATTTTTTGTCCATCTGTTACCTTTTCTGCAAGATTTATATTTTTATCAACATATGATTTGTCATATTCACTTGAAAACCCACCCGCCTCAGAAATGGCATCGTTAACAATACTATCGACTGGCAATGTTATTACTCCAGGAATATTTACAGCACCAGCTACATCAATATAAACATATCGATCTTGTTCAGAAACAGATTCAGTTGTTTCAGAACTTTCATTATTATACAAGGTATTATTAATATCATTAGCACTCCCCCTAGCATTCTGATAAACATAATATATCCCTATTACAACGAACACCCCAACCAGAATGAATATCTTTTTCATTTTATGATATTAATTAATTAAATTTACAAAGACTAATTACTTTTTATAATTTATAAATATTACAATAGTTTGATTATTCCTATTTGACAAAAAGCTAGCAGTAATAATGTCACAATGACCTTTCATCTTTAAAAACAATTGATGCACATATTCAAAATATATGATATATTTAGATAACGCATATAAACTTATATTAATTAAATATGGAAATCACTAATAAATATAACGTTGATTACACTTGGCTTTCACCAAAAGTAAAAGCAGATCGTAGTTATGATTTGTTAAATCCTAATGAAAGAAAGATATATTTCAATAAATTTTTTGGAAAAGAAATAGAGAACATTCGGGAATATATGAAAAAGAGTACTTTCATTTGTTACGCAATGTCGCCCAAAATGGCTGGAAAAGGAACGTTTTTAGGCCTACTCGGAGAGATTGTTGGACAACAATATTTCACGACAATAAGCGTTGGAGATCTTTTTAGAAAAGCAGATGAAGACTACAGAGCAAACGGTAAAGAATCTGAAACTTATAAATATATGGTCAAAAACCATAGAGGTTATGCCAGTCCTGATGAACTTGCTGACTCATTAATAAATAGAAGTACAAAATCAGTAAGTCCAACAGAATTAGCCCTTATACTATTAAAAAAAGAATTTGATAAACTTACTCATCAATCCCTGTTTATTGATGGATTTCCTCGAACAATAGATCAGGTTTCTTATTCTCTTTACATGAGAGATTTGATTGGGTATAGAAATGATCCTGATTATTTTATGTTTATCAATGTTCCAATAAAGCTTATTGATATAAGAATTAAAGATCGCAGAGCTTGTCCTAAATGCGGTAATTCTAAAAATCTTACAACTAACCCATCCTCCATTTGTGATGTTGATGAAGTAACGAATAATACAATAATGTATTGCGACAAACCTGATTGCACAAAAGAAATTATGATTCCAAAGGAGGGCGATCATCTTGGCGTTGATAACATAGCTGATAGAATTAAAAGCGATTTAGAATTAATGAAAATGGCCAGAAACCTATATGGAATACCAAAGATTGAAGTCTTTAACTCTATTCCAATTTCTCAAGTTGATAAATACTTAAACGATTTCGAAGTAACTAAAGAATATTATTTTGAAAAAATTGATGGAAAAATTATTAGAAAAGAAAAGGATCTTATCTTTGAAGAAAACGGTGAAAAATTCGTAAGTTTACTTCCAAGTGCTAATGTCGTACAGATTATCCGTCAGATTAACCAATTTGTACAATAATCACACATGTGTGAAAATATTAAGACAAATTGACCACTATCAGTGAACAGTTTGCTTGCAATTTTGTTTTCACCGTAATAGAATGTAGTAATTGCTCCAACCGATAACCGAAATTTATTTAAGTTTTATTATTTTTTATATGGATGATACTGCCAACAACACAGTTCAAAAACTTAAACTCCTCATCAACAACACAGGGGCACCACAAATGGTAAAAGATTCCCTTCTTCAGGAAATCGACCAAAAAGGCGCAACTCCAGAAGTGATGGATCGAGTTATTCAGTCTTTTGAAACAGAAAAAGATATCTTGGTTTTAACCATTAACTCAGTTACTAACCTCAAGAAACAAGTTACTGAAGGTGGTTCAACTGAACCCACTCAACTAACTACCCCCCCACCGCTCGTCAATCCAACACCACAACCAATTTATTCAAATCCCTCTCAGCTTCTACAACCACAAATGACAACACCAACAACTCCTACTCCAAGTAGTGATGAAGTAAAAAAGAAGCAAGAGGAGTTAGAGAAATTATTAGAAGAACTAAAGGCACTACAAGCCGAGTCCCCAACCGACAATAAAACAAATGTAGCTACTCCAGTTCAACCAACTTTTTAGTAGTTCAAATGTTTTAATTTTTTGAAAGAGGGCGGTGTGAAAACACCGCCCTCTTTCTTTTTATCAACTTAAAGAAATTATCATAAGAAGATTAAAATTTCACCTGATTGATATAATAAAACACTCAACATGACATAACAAAATATCTGATAAAGGTCATTGTGAAAAGTAATTAAGATAAGTATCCACAATTAATCATCTGTGAAAACTTCGGGATTACTATTTGAAGTAAGTGTAATCTTGGGTGCTTTAGGATTTTTCTCAAGCTCTTGAAATTTTGATAAAAATTCCTCACGAGAAAAACTATTTCCTTTCTTTTTAGGTTTCTTCTTTTCTTCTTGAGGCTTTTCCTCTTTAACTTCAACTTCCTCATCTTTCAAATCTTCTTTTTCCAATGGAATATCTTTTTTTATCTTTATCTTTTTCTTCAAACCTTGAAAGAAGTTTTGCTTTTCATGAGCTTTCTTAACCTCTACTTCTTCTTGAATTGGTTCAACTACTAGTTCCGGCACAATCTGTTCAACCTTATCATCAGGCTCAGTTTGCACATTTTCTTCTTCCTTTACAGGTTCTTCTTCATCAACAGGAACTTCTTGTTCCAACACAACATCATCCTTTTCGTATTCAGTTTCTTCTATTTCTTTAGGTTTTATTAACTTCGAAGGCTTTGTATGCTTTGTTTTCACAGGTTTAATACCTGCCAAAAGATCATCAGAATCGCCAACATCAGTTTTCACAAATCCTGTTTTTTCCAATTTGCTTTCTAACATGTTTTTTACTTTATTTTTCATTCCCCTAACCCTAATGATGGAATAAAAAACTCCAATTATAAGTCCTGTCAATACAGATGCAACAGCAACAACAATACTATCTTCATTTGCTTTGATATCTTCAACAAGCCCATGAAAACGCTCAGATAATGTTAATTGATCTATCTCCTCTCCTTGTGAGATTATTGCTGTCTGGTTTTCAGTACAATAAGAAATATTTAAAGCAGTTGACACTGCACTAGAAAACCCATCCTTTTTAACCATCGTTAAAATCTTATAATCAGCACACGCCAATCCCTCAGATAAATTAATCGACCAATTACCATCTTCGTCAACAGGTGTATTTTTGAAAAGAATTTCGTTAGAAGAAATAATCCACATGTCTATACTTGAAAAAGGCAACGCCGTTCCAGCAACGATTACTTCTTCACCTTTTTTAAATATAAGTTTCTGATTTTGAGTACGTGCTTCTCTTGGAATAATTATCAAATTCTTGGTAAATGTTTGAGTAATATCCGATCCATCCACATATTTAAAATCAAGTACGTATTTTCCAACCGACAGTCCTTCAAATTGGTAAGGGCTTTGAATAGCATTGAAGCCTTTTCCATTAACCTGTAATTCTATTGTATTACCTTTAATCGGTGTAAAAGTAACTACAGGAGAAGGTTCACTAGTAATATCTGGAATAACAAGTTTAAGTTCAGCAACAAGTCTTTCAATTCGCTCAGCTTCTCTTTCACGTAAAATTCCATCAGCACTTTCAGCATATACTTTACTTGGTATAAATATAAACAATGCAACTAGAAACAATGACGAAAGTATTGGTAGTAATTTAATTTTCATATCTGTGAGCAGTAATTAAGTAAAATTTGAATTAAAACATATCATAT
The DNA here is from genome assembly GCA_035371485.1 of Candidatus Dojkabacteria bacterium. Lineage (GTDB taxonomy): Bacteria > Patescibacteriota > Dojkabacteria > JAFGLO01 > JAFGLO01 > DAOOWV01. The sequence continues at coordinate 8,861 of DAOOWV010000021.1, read as the reverse complement.
CAGAAAGCTTCCTAAACATCAAAGTTATATTTAAAACTTAAGGGGCTTTCTTGATTTAACCACTTCGTCGAAACTAACTGGTTCTTTATATCGCTTGTCTAATTTTATTTTTTTAAGATCATCTACTCTATCAATCCACAAAATTCCATTTAAATGGTCCAATTCATGATGGATTGTTCTACTAATCATTCCTGAGAAAACGCCTTTTACTTTCTCCCCTTTAGAATTATAATAAATAACCTTTACTTTTTTAGGTCTAAAAGTATTCCCATAATAACCTCTCACACTTAAACAACCATCAAAATCATTTTTTTCCTCAGTACCAACTGGCTTAACAACAGGGTTTATGAAATAATCAACCTTAGAATTCCCATATACCTCACCATTTACCACGAATATTCTTTTGGGAATACCTAGCTGAATTGCCGACAAACCACCTCCATCAAATTTATACATCATTTCTCTAAGATCATTAAGAAATTCCTGAAATTTTAAGGTATTTGTTTCTGAAACATCGACATCCTTTGAAATCATCCTTAGTCTTTTGTCTGGTATTGTAACAATTTCATATTTCATTGTATCTTAGAAAGGTACTTAAGATTAATTATTGTTTTTCAGTTATACGATACTCCATTCTCTTTCCCATCAATAACCTAGTATGAGCATCAAGTGCGGGTAAACTTCCAAAAATAATACCCGTTATTGGCATAAATATGAACTCCAAAAAATATAAGATATATGAAAAGAAACCCCTTTTATTATCAGGACGCTTAGGTTTTAGCTCGGTATCTAAAAGAACAATTCCGAGAAATTGAATAGTTGATATAGTCAAAATTATTGAAATTATTGGGGATAGATTATTACCAAGCACTGTATTAGAAAATGGCTTACTTATAAGAGGTGGAATATTTGCCCCAAAAGCCAACACAAAACCATATAAAGGCCACAAAAAGTGATCAACCGTTGCATTAATTCCCTTTATAAATACTGATATCCAGTCACTAAACTTTCTTCTGGTTGAAATCATATTTTGAATAATCCATGAATCATCAGAAACACCCCATGACCAACGTTTTACCTGTTCATATTGATTTACGAATGATTTCCAATGAGTTGTTGATCCGGCAGCATCCGAAAATATTGATAAAAACAAAGGAACTACTGAAACATCTTTTCCATATTTAAATACCGCTTTAAAATACATATTCCAATCCTCAGGTATTTTATCTTTTGTCCAAAAACCAATATCCTTTATTAGTTTATATGAACCAGAATATGTTGAAACTTGAATCATATTAGGTCTAGAGTGGGTAGCCAACGCAGTACAACTAAATAAAGTATTTGCAACCCTGACATAAAAAGGCACTTCCCAAATGTTATCATAATAGATCATTGATCCATTCCAATATTTTCTATACCTTAACGGATTCTTACAGAATTCATATGTTAGAACTGAGAAGTAATTAGTTGGAAATTGCGAATCGCAATCACAGCTTGTCATGGTTATAAAATCTTCATTCATTTTTTCATTATCTATTTTTTGTTTAGCAACCGTTGCTGCATACCACATATTGGCTGATTTTCCACGAATTTCATCAGTTTTTAACTCATGTACTGTTGTAATAATATCAGCAAAAACACCTTCATACTCTTTTGTTAATTGCGAAGCAATATCTTGACCCGTTGGACATGCCTTTTCTGTAGCAAGCACAACAACAATAGATTTGGTATCACAGTCTTGTTTCGCGAGTCTATCTACAGTAGGTTTAAGAACGGAATATGGCTCTTTTGCAAATGGGATTATTATAAAGTGTTTTATTTTCTTATAATCCCAAATAATATCTGTCTCTTTTTGCTTGTTAAAATGGTTAATTTCTGACTGAATAAGCCAAATAGCAACTCTTTTTTGTATTAACAATATCGGTAGCTCAATCCAATAAGGCAATGTAATAAATCGTTTCTTTTCAAAATTTAATTTTTCGTGTGTTTTTTCAAAAATATCTCTTAGAGACATTGTTGAAATAAAATGGTATTCATTAATTAAAAAGGCAGATATTTCTGATTTACCAGTCAAGGCTTCAGCTCTACCTTTCCAATTAAACAAGCACCATGCCCTAAGCATTATAAAAGATCTAATATAATAATAGTTCATACTTACAGTTTTCAACACCCAATATACATTAAAGAGGATAATAAAATATGCAACAACAATTGGGAAAAAATAACTTCCAACAAAAACACCAATAATTACACTCCATACAAAGAGACCAGGAAGTAAATCTAAAAGCCTAGTAAATGATATTTTTTTCATCTTTTATTGAAGCTATATAATATTTAGAATTATACCAAATTTACTTATCAATTACAAATTGAAAATTAGAGGTTTTTCTGTTAAAATAATGATGTTTTAATTATTATTATTTCGAATGAACAAGATTGTAACAGAGGCAACACAGCAAGAGGTTGAAGAAGTAAAAAGAATTTTCGAAAATCTATCTAAAAGAGTAGCTGATAATGACCCAACCTTTACTGCAAATGAATTTAAAAAGCTCTCAAAATATAGTCAATACATCGAAATAATCAAAAAGATCGAATCCCAAAAAGCTGAAATTGCAAGTTGTAAAAAAGGAATCGCAACAGAAGCTGACCCTACCATGGTCGAAATGTTAAACGAAGAATTGTCAAACATCCAAACAAATATTAAAGACTTGGAAGTAGAATTATTTAGAGCTCTCCATCCACCAGAGGATGAAAAATTTACAAATGCAATAATCGAGATTAGGGCTGGAGCTGGTGGTGATGAAGCCAGCATTTTTGCATCAGATCTTCAAAGAATGTACACACATTTTGCACAACGCAATGGATGGCGAATTACTATTCTTGATAGTAGTGAAAACGAAGCAGGTGGAATAAAGACTGTAGTTATTCTTTTTGAGGGAGATAAAGCTTATAAAAAAATGATCCGAGAATCGGGAGTTCATCGTGTTCAAAGAGTTCCAACTACCGAAAGCTCAGGCAGAATACATACTTCAACGGCATCTGTAGCTGTACTACCGCAAGTTGAAGATATTGAAATAGAAATCCGTCCCCAGGATATTGAGATGGAAACCATGAAAGGGAGTGGCCCTGGAGGACAAAGTGTAAATACAACAAATTCTGCAGTTAGAATGACTCACATTCCTACCGGAACTGTTGTAACCTGTAAAGAAAATAAATCACAAATTCAGAATAGAGAAATGGCTCTTCAGGTTCTAAAATCACGACTTTATCAGGTTGAAAAGGAAAAACAGGAAGCAGAAATTAAAGGACAAAGATCAGATCAAATCGGAAGTAATGAAAGATCCGAAAAAATAAGAACATATAATTATCCTCAAGACAGAATTACTGATCACAGAGTAAAAGAAAGTTGGCACAATATTTCTAAAATAATGGATGGTTTTATTGATGATATCGTAGAATCAGTCTCAGTTTTACCGGTTTAATAAAATATATCACAAATCTATTACTTCCTACTCGTCTTCCCTATTGCCTTTTTTCTATTAAAAAACCAAAGTGAAAATACTCCCGACAAAACAGCAACTACTCCAACAACTTTTGCCGCACCTATTAATTTTCTTTTTAACTTTACGTCAGTTTTAACAATCTGTCCAATTTCCTGAACATATTCTCTTGTAGCTTCAATCTTATCTTTTCTATAAGCTTTTATAATATGACCAGTCCCTTCATTAATAACCATTTTTACTTTCTTTTTTCTATGAGCAAAGTTAGTTATCTGTTCAATTCCATTTCCAACACTTGATATTAGATTAAGATATTCTTCAATGTTTTTTCTTTTCAATATACGCTCTCCAGAAACAGTCTCCAAAAATTTACCAATGACAGGGGTTTCACTATCTTCCTTCCTAGCTCCGATAACCATATCATAATTTCCGTCTTTAAAAGTATTTATAAGATTCATCACATGTTTTTTGTCTAGCTTTGATAAGTCAGCATCGCAGAAAAACAATACGTCACCCTTAGACATTTTAATCCCTTTTACAACATTCCCACCTTTTCCTAGATTTTTTTCATTTCTAAATAGTCTGATTTTTGAACCAAATTCTTGAGCAATTTTATATGATTTATCTGAGGAAGCATCGTCACCCACAATTACTTCGTCTATTTCATCAATAGAAGTAAGAACCGAAAGAACATGTTCAAGCGTCGTTTCATTGTTATATACAGGAACTATACAGGATATTTTCATTTTACAAATTTCTAATTTAATACTGATGGAAATTTACTATACATAATACTCTTATTCTCTCCTTTAATCTTGGGAAGATATGCCCATAACTCCTCAGTAATAAAAGGAATGTATGGATGAAGTAATTGTAGATAAATCCTAATACAATACCACAATGTCCATTGACTAGCTCTTCTACTGTCTACATTATATGCAATCGAATTACCTTCCCTATCTTTAGTATAAAGCCTGTTTTTTACTGCTTCAATATACACATCACAAAAATCGTGCCAGAAAGATTGCTGTAAGTCTAAAGCTACTAGTCCAAACTTGAAATTTTCAATCGCTTTGCCAACTTGAACAGCAAGTTGTTCAACTGCAGTAATCATCTTACTATCAATTTCTTCAAACTTAAGTTTTTCTCTATCAATTTCAGCAATATCCTCAAAATCTGAAACACTATTAAGAATAAATTTAGTAGCATTCCAAATCTTATTTAAAAATTTCCTATAACCTTCTAGTTTCCTTCTGTCGATTCTATAACTGGCCCCAGCTTTATTTCCTGTAATATAGAGTAATCTCAACGCATCTGCGCCATATTCATTTATTAAGTCATCAAAAGGTACAACATTTCCTTTACTTTTTGACATTTTTTGTCCATCAGTTCCTTGCACCATACCATGGAGATAAACATCTTTAAAAGGTATTTCCCCAAAGCGATATAGGGAAAACATTATCATTCTAGAAACCCAAAATTCTAAAATATCATATCCTGTTTCCATTAAATCTGTAGGAAAAAATTTGTCTAGTAAGTTATTTCTTATTAGTGTCGCATATGGCCATTGACCTGAAGAAAACCAGGTATCAAATACATCATCGTCCTGAAACCAATCCTCTCCTGGAGAATCCAATGAAAGTTTAGCAACCCCTTTATTCACAGCATCATTAAAATCACCAACAGCTATATCCCCAATTTTATTAATAATTTTTCCATTTTCATCAGTCATTTCTGTTACAGCACCTTTATACCAAGCGGGAACACGATACCCCCACCATAAAGATCTACTTATTGGCCAATCCCTTAAATTATTCATCCAATGAAGATATCTTTTTTTGAGATACTTCGGATGTATTATAACTTCATCTTTTTCTACCACCTCAATAGCTTTCTGTTTTAAATCATCAACCTTTACAAACCATTGGGAGGACATTATTGGTTCAATAATAGTTTTACATCGTTCACAAACAGAAACAGTATGTTCCATCTCCTCAATACGATCAATAAGTCCTAATTTTTCAAGATCTGATATAACGTTTATTGCACATTCGTTTGTACTCTGTCCTTTATAAATCCCAACAGGCCCAACCATTATTGCATTTTTATCAATAACGTTTATATAATCAATCTTTTTATCAGGATTTATATTATTCCATCTCAACATAATTGCATAATCAGCTGGAGAATGAGCCGGAGTAACCTTAACAGCACCAGTCCCAAATTCTTTGTCAACCATTTCATCAGTTATCACGGGAATTACTCTATCCACCAAAGGAACCATCACTTTTTTACCAATATAATTCTTATATCTTTCGTCTTTTGGATTAACAGCTACGGCAGTATCACCCAACATTGTTTCAGGTCTTGTAGTTGCAACCATTATGTATTCACCCGTCTTAGTACCCTCATCTGACAAAACAGGATATTTTATATACACAAATTTTGTATTGTAATCCTTCTTTTCTGTATCAATATCCGCCAAGGCTGTCTGACAACTTGGACACCAATTAACAATTCTTACACCTTTATAGACGTGCCCATCATTATGCATCATAATAAATGTTTCTAAAACGGTCTTAACAATATCTGGATCAAGAGTAAAAACATTCCTATCATAATCAGCAGAAAGTCCAATTCTTTTTTCATCTTCCATTGCTAGATCCATCATCTTGGTAAAATAAGAATAGGTTTCGTTATAAAATTCATCCCTACTCATGTTCGATTTAGATTTGTTCTGAGGTTTAAAATATTCTCTTAACACAACTATTTCACCCTGTATTCCTGCATGATCTTTTCCTGGTTGAAGCAAAACCATTTTACCCTTCATACGATTATATCTTCCTAACAAATCTTGATATGCATACCCCGAAATATTACCTAAATGAGGACGTCCATATGCATTAGGAGGGGGGTTAATATTGCAATAAGTTTCTTTATTACTTTTTTTCATTTCTTCAACAGATACGACTTTGTCAGCAACCGGATCATACTCGGGCTTGTATAATGAATTATCAAGCCAAAATCTCAATATCTTTTCTTCCGTTTGAATTGGATCATACGGACCTTGAGGAATGTTGGACATATCTAAAACAAATAAAATAAATTTAAAACATTAAAATACAGGAATAATTGAAAAGGTAAGTAATTCTTCATATTCACCTGTTGGCGTATTTGATGAAATTTTAGCAAAAGCCTTTATTCCTAAAACACCATCATACAAAGGATTTCCGGAACTAGTAAAAACTGTCCGCCCACCCGTACTTACAATTCCCCCCGCATAATAACTACTTTCCACATAATCAGATGCAACCAATGTAGGTCCTAAAAGTGTATCTTCAATATCAGAACCAACAATTCCAAAACCTTCACTCCCTGCTAAGTTTGCTCTATAAAAATCAGAAGTTATTGTATATAAAGATTCACTCGAATATAAACCATCATTTTCACCTATTACTGAACCACTAATTCCATTAAGAGCATTTGTCCCATATGAAAGCCAAATAAGTTTATTGGCTGTTTCAACTGACGTTGAGCTTAAATAATTGAAATTAATAGTATGGATTGGACTTGAATCCTCACCATATGTTGCACCAACATTTAACGACATTCTCAATGTGGGTTGAGCCGTTATGGCTGACTTCGAAGGACCGAATGCAGATTGGGTAAAATCACCTTGTAAAGCACTGATTCGCACAAAGTACTCAGTTCCTGGCGTCAGCCCTAAAATATTGTAAACATCTGTTACATTTTCCCAATCAGTCTTTGTTAAAAAATCATCTATTGAAAGATTTGAAGGCGATTTAATTGTTCTTGTGTTACCATCAATATATCCGTAGTAACTCCAATCTGATGTTGTAGTGATTTGAATAGCATAAAGAGTATCAGATGGATTATTCTGCACATCAATCTCAATTCTCGCTCTGTCATAACACCCCCCTTCTCCACACAGTCTAACCATACCCAAAGGTTCACCACTTTCACCAGTAGCAATTGCAGAATGCTCACACTCAGTCATCTCTCCCTCTCCGTTAAAATAATCAGTATCAGTTTCAAAACAACTAACAATTGGGACATTCACATTTAATATTTCTGTAATGCCCGTTCCCATTTGGTAGCTTAGAGAATTGAGTTTTTCATTATTTAATGAATCCCCAATAAAAGGCATAATACTAAAATTACCACTGTCTGCTTCCATGCCCGCACCACCTTGAGTCCCAACAGCAAGACCATCAATCTTGTAGTTCCCCGAATCTGACTCTAAACTTTCAGCATAAACAAAAGAATCTACAGCAAACAACAAAAACAATGAAAACAATGCTATGAATGTAATTTTAATCAATTTCATTTCTTCGTTACACAATTTAATTCTAGTCTATACGTTTACTTCTAATAGTAACTTGACCAACTACAGGAAGTTCCTCCTTAGTTAATTTGCTACTATCAAGCTCACATATTTCATCAACAATTTCTTTCCCATCAGTTACAATACCAAAGACTGTAAATTTACCCTGCAAAGAACTTAATTTTGAGTCAGAGACATCTTTACAAACGATGAAATACTGACTCCCATTTGTGTCTTTGTTGTTTTCGTTTGCATAAACAACGCTGTATTTCTGAATTCCTAAAAATTCACTTATCTCATCTTGAAAACGATAACCAGGTCCTCCTGAACCATCTCCTATCGGATCTCCTGATTGAAACAGAGCCTTATTTTCAATATAAAAAATCGGTAAATTATTATAAAAGCCTTCGTTAGCCAAAAATACGAAGTTATTAACCGCCAAGGGAGTATCTTGCTCAAAAAGATCTATAGTTATCGTGCCCTTTTGGAAAATATAAACCCTAGCTTCATAATCTATATTTTCTTTTAAAGTTTTGGCTGGATATTTTTCATAAGTTTTAGTAGAAGAACCATTATCATTTGGATCAAATCCAGTCCTTCCTAACGTGAAACTGCCTGAAAGGGCCATAAATATCAATAATATTACTGCCCCACCAACAAGAAGTATTACTTTCTTATGTTGATCAAAAAATTTTGCCATCTTTTATAATTCAAAATAATTAATAAACGATAGATTTTACATTAAACACACAATTAACTCAACCTATTAGTTCAACAATAATTTCCACTCTCCCTTATCATATAAATAAGTTTTACCATCTGAGGTATTTTGATAAACATAACCGTCTTTTGCATCGGAAGGAGCAACAGAATACACTCCTGTCCAAACCATTACTGGATTTCCTTCAACACCTAAACTATCAAATTCTGCATCAACACCCACTAATTTACCTCCTACTGTTAAGTTACCATCTATCTTTACATCCTTGTAAACTTCCAAACTCTCATTTATTATC
>DAOOWV010000020.1:0-18063 GCA_035371485.1 Candidatus Dojkabacteria bacterium | reverse complement strand
TTGGTGCAAGAATAGACCGATACTGGGAAATTGCAACCTTTGATCAAAGAAGGGATATTTTGGGGAGTATGTTTACGAACGTACCCACATATAAGAATTACGAACTTACGAACATGGAAATAAGTCCCCTGTATGAGGCTTTGCGTGATATTTCGAGAAATCACGTCTTGAATGGTCGGGGTGACACGACTCGAACGTGCGACCTCACGGTTCCGAACCGTGCATTCTAAACCAACTGAACTACACCCCGTTTTTATAATAAGTCTTCCATATTTCTTATCGCTTACACATAATACATATATTTAAATATCTATTAACATTTTATTTTTACAATGTCGACCTTCCGCCTGAGGCGGACATTCTAAACCAATTGAATCCCGTACCATTTTATAATTTATAAGGTAACGGGATCCTCGATGTAGCTAATGCCTGTGGCATTGCTAATCGGGACTACACCCCGTTTTCAGACATTCTTTAGATATATTTTTATTCTCAAGATCAGTATATACTGGATGAAAAAACATATAACCAAGTTATAACATTCAATCAATGAATTATATTATAAATATCAGAAATTTACTATACATATTTATATATGTGGATATATAAACTGAAAATTGATAAAATAGCATAGTAACAAAATATATTACTGAATCGAAATTATTTGGAAATAAATCTCACAAAAGAACAAACAAACTTTATACGCGTTATAGCAATTTTGCTTATTATTAACTCACATATCGATTCACTAATTCCGATACCTTTTATATCAACAGGAGGGTCATTAGGAAATGCTTTATTTTTTGTTCTGTCCGGATATGGACTCATGTTGAGTCAGGACGAAAACAAATTGAATTTTAGTAAATGGATAGTTAAAAGACTTGGAAAAATCTATGCTACTATTTTTATATTTAACTTTATCTTATTTATTCCTCTCTCAATTTATTTCAAAACAATAAATCATTGGGATTTAAAGACAATATTAGACATATTTCTTTTTCCTTCAGCATTCGTTTTCATACAAGTTCTGATTATTTTTTACATAATAGGGCATCCAATAATCTCATATTTCTCACAAAGAGCGATAAAATTTACATTATTTTTATCACTAATATCGCATCTATTAATTTATATATTCACAACAGAGAAATCGTCATTTAATATATTTAGCTACAACAATATTCCATTATTAATATTAGGTTGGCTTTCTTTATTTGTATTTGGAATATACCTTGGTAAAAGTAAAATATTTTCAAGAGTAAATTACCATAAAAAATACGTAGGGACATTATTAGTAGTTTTAATCCTAATCTTCGGACAAAAATTTTTAATCTATAAAAACATTTTGGTGTCTACTCAAATTATACAATATTACTTATTATTTGCATTTTGTTATTTACTAATGCTATGTTCAAAATCGATTAAATTTAAAAACAACAAAATAAATAACATCATTAAATTTATAAGTTCTATAACTCTTGAATTATATTTAGTTCATGTTACACTTTTAGCTTCATTTAGATTTGAAACGTTAAAGTTTCCTTTGGGAATACTAGCACTAATAAGTATTACACTATTAATTGCATCAATTATTAGCAGATTAAAAAAGTTTATATTAAAGACCTAGTCATACTTGGGTATAGTTATAAGCCACATTCTGTACTTCCTAAGAAGCGAGAACAATTTATCTTCGCGGATTTATTCCTTGCTCCAGACAGGGGTTACCACGCCCCTACATATTACTAAGTAGGGCGGTGAGCTCTTACCTCACCATTTCACCCTTACCGTGAAGTATTACACTTCATGGCGGTATAACTTTCTGTTGCCCTTAAGTATCTCACTTTCGTAAGATGACTTAATCTTCCCAAGCTTTACGCTTTGAAAGATTTTATCCGTAAGTTTGCACCTACCTTCGTCTCCGAAGTGCCTTTTTCGTTCGTTACGAACTTATAGAGTGTGGACTTTCCTCTTCTTTTTAAAGGAAGCTGTTCCCCACCATACCCAAGTATTTGTATGATAACACAATATTATTAAACTAATCAACTAAAAAATAATAACACGATGTTAACAATTAAAGATTAATATCAAATTATTTTGAATGTAAAATAGAAGAATAATAGTTATCACAATTTTAAAATGTTTTTTAGAATCAATTCATCAACAGCTATAGGTACTCATGGTCAAAAAATAGTTGTTGAAACAACTGTTAGTAATGCACTTCCTAATGTAAAAATAGTTGGTCTGCCTGAAAAGGCTGTTGATGAAGCAAAAGAAAGAGTGCTTCCTGCAATAAAAAACAGTGGATTCAATCTTATTCCAAAACACATAACCATTAATTTAGCACCTTCATATATTCCCAAAAAGGGAGCAAGTCTTGATTTACCAATAGCTTTATCAATACTTGGATCATATAAAATTTTGAATGATTTCTTTTATGACGATTGTTTATTTGTTGGAGAATTATCATTGGATGGAAAAATAAGACGTACAAATGGAATATTACAAACCCTTGATGTAATGGAAAAAGAACATTTCTCAAAGACAATTATTCCTGAAGAAAATATTAAGTATCTCCCGATAATTAAAGAATATTCTGGTGAAATATTTGTCGCATCATCATTAAAACAAATTGTTGAATTTCTTCTTGGTAAAAATAATCTTATTAAAATTCAAAGTACAACAAGGATACAACCCAAAAATAAACTTTCACTATTTAGAAATATTAGAGGCAATAGCATAATTAAAAGGATTGCATTAATATCCGCAGTTGGTAATCATCATTTTTTAATGTGTGGACCACCAGGGGCAGGTAAAACTATGACCGCAAAAGCTATTCAAGAATTAATTCCAACACTTTCATCAAACAAGATATATGAGACAGCACTAGTTTATGAGGCTAGTAAAAGTAATGTTCCTGAATCGTTAATAAATGGCGTTCCTCCATTTCGAAGTCCACACCATACCGCCAGCTATGCATCAATTATAGGTGGTGGAACTAATCCAACACCTGGAGAAATAAGTCTTGCACACAATGGAGTTCTGTTTCTTGACGAATTGCCAGAATTTAATAAGATTACGCTTAACGCTCTACGCGAGCCTATTGAGGAAAGGGAAGTATCAATAACTAGAAGTAATTATAAGATAACTTTCCCCTGTAATTTTACACTGATTGCTTCAATGAACCCTTGTGCCTGTGGCTATTTTGGATCCAGTGAAAAACAGTGTACCTGTTCGTCATATCAAGTGCAGAAGTATAGTAGTAGAGTTTCCCGAATATTAATTGATCGAATCGACCTTTATGCTTATGTTTCAAAGCCAAAGATAAAAGATTTGACTGATAATAAAAACGATAATACCGACTATCTTAGAATAATAAATAACGCATTATGTTTTGAAATGGAACGATTTAATAATCCTGAAAGTAGAAACTCTGAAATTAAAATCAATGATATAAAAGAAAAATGCAATATGTCACTAAAAGCTCAAAAATTAATACAACAAGCTTATGATAAATTGCCTTTAACGGCTCGCTCATACCTAAAAACAATAAGAGTTGCAAGAACAATTGCAGACATTGATCAAAGTCCCCCAATTAAAGAATCACACATTGCAGAAGCACTTAGCTACAGATATATAGAGTGAAAAGACTAACGCTTTGAGAATTGAGGAGCTCTTCTTGCTTTTCGAAGATAATACTTTTTGCGTTCAACAACACGAGGATCTCTTGTCAAAAATCCTTTTTCCTTTAAAATTTTCTTTTGATTTTCATCAATGGAAACAATAGCTCTAGCTAACCCTAAGCGGATAGCTTCTGCTTGTCCCATCGTTCCACCACCAGAAACAACAGCGCTGTATCCACATTTTTTATCATAACCTGTTAATCTCAAAACTTCAGTTGCAGTCTCCAATGCTACTTCTGGAAAATATTCATTTGCTTTCTTATTGTTGATAATAGCCAAATCTTCATTTAAGTAAATTCTCACTCTTGCAGTTGATTCTTTTCTTCTTCCTATTTTTTCAACATATTTTAATTTTTTGTCTACCATTTATTAATAATTATAATTTTATCTCAACAGGTTTTTGTGCTACATATTTGTGCTCAACACCTTCAACAATATGAAGTTTGGACATATATCTATCTCTTAATTTGTTCTTCGGTAACATGCCCAAAACAGCACTTTCAATAACTTTTTTGTGTGATTTATTCATCAAATATCTTAAGCTAACTTCCTTAAATCCCTTGGGGTACATCGAGTGGGATTGAAATTTCTTTTTGTCTAATTTTCCTTCACTAGAAAGCTTGATTTTTTCAGCATTAGTAACAATCACACAATTACCAATATTTGAATCTCCTGCATATTTAGCCTTATTTTTACCCATCAGATAAAAGACAACAACACTTGCAAGTCTTCCAAGCTCAATCTTAGAAGCATCAATAACATACCAATCTCTTGATATCTCTTCACCCTTTATAAACGTTGTTTTTTGATCTATTCTTCGCATTACAATAATAAAATAATTTAGTCCTTTTTAACTTTCTTCCTATTTTTCTTTACAATCTTATCAAAATCTATAACTGATATTCTATAAATTTCAGAATTATCACCTTCTCTTTTACCAATAGCGTCAATAGAAGTATAGCTACCTTCTCTCTTTTCAATACCTGAATACAGCTTAAAGATATCATCCATTCTAAGATTATGCTTTAACATTGATTCAATATTTCTCTTTTGTGAAACATCGTCACCCATTGTTGCAATTTTGTTTAAAACAATATCAGCAAAAGATTTTAAAGCTTTAGACTTAGGACCAGTTGTTGATAAACTTCCATTCAATGCCAACGAAATAAATTGGTTTACAACCATTCTTTCATGTACGCCTTTTCGTTGTCCAAAATAAAATTTTCTTCTAGATTTCATTTGATAATTATTTAAAACTAAGTCCTACTTTCTTTAATTCTTTTTTAATTTCATCTACGGATTTGGCTCCTAATCCCCCTAATGATAAAACATCATCAGCAGATAGTTTAGTAAGTTTTTCGATTGAATCGATTCCATTTTTTACCAAAACATTTTTAACTTTATTAGATAAGCCTAATGAATCTATATCCCACTCTCCTTTTGTTGATTCTGTTGACAAAGGAACTACTTTTGAGTCAGTTACTTTAACTAAATCAGACATTTGAGCAAAACAATTCTTAACCAATTCCAATGCTTCTCCAAATATTTTGTCGGCTGATCTAGATTTATCAGTATAAATAAACAATGTTAGTTTATCAAGATTGGTTTTATCACCTAAACGAGTATCTTCAACATTAAATTCAACACGTTTTACTGGTGAAAAATCTGCATCAATAGGAACATATCCAATTTCTCCTCTGTCATTATCAGTTATCGGCCTATATCCCACACCTCTTTCAATAGTAATCGTAAATACTACTTCTTTTTTCAAACCGGAACTTTCTAAAATATATACTCCCTTATTGATTACCTTTACATTGGGAGAAAGTTCCAAATTATCTGATGTTAACTTCCCCTTGTTTTTGACTTTCAACTTTACTTCTGCCAGATCATCTCCTTCAATTCTAAAATCAATATTCTTTAAATTCAACATCACTTCATAAACGCTTTCTTTTACACCCTCAATTGTTGAAAATTCATGCTCAACACCTGAGACTCTAATGCCAGTTGCAGAAAAACCGCTAATGCTTCCTAAAAGAACTCTTCTTAAAATAGTCCCTACAGTAAATCCAAATCCTCTTGGTAAGTAGTTTATTTCGATATTAGCTTTTCCAACTTCTTTTTCCTCAACGACAACTTTCAAATCATCAAATGATAACATCGTTTTTTGGTAATCAAATTATTTTTATCTCGAATAAAATTCAACAATGAGATATTCCTTAATCCCTGGATCAATCATATCTCTTGAAGGGTATGACAAAACAGTACAGCTGTCCTCACCAAATTCTAACCATGCAGACTTAACTGGTTTGTTATTCCAAATTTTCTTTTTAACGGTTATAGTATCACCCTTCTCAACAATGTAAGAAGGAATATCTACTTTTTTGCCATTAACTCTTATTTGACCATGTCTTATAATTTGTCGAGCAGAAAAAGGAGATACAGCCCAACCTGCCTTTACTATTACACTATCTAATCTTCTCTCCAATAACTGCAACATCATACTACCTTTATTGTTTTGATTTCTTACCATATCAAAAAATCTTTTAAACTGTTTTTCACCCATCCCATACATTCTCTTAACCTTTTGTTTTTCCCTAAGATGTCTTCCATAATCTGAAAGTCTAGGAGCTCTATCATAATACATTCCTGGGGCATAAGATCTCTTGTTAAATGGACACTTTTCACCTAAACATTTATCACCCTTAAGAAAAAGCTTTACACCTTCTCTTCTACATTGTTTACACTTAGGTCCTAAATTTCTACCCATTTATTACAAAATAAAATTTATATACTATTTTCTTGGAGCCTTACGAGGCTTTGTTCCTCCATGAGGAATTCTTGTTTTGTCTGTCAGACTATTAACTCTCAAACCTCCAGATACGAGTCCCTTAACAGCAGCGTTTCTGCCAGAACCAGGACCTCTTATAAAAACGTCGACAGACTCTAAACCGACTTTTTGTGATCTTAAAGCAACATCTTCAGCTGCTTTTGTTGCTACGTATGCAGTACCTTTTTTACTATTTTTAAAACCCAATCTTGCTGGAGAACCCGACATTAAAACATTCCCTTCTTCATCTGTAAGAGTAATTATTGTGTTATTGAATGAAGCAAAAACGTATGCACGACCAAATTTTACTTTTCCACGTGAACTCGTTTTCTTGTTTGAATATTTCTTCGAATCTTCCGCCATTATAAAAAATATAAAGTTATGTCTTTGTTAATACTCTCTTCAAACCACCAACGGCAGTTGAGTGACCTCTTACAGTATGAGAATTTCTTCTTGTTCTCTGACCTCTTACTGGCAAACCTAATTTATGTCTAATTCCTTTGTACGTTCTGATATCTCTCATTCTTCTTATGTTTTGATAAACATCCTGTTTAAGTTGACCTTCAACCAATATTTCATTTTTCTCAATATGTAAACGTAAAGCATCCCAATCAGAAGCACTTAAATCGGCAACCTTTAAATCTTCAGATATCCCAACCTCCTTAATAATTTTCTTGGCTAATTTCAATCCAATACCATGAATCTCATTCAACCCATATACAATCTTCTTTTTGTCATCTACTTCAACTCCTAAAAAACGAGCCATAATTTATATAATTATTTTATTTTCCGTTTACACCATGTGGTTTTAAATACTTACTTCTCTTAACAATCTTGTCTTTAGGCTTAGGTTGTGTTTGCTTGTGCCTTGGGTTTTTTCTACAATAAACAAACAAACGTCCTTCTCTAACAACAGTGTAACAATTCTCACACCTTTTTCTTAATGATGTTTTAACTTTCATGGTTTGTATCTATATATAATTCTTCCTTTGGTTGGATCACAAGAACTTACCTCAACTTTGACCTTGTCTCCAACTACAACTTTGATATAATTCATCTTAATTTTTCCGGATAGACGTGACAAAATCTTCTTCTTTTGTCCACATACATCTAACTCAACCACAAATTTCATTTCTGGATGAGCTTCAACAACTGTTCCGTCTATTTCAAATACTTGATTCATAAGCGCAGGGTATTTTAAGATATAATTAACTTAAAGTCAACGGGAGTATTATACATATTAATTATATCTTAGTCAACACTTCGCCCCTTTCATTTCCAACCATTATTGTGTTTTCTTTCATCACTGACATCCCACCATCAATAGTTCTTAACGTCCAACCATTAGGATCTGTCATCATTCTACCTGATTTTTCAGCAATTATTATCTCAATGGCCATTGTATGACCAAACTCTAGCCTTGGCCCCTTATTTTTCTTTCCAAAATTAGGTATAACTGGGTCCATGTGTAATTTTTCCCCTATTGAATGCCCTCCCAATTCTCGAACAACTGCAAATCCAGCCCTATTTACTTCATTTTCAACATAAAACCCAATGTCTCCAACCTTAAGTCCAGTAACAGCCATAGCGGTTACATTATCTAAAATTCTTGAAACCAAATCATGCATTTTTTCTGCTACTGGATTGCTACCTAAAATAACTGACCTCGTCATATCTAGGTAGTACCCTTCATAAATGATCCCAAAGTCAACAGTAACCGCATCTCCATCCTTAAATACATAACTTTTAGGGATAGCATGTTCTATTTCATCATTAACCATAATACATGTTGCAGAAGGATAATTGTTGTATCCTAAAAAGGCAGGAACAACAGACGCTTCTTTGCATAATTTTTTTGATATTTCCTCTATTTCTAAACTATTTACACCTACCTTAATTTCATTAGTCATCTGTTCCATTATAGAAGCACAAATTTTTCCACCCTCTCCCATCATTTTTATTCGATGTTCATCATATTTCATAGCTTATATTTATAAATTTTCTAATAATTCAACAAGTTGCTTATACACATTTGGTATTGTTTCTCCCCCATCAATATGATAAAGAATCTTCCTATCTTCATAATATTTAAGAATGGGTTTAATATTATCCTGATAATAACTAATTCTGCTATTTATAGCTTTTTCTGTATCATCCTCTCTTTGAATTAGTTTTTCTCCATCTTTGTCACAAATATTTTCTTTTTTAGGTGGTGTAAATTTAAGATGATATATCTGTCCACACTTTGGACAAGATCTTCTTAACGCCATCCTCTCGATTGCATTTTCCACTGACAAATCAAAGTGAATTACTGCATTTAAAGAATATCCTAGTTTGTCTAGAATATCATCAACCAATTCTTTTTGTACAACTTCCCTTACAACTCCTTGTAAGATTATTCTTCCTTTAGACAAATTTTTAGTCAAATGTTTTTTTACAATTTCATACCATAGTTCATTAGGAACAAGTACACCTGAGTCGAGATATTTTTTTAACTTTTTCCCCAATTTTCCACCATCCAAGATTTCATTTCTAAAAAAATCACCAGCAGATAACTGTATAAATCCATATTCCTTAATTAATTTCTGAGCCTGTGTATCTTTCCCACATCCACTTGGTCCTAAAAAAAGCACAATCATATTTTTTTCCACGATTATATTTTTGAATTTAGATCGGATTCTTAGACAACTCAATAATTAATATTTCATTATCTGTTTCACCTTTTTTGGTTCTCGCTATATATCCACATTTTAAACATCTATGTACAATTCTTATCTCCCCATTTTTTTGATCGATTCCTATTGGTTCCATCAGACCATGACATACTGAGGCCCTATCTCCTGGATATACATCCACGTGCTTGGAAAACAAACAGTTTGGACAATGATTGGTATATCCATTACCTTGCACATCAACTCCACAGTTTTCACACTTGAAATCTTCTTGTTTTTTGGTAAAAAATTTACTCAATATATAAAACGATCAACAAATTACAGTAAATATATTGGAATTACTAATATTTATATACCCTTTACGCTGTATTTATCTGTCTGCATTGATCTAATTTTGTCAAACACCTCAACAGCAACACCGACAATGATTATTATTGCAGTTCCACTAAACAAAAAAGGTGCATCAAGTGTCCATCCTTTATTTATAACACCACCTCCCAAAAATCCCGGTAACGTATAACTCCAAGTTGAGTTTAGAAATTGAGGGAGGAGGATTGGAAATATCGTAATAAAAGCCAAAAACAATGAACCAACAATACTAAGTCTTACCATTATTTTGGTTAAATATTTTTTGGTATCAGCACCTGGCCTAATTCCCGGAATATATGCTCCCTGTTTCTTCAGATTCTCAGATGTATCATTAGGACTAAAGACAACAAAGGTATAAAAAACCGAGAAAAGAATTATAAGTAATGCCAAAATTAATGAATAATAAATATTTTCAGAGCCTAAATATTTTGTAATAAATTCTGAAACATTACCAATCCACTGATATTTAGTAGCAAGCTCAGATCGTGAAAGTAGATCCATTACTAAAGATGGCGTAGACATAAATGACATCGCAAAAATTACAGGCATTACCCCTGATTGATTTAATCTAAGTGGTAAATGATTGTCATCTATTGGTTTGGTTGCAAAGGACATCACCTTAGCATGTTTAATTTTAACTTTTTTCTCGGCAGCCATAACATATCCAATAAATCCAATCCATATTACAGTAAAAGCAAGAACTCCAACAGTAACCCAGACATTAGAGCTCATCTCCCCTTGAGAAAATTTCCCAGGAATTTCAGCTAAAATACCAGCTGCAATTAGATATGAACTTCCATTTATAAAATTTCCTTCGGACAAAAGTTCGCTTAACCACATCAACAGCATTGACCCTCCAGTAAACCCTGCAACAAGTACTCCTAATTCTATTCCAGACAAGGGAGCAACTAATTGATATTCTTTCAAAAACATATAAATTACAATTGACTGAATAATAGCAAGAGGAACTGTTAATAATCTTGTATACATATTCAAAACCATCCTACCCTTTGCACCTTCTTTTTGCAATTCTTGAATCTTAGGGACTACACTTCCCAATAGCTGAAATACTACGGATGCATTAATGTGTGGACCAAGTCCAATAGCAATTAATGTTGTATTTGCCAATGCTCCACTTGATGTAATGTTTAAAATTTCACCGAAAGAGTATTGTGATAAAACTTGCTTTAATGAATCAATAGGAACTCCAGGAACAGGAACTGAATTTAAAAATCTAAAAATTATTGAAATCAAAACAATAAATAGAAATTTGTTACCAAGCGTTGGTAAAATTCCGTTCGAGAGATTAATCAAAAATTTTTCCTTACGAAATTTAAGCCTCATTTTCTATTTTAATACCCGCCTTTTTTAATTTTTCAATAGTAGGCTTTGAAAGTAAAATATTCTTATCAATGATTACTTTTTTCTCTAACTTTCCTTGTCCTAAAATCTTAACGACTGGATACTTTGAGGAAACCATTCCCTTATTTCTCAATGAAGATACTGAAACAACCTCACCGTCTGAAAAATATTTGTTTACATCGGAAAGATTTACAACTCCATTTTCCTTTCTCACACCGATATTTCTTCTTGTTGTACCCCTAAATTTTGGTAATTGTTCATGAAGTGGAGTTTGTCTTCCAGCAAAACCGACTTTAATCTTGCTACTTCCTCTTGATTTCTGTCCCTTCTGACCTCTACCAACAGTATGTCCACCTTTTCCACTTCCATAACCTCTCCCAACACGCTTGCTTTTGTTTTCAGTAATTCTGTCTTGTGTAATTGTCGATATAATACCCATACTAATCTTTTGCTATATTATCTTTTTTAGTTTTAACAGCTTTAGTCTTTACTTCTTCTTTAGCTGTTTCTTTTACTTCAACTTTTTCTATTTTCTTAGGCTTAACAAACCTTTCAACTTTATGTAATTTTTGTAAAGCATAGAATGTGCAGTATGCATTATTAATTGCATTTCCTTTTCCAATTTGTTTGGAAACAATATCTCTAATACCAGCAGCCTCTAAAACAGCACGTACAGCCCCACCAGCAATAATACCAGTTCCCTTTGGAGCTGGTTTTAACATAACATATGCTGAACCAAAGTTATTTTTCACTTCATGAGGAATTGTCGTTCCAACCATTGGTACCTTAAACATATTTTTCTCAGCAACGGTACCAGCTTTGTTAATTGCATTTCGAGTATCACGTCCTTTTCTAACAGCCACGCCTACTTTTCCTTTTCTATCACCCACAACAACTAAGGTACTAAAACCCAAAAGTTTATCTCCTGATCTAACCTTTGCTACTCTTCTAACACTAACTACTCTTCTGTCGAATTTGGGTTTAGTGTCAACTTCTTCCCTTTTACCTTTATTTTTTGATTTATTTCTTATTAACTCATCCACTATAAAATAACTTTAAAAATTTATATTCTTCGAACGAATACCTTCTGCAATATCTTTTACTCTTCCAATATATCTATAGCCACCTCTATCAAAGACTATAGATTCAATTTTCAATTCGTTAAGTTTCTTCCCAATTTTTTCTCCAACTCCAAACCACTTAGTCTTCTCTTTTGCTGCCTCAATACCTTTTTCAGAGCATCCGTATAAGGTTTTAGCACTATCATCATCTATTACCTGAACATATACACTTTTATTTGATCTGAAAACAGCAACTCTTGGTCTGATCTTAGTACCACTAATTTTTTTCCTGATACTCATTCTTCTAACTTTTCTCCTTACAATTCTGTCTCTCATCTTTAATTTCAATAATTAATATTAAATTTTATGCCGCAGACAATGCTTTTGGCGTCTTTCTTCTGACATATTCGTCACTATACCTTATACCTTTTCCTTTATAAGGCTCAGGTTTTTTATTAGCCCTTACCTTTGCAGCAAACTCACCCACTAATTGTTTATCAACTCCACTAATAACTATTTCGACAGCATCATTTACCTGAACATTTAATCCTTCAGGACACTGAATCTTTATTAAATGTGTTTTACCAACTTTTAATGATAAAACATTTCCATTTAGTTCTGATCTATAACCTATACCCTCAATTTTTAATACTTTTTGATAACCTGAAACAACTCCTATTATCATATTAGCCAAAGTAGCTCTTACAGTTCCATGTAATGATTTAGTGAGCTTATCCTCACCACTCCTACTTATTAAAATAGTATTATTGTCAACCTTTACAGTAATATTCTTAGGTACATTAAACTTGGTCTCACCTTTCGGACCGGTAATCTTGACTGAACCACCTTCAATGTTAACATTAACTGATTCGGGTATTTGTATAGGCATAACTCCAATTCTTGACACAATAACAAAAAATTAAATTATTATTAAAAAATCTCACACCAATATTCTCCACCCACCCCCTTTTGATAAGCTTCCTTGTCTGACAAAACTCCAATACTTGTAGAATAAACACCAATACCATAACCTTGCAACACCTTTTTAACTTGTGAATGCCTATGGTAAATTCTACATCCAGGTTTCGAAATTCGTCTTACATTAGTAATCTTTGGTTTCTTCAAGGAATCATATTTTAGCACAACTATTATTTTTGAAAATGATGAGTCTTCATCTTTTTCAATTCTAAAATCTTCAATAAATTCAGTTCTTTTAAGTACTTCCAACAACCTAACCACTTCCATGCTATATAAAACCTCAATTTCTTTCTTACCTCTAACAGAAGCATTGTACATTCTTGTAATTGTATCTCCTATTCTATCATTTACCATGCTTTCAAAAAAATATAAAAAATTAAATTCTAAAACATTTAATTACCAACTACTCTTTGTTACACCTGGAATCTTTCCCTCATGAGCAAGCTCTCTAAAACAAATCCTACACAAACCAAATTCTCTGAAAATAGCTCTCGATCTTCCACATCTTTTGCATCGATTATATTTTCTTACAGTGAATTTAGCTTTCTTCTGTAATTTCATATATTGTACCCAACCAGCTTTTGTTGCCATACTTTAACTAATAATTTAATCAATAAAAGGGAATCCCATTCCCTGAAATAACTTATACGCAACTTCTTGATCACAATCGTCTGTGACAAAAGTTACCTGTAAACTTCTATTTTTTGACATATCGTTTGGATCAATTTCTAGAAAAACTCTATGCTCCAAAATCCCAACATTCAAATTTCCACTTTGGTCAATATTTCTTTTCTTTAAACCTCTAAAATCTCGAACTCTTGGTAAAACCAAAGTCACAAACTTTTCAACAAAATCCCACATTTTCTTTCCTCGAAGGGTAACCATAACTCCTATTGGCATCCCTATTCTGACAGAAAAATTTGAAACAGATTTTTTAGCCTTTGTTAAAACAGGCTTCTGTCCAGAAATATTCTCCAAAATTTTAAAAACATCATCCTTTAATGTTGGATCCTTTTCACCATGACCGATCCCTGAATTGATGACTATCTTTTTCAACCTGGGAACAGACATAATATTTCCACCAAAATCTTCCTTTGACAATTTGTTTATAACTTCTGAATAGTTTTTCTTAATCTGTGTATCCATTTTTATTTACTCTCCTTCTTTATTTTATCTTTTTTAGTTTTTACTTCTTTTTTCACATCTTCTTCCTTAGCTTTTTCAACCTTTTTTACATTACTAATCGTTTTGGAGCATTTCTTACAATATCTTATTTTTTTGCCATCAATTATCTTATAACCGATTCTCGTTGTTTTTCCACAATCAGGACAAACAACCATAACCTTTGAAGCATCCAATGGCTTCGATACAGTTACTATTCCACCTTCACCCTTGTCGTTGACCTTAAGATGTCTCTTAACTTCATTTACACCCTTTATCATTATCTTACCTTTCTTTGGAAAAACTTTCTCAACTACAGAACTATGTCCTGCATCTTTTCCTCTCAAAACTTTTACAATATCGCCTGCTCTTATTTTCATAATACTTCTGGTGCTAAAGAAATTATTTTATTAAAACCACCATTTTTTATTTCACGGGCAACTGGTCCAAAAATTCTAGTTCCCAATGGATCTTTACCACTGTTATCAGCTAAAATAACTACAGCATTATCGTCAAATCTTATATATGAGCCATCTTCTCGTATCAATTCTTTTTTTGTTCTAACAACCACAGCTCTAAACTTCTGGTGATTCTGAGCCGCACCAACTGGTAAAGCTTTTTTAACAACTACCTTTACAATATCACCAACCTTAACTGCTCTTACTTTATGACCACCATAAGTACCAATTATCATTCCTAACTTTCCACCAGAATTGTCTGTAATTTTTACTGTACTACCTCTTTGTAACATATTAATCGAATAAATATTTATTTAATAACGACCCATCTCTTTTTCTTAGAAATAGGTATATTTTCAACTATTTTAACTTTTTGTCCTTCAGTCAACTCCAAACCATTATTATCTGCAAGATATTTCTTAGTCTTTCTCACCTTCTTTTTGTAAATCGGATGAGAAACATAAGAAACAACTTCTACAACAACAGTTCCTGTCATTTTTGCACTAACAATCTTTCCGTCTAAAATCAATTTTGCCATCTTATAAACATTTCAAAATTATCTCGAATTAATCTCAGTCATAATTTTTGCAATTTTCTTCTTTAACTCTTTTGTACTCCCAATTTTACCCATAGATTTAGCCCAAGTCATCTTGGAAAGCTCAGCTTTAAATTTGCTAAGTTCTTTCATTAAGTCCTCTAATTTCATATCTTTATATTCTGAAACAGTTTTCTTTGCCATGACTTATTTACTAACCATTTTAATTTTAACTGGCAATTTTTTACTTGCCACTCTAAACGCCTCTTGAGCCATTTTATCTGTTATTCCACCTATTTCAAACATTATTTTACCTTTTTTTACACCTGTAACCCATTTATCAATTGGACTTTTACCACCACCCATTCTACTCGTAGGCTTCTTAGTAACGGGCAAATCAGGAAAAATTCTAACCCAGACTTTACCTTTTCTTTTAATACTCTTACTTAATGCCATTCTCACAGCCTCTATTTGATTAGACGTAACGAATCCATTTTCTACAGTTTTTAAACCATATTCTCCAAATGCGAGGTCAGTACAAGTACTTGAAACTCCCCTAGGAACCTTAGTAAAAATCTTTGTATATTGTGTCTTTTTTGGCTGTAACATAAGTTTTATTCTATCTAAAAATTACTTTTCTCCAAATTTATTTATGAACCCAAACCTTAACGCTTGTTTTACCTGCGTTAGGATATTGAGCCACTTCACACGCATAATCAATGTCAGCTCTTATTGTTTGTAAAGGAACTGATCCATCAATAAACTTCAATCTTCTTGCATCTTTCTGACCTCTAATTCTTCCAGAAACCCAAATCATAACTCCTTTAGCTCCAGCCTGCATTGCTTTATTAATCTCTGCATTAGCAAGTAACTTAGGGGCTTGTCTTTTTTCAATACCTTCTACGATGTTATTAGCAATAATTCTTGCATTGGTTTCAACACTCTCTACTTCTTTGATTCTCAAATCAATTTCTTCTTTTACAATAGATTTCAATTCTTGCTTCAAAGTTTCGATTCCACTTCCTTGCCTTCCAATTACAACACCTGGTCTTGCAACTTTCATCGTAATAATAACTTTTCCAGAAGCTCTTCTGATATTTACACCCGCCAAACCCGCTGATTTAACCTTCTTAGCAACCAAATCGTGAATAGCAATGTCCTCGTGAAGATATTGCTCATATTGTTTACCTGTAGCATACCAACTTGATTTCCAACCTTTACTAACCCCTAATCTCATTGCTGTTGCATTCATTTTCGTACCCATAACTATGCTTTATAAGATAATGTTATATAAATATCACAAAACCTTCTAACTGTCCTATCACCTCTCCCCTTAGCCCTCGCAATCATTCCTTTTATTTTTTTTGATTCTCCAACCATAACTTTCGTAAGCTTAACCCTTTCAATATTGGGGTTACTAATTTTCGCATTAAGACCATTGTACGCGTTTTTCAAAGCTTTAATAAAACTTTCAGATACTTTCTTATCTGAGACAGTTAACTGGGCAATTGCATCAGAATAACTCATATCTCTTATTAAATCTGCAACCAACCTAGCCTTCTGAGGGGAACTAAATACTCCTCTTCTTATTGAACTACTTGTTATATTTACATTTTCAGTCATTTAATAAAAAGTACAACTTATTCAAATCTTCCTGCACTACCGTAAGTCTTAGCGACTTTACCTTTTTTACTGTGACCTCTAAAATTGGTAGTAATCACAAATTCTCCAAATCTATAACCAACCATATATTCATTTACTGTAACTGGAACAAATTTTTTTCCAGCATATATTTCAAAATTCATACCCACCATCTCTGGAGTAATAACACATGCTTTATCCCAAACCTTAATAGGACCAAACTTTCCCTGATCCTTAAGAACCTTTACTTTGTCAACTATTCTGGGGTTAATATATAAACCCTTTTTTAATGACCTTGACATATATCTAATTTAAATATTAACTAATTCTTCAGACCATTAGCATGTCTTTTCGCTATCCTATGACTAATGATAAACTTTTCAGTTTTTTTATTTTTTCTTGTTTTCTTACCAAGTCTATTTCCCCAAATATCCTTTGCCATTCTAATACCATTTCTTGCTTCTCCTGCACCATGTGGATGCTCTTCGGCATGCATTGCTACTCCACGCACCTCTGGTCTCCAACCCAATCTTCTCTTTGTACCAGCCTTACCAAGTGAGCGGTTGAAATGATCAGCATTTCCCACGACACCAATAGTAGCTAAACATTTATTATGAAGCAACCTTACTTCACCTGATTGCATTTTCACAATTGCATAACCACTTCCATTACCACCACGTACAACCAATCTTTGTCCTGCAGATCTTGCTAATTTTGCACCACCACCTGGCGTAACTTCTACAGCACAAACAGAAGTCCCACTTGGAACATTTTCTAAATACATACTATTTCCAATTACCGGATCCACTTTTTCTCCAGACTCAACAATACTCCCCACTACCAATCCTTCTGGGGCAATCATATATCTTCTCTCCCCATCCTTGTATAATAACAATGCTATATTTGCAGATCTATTTGGATCATACTCTATTGACTTAACAACAGCAGGAATACCAAATTTATTTCTTTGAAAATCTAAAATTCTTATTCTTCTTTTAACTCCACCACCTCTATGTCTAACCGTTATTCTTCCTTGATTATTTCTACCTGCATTACTTTTTTTGGCAACTGTCAAACTTTTTACAGGTTTACCTTTTTTCAACCCAGTTCTGTCAACAAGAACAGTGTGTCTCTTTGATGCAGTTGTTGGTTTATAAAACTTTAATGCCATATATTAATTATGAAACCTTAAAATCTTTTATATTATCACCGTCCTTCAAATATACGTAAAACATTTTTTTATTAGGTGTTTTTGCAAATTTTCTTACTCTTCTATTTATTCTTACCTCTCCTTTTCTAACCAGGGATTTAACAGA
>DAOOWV010000019.1:0-18254 GCA_035371485.1 Candidatus Dojkabacteria bacterium | reverse complement strand
CTTAACGAAATATATATACATTAGGGATTGTGCCCGTTGCGAACCAGAAGCTAAACATCTATATTTATCTGCTCTAAACATAGATTTAGTAATATATGAATTTGAACTTCAGTATCTTGAAAAAAATGATGATTATCCCGATCCAGATAACCCTCTTTATTCAGAACTAGCTAGAGTTGCATATGAATGGGTAGCTAATAGTCTAAGCGTTTATCCGAATTATCTTTCACGATCAAATAGATGGCAAGAAATATTAATCAAAAAAATTAAAACACTTATAAAAGAAGAGATGCCTGACCCAATATTTGCTGATTATCAGGAAACACTCTCTCCTGAACAGATAGCCGCTGAACATATATTTTGGAATTGGATTTTTAAACGATTAGAAATGAAAGGTGGAGGAACCAGAGATCGCCAAATTTTTATTGCACTATCAGAAGGTTATACTCTGAAAAATTCAGTATTTCAATCTCACGAGTAACACAAATTTTGAAAAAGGTAATCCGCATAGTTCAAGATGAGTTAAGAGAAATGTCCAAAACGGAAAGAAGAGAATTCGAAGCCGAACAAGAACGTCTTAAATCATTATATAAAATGGGAAAACCCAAAGGGTGGGATTATCTAAGATATCCCCAATTTAATGACAGAAAAAGATAAATAATACTCCTTCTATTAATCCCTAGGAACTATATCCCAAATGACTCCAACATCTTATATGCAAAAGGCCTTCCTAATAGAGTAAAAGCATAATCAGTCCTACTTTGTAATCTAGGTTCACTACCAATTAATTGTTTCGCTAATGCTAATTTCATTCCTTTACAAAAAACTCTTGTATATTCAACACAACCATCATTTTCAGCTCCTTGAATATATTTTTCAATAAAATCGTAATATAAATATAAACCACGTGTGTATTGGGCTTTTTTACTTCCCATTGTAACCAAACTTGTATCTCTTTCGGCAATCGCAGTATAAATATCACTTGGCCTTAAATTCTTTTCATCCTGTAATTGACGTACACTATGGTAAGCATCAGCAATTAATAGTAATAATCATTTACTACTCCTACTCTCATTTGATCAGCTATATGACTTGCTATGATAATTGGCAAAAAAGTTTCTGCATTTATTGGAGTTTTTATATGTTCTAAAGAAGTGGACATATTATATTCCATTCCCCTACTCATATAACTCAAGGTTATTAAATTACATGTTTAAAAATCATTTACTACATGTTATACACCATTATACAGTTTTTTACAATTTACATCCTTGTTAAATTTTTACATTTCCTATAAAATTGATTAACCGTTATTTTCGATTACCTTAATTTATACAAACGTAATTGATCCACCTATGGTGGAATTCTTTATTAATTGTTAATTAAAAAATTTGGGAAAGATTATTCAACTACCACAGCATATTATTAATCAAATTGCAGCTGGAGAGGTTGTCGAAGGACCTCATTCTGTTGTCAAAGAACTTATTGAAAATTCGATTGACGCTGGAGCAACTCACATTACAATTTCACTAATAAAAGGTGGAATTCAGGAAATAAAAATTGATGATAATGGCTCTGGTATTGAACAAGATGATATATCTCTTCTTTTTTCACCCCATACTACTAGTAAAATAAAAGAAGTTGAAGATTTAAAAGACATCCTTACTTTAGGTTTTAGAGGTGAAGCATTATCAAGTATCGCTTCTGTATCCGAAATAACAATTACAAGCATGGTTGAAACGATTGGACCCCCAGCTTATTCAATAACTCATCAATTCAATCAATCTGGCAAGATTACCAAAGCCACAAGAACAGGTGGGACAACAATAATTGTTAAAAATTTATTTAGAGATATCCCCGCAAGAGCTAAATTTGTATCATCAGAACAGACAAACCTTAGAAAATGTGTACATGAAATACACAGACATGCACTAATCAATCCAACTATTCGATTTACAATTAATCACAATGGAAAAACGCTTGCAGATTATTTATCAATCAACGTTGGAAACTCTGAAGTCAAACAATTTATTCACCCTTCACGTGTTGAACAAGTACTTGGAGAAAAGTACAAGGACAATCTATTGTCAGTTTTTTATAAAGAAAATTCATTCACTATCGATGGTTACATCGGACATCCAAGAGTTTCCAAAGATCGAACAGCTGATGCTTATTTATTTGTTAATAATAGACCTGTCTGGGATAAAGGAATTGTGAGAGCAATTTATTCTGGGATGAGTAGATTCATTCCACAAGATAGTAAATTACCTTTTGTAATCATGATAAAAATTGACCCTTCTCAGGTTGATATTAATGTTCATCCCCGCAAAGAGGAAATAAGACTTGCAAATCCGTTTAGAACCTACAGTTCTGTCACTTTCGCAATCAAAAAAACGATAGAGGAAAACGTTAAAGAGGAAGTTGCTTATTTTGATAATGACTTTACCGAAAAAAGCGAAAATATTGATTATGCAACGCATAGACTTAGAGAAAATGATGGTCCAATTTATAACAAAGGGAGCTCTTTTTCACCATCAAAAACTAACTTACTTCCCTCAAGTCACTCGACAAAACAGGCATTATATTTTAGTCAAAATTTACTATCCGTACCCCCAGAAAACGAAAACACACAAAATATTTTTTCACACAAAAAGACAGTACAATACCTTAATCGATATATAATTCTTGAAAAAAATTCTGAGTTGTGGATTGTTGACCAACATGCCGGAGCAGAAAGAATACGTTTTGAGGAACTTCTAAATGATTATGAAAATGATGGAATCAATAAAGTAAGTCAAAACCTATTGGTTCCCGTTGTCATAATTCTAAATCTCGATGAAAAATTAATGTTAGATGAATTAATAGAATTTCTCAGTAAATTAGGGTTTTCAATAGCAATTGGTGAACAAGACGGTTTATATAAAGCAAGCATTAAGGCTGTTCCTCAGCAACTAGTAAATGGAAATATTGAACAATTAATTCGTTCTTTGATAAACTTTGCAGATTCTCCTCAAGCGCTAGAAGACAGTGTTAAAACAGCTTATGAAGATATTATTGCCACAATTGCCTGTCACAATTCACTAAGAGCAAATCAGGAGATTACATCTCAGGAAGCATATGAGCTCATTAACAAACTTATGAAATGTAAAAACCCTTACTCCTGTCCTCATGGGAGACCAATTATATGGAAACTGACAACCCAAGACCTTGACGACCAATTTAATAGAACCTAAAACTCAAATTAGTATTAGGAATCTTTTACCTTTTGACGGATCTCTTTACAGGTTTTTTATTTGACCTCTTATTCTTTTTATTAAGACTTATTACCAAGGTAATTATCATAATAACTGTCAAAACAACTATAACTATCAACCTCCAAGGAATAACTGAAAATGTTACATCGTGTTGAGATGTTACTCTTTCACCATTAACAGTATGTTTTAACATAAGGGTTGCATGATAGTTACCCCAATATATCTTTAAGAAGTTATCTTTATTAAAAACTAAACTACCAGAGTCATTTTTTGTAATCCAACCTCCATTCCAATTTTCAACATAATTTCTTATACTATTAGGAAGTGTGTAACCTGCCTTCTCGTTAACATTAAGCGTTGCTACTGGCTTAGTAATATCGCCCTTATGTATAAATATATTTCCACCAATGTGAGTATGCACAGTTCCAGTATTTCTATATCTTATTGAAAAATAAACTGGTAAAAATTCAAAGTTATCTTTAGCAATCCAATCGTTATCCTTTCCAACATCGACAACGCTAAAATCAACCAATTCTCCTCTATCAACATATTCCCCACCAACAGTCATTAGGATCAAATCACCAATTTCTTGCCCCAAACCAATTCCACTATCTTTTGAAATTCCATCAGAACTTCTACTAAATATTAAAGCAACATAATGGCCCCCTGGCGTTGCATTTTCAGGGACAGTTATCGTATAGTTAACAATAACTGTATCTTCAAACTCTAAATAATAACTCTCTTCATTAAAGTTAACCCATTTTGAAGCATCTTCTTTACCATCGATTTCTTCATTCTCTAAAAATTTAGCATTACCTGTTTCTCCATCCTGTACAAAACTTATCGCATATGGATATAACCTAATAGGTTTCCCTTCCTCAAAATCATGAGTAATTCTTAATTCTCCTTTATACACTTGACCTCGTTCAACTCCTAATGTTTCAACAGCTGGACTAATAATTAATCCATAATAAACTCGTTGTGCATAAGCGGGTACAAAAGTAAATGCAATGTAAAATAATCCAATAAATAATAATGGAATAAGTAATTTATAGAATTTTCTCATTTTGATTAAAATTATTTTAAATTTTTTATGGAGCACAATCTATTTCAACAATGAACAATGTGACAGTGCTACGAAATTTTTTAACAAAATTATGATAACATGAATAAAAAAATATAACAAATTTTAAAAATATTATAGAAAACACGTTATTATATAAATTATAATAATGGGGCGAACCGTCTCACGGTTCGCCCCAAATCATTTCCAACTATAACTTAGAAACAATTCTTAACTTCTAACTTAAAAGCTAGCAGTTACTGTATAAGTTACTGTTTGACTATAGTTACCTGTAGAAGTATTAGCATCAATTGCTGCTCTGTGAGTAACTAATGCAGTATTGGTAGTATCAGGAGCAGTAGGGTTATTATTACCGTCAGAAACATAGAGATTTGTAGGTGAAGTTGGAACAGGAGTATCATCATCTGTAAAATCTCCCTGTTCAGTAATAGATCCCCCCGTTGCCGAACCACCTACAAAAGCAACACCATAACCTTCGCTTCCAGCTATTACTGTATTACCTTCAGTCACGGCATTTATATCGTTGGTACCATCTACTAAACCACCATTTGACGTAATTGCAACTGTATAACCACTATCAGCGTTAGTCGAAACCTTTAGTCTATAAGCACAAGTTTTGACGGTTGCCAAACTTAGTACTCCAAGTGGACACACGTTAGTATCAGCATCATCAGCAGTGTTTCTTATAGCAAATGTTAAAGTTGGTTGAACTTGTGCAGCAACCAACACGTCATTGTCATCCCCAGCATACAATAATGCTGCACCGTAATCATTGTTAGCAGGAACAGCTTTATTATCAGTCATAGCTAATGAATAGTTCCCAGTAGCAGCAGTAACCTTTAAGCACAATGAAACAGCAGTTGTTGCTGTAGTAGTAGATGCATTGAATGTGTAAGTTCCTCCACTAGTGGAAAGCCCACTAAAGGCACCATCAGGAGTGGCATCATTATCAGCATCGGTATCTGGAGTAGCACAGGCAGCAACGGCTGATACAACTGGGGAGAAAGAAAATGTAATAGTATCTCCTGAAGCATATTCTGCGGAGGATACGTAACTAAAAGTTACATCTGTTGCTGACGCTGCAGTTAGTTCTGAAGGAGTAGCAGAAACAGCAACTCCTGCAGCATAAGCTGGAGAAGCTAATAACATTGGGGAAATCCAGGTGATAAAAAGCGTCGCTATGGTCAGCACGCTTCCTATAAAAAGAGAACGTTTTTGTCGTCTCATAGGGCAGATAAATAAAATAATTTACTTCAACGATAATAATCAATAATAACATGGTATCTTAAAATTTGTCAAGTACTATTTCACACAAGATTCCAAAATCATTTATACAATTATTATTGAGTTGTTTTTTATTTTTTATTTAACTATAATTAATATTATTAATTATAAAATACATTAACATGGCAGACAACTTAAACTCTCTTTTTGACCCAAAAAGTGTAGCGATTGTTGGTGTTTCAAATCAACCTGACAAAATAGGTTCCGTAATTTATAAGAATCTGTTAAGTGCAAATTACCAGGGAAGAATTTATTTGGTTAATCCTAAATATGGTACCCTCTATGGGAAGCAATCATATAAAAGCCTAAAAAACATTAGAGGGAAGGTTGAATTAGTATGCATTTGTATCCCTGCTCCATTTGTATTTAACGTTGTGAAGGAATGTGTCAGCATTAAAGTAAAAAATATTATTATAATATCTGCAGGTTTTAAGGAAACTGGAAAAGAAGGGGCGGAGCTTGAAAAAAAGATTGTAACTCTAGCAAACAAAAATGGAATAAGAATTTTGGGACCAAACTGTTTAGGTATGATTGCTTCAAAAACAAAAGTTAATCTTTCTTTCGCACAAGGTACACCAAAAGATGGAAATATTGCGTTTCTTTCACAATCTGGGGCCTTTTGTACAGCAATCCTTGATATCGCTTTAAAGGATAAATTAGGATTTTCACATTTTGTATCAATTGGAAACAAGGCTGATATTAATGAAATAGAATTATTTGAAAATTGGCTAAAAGATGACTCAGTAAATGTCATTGGAGCATATTTGGAAGAAATAGAACAAGGCAACAGATTAATTAATCTATATAATCAACATCTACAAAATTCAGATTCTTCAAAAGTTAAGCCTATTGTTCTTGTAAAAGCTGGTAAAAGTGAACAAGCACAAAAGGCAATTACATCCCATACTGGATCAATGGCAGGAAATTATGAGGGAATTGCTGTATCTTTAAAGCAAAATGGTATTATTGAGGTACAATCATCAAAAGATTTGTATAATGTAATGAAGTTCTTTTCATGGATGAAACCGGTAAAAGGTAAACGTGTAGCAATTGTTACAAACGCTGGAGGACTTGGAATCATAACTACCGACGAATTAGTCAAACAAGGGTTTGAAATTGCTGAACTCACAAACAAAACAATTTCAACTCTTAAATCCTTCTTACCACCTGCTTCTAGCATTGGAAATACTATCGATATCCTTGGTGATGCCAATGGAGAAAGGTATGAAAAAGCAATAAGAACTGTTGGAAAAGATAAAAATGTTGATTCAATTATTGTATTATTAACTCCACAATTTGTAACAGAAATCGATGAAACAGCAAAAGCAATCGTAGATATATCTAAAACCAGTAATATACCCATTATTCCAATTTTCTTTATTAGAGAAAGTATGTTTGAGATATTTGAGTATTTTAATCACCATAAGATAATGTCGTTTGACGATGTCACAGAAGCAGTTACAACAATGAAATTTGTACTCGATTATGAAAAAAGGTTGAAAGATTTATCTCAAAGTCACACGCAGGAGTTAGGATTAAATACTCCTCCTCAAAACCGAAATATGTTTTTGAAACATATTCAAAAAATTAAACAAACACCACATATTAAAACACTACCCAATGATTTTACTGAGAAATTAGCTAAAGAAGTAGGATTAAACCTTGCCCCTCAAAAAATTTGTAACTCTACAAAGGAAGCGATTGAATTTGCTCAAGAACATTATCCTGTGGTAATAAAAGCACCGAATGAACTTATTCCTCACAAAACAGATTACAAGGCTCTGTATGTTAACATAAGAAACAACGAAGAACTGTTAAAAAACTTTGAATTATTAATGAAAAATTTAATCCGCCATACAAAAGTAAAATCTCCTTACATTTTAGTCCAGAAGCAATTAAAATATGAAGAGGAATTTTTTATTGGAGCTGTAAGAAATGGAGCCTCGGATGTATACAAAACTGGCAAAGGTTGGGGACACTTATTAGTTTTTGGAAAAGGTGGTATTTACACAGAAATATTTAATGATACTGGGAAAGCATCTGTAGTAGCAAGCAAAAAAGCAATTACATCAGCTCTAATGGCAACTAAGACATATAAGATTTTACAAGGTGCTAGAGGCAAATCTCCATTACCAATCAAAAAGGTTATAAATGCTATTTTAGCCGTACAACGACTAGTGTGGATGTATCCAGAAATTGAGTCAATTGATATTAACCCACTTTTGGTAAATGAAAATGAAGTTTTTGCAGTAGATATAAAAATATTCGTTTAAGATAGAGTTTAAACCAATAGTTTTTTAATCTTAAGCTTCAACGATTCTAGTGCATCATAATCATGAATAGAAACTACAACACATTCCTTTTTCTCTTTCTGAAATCTTTTTAAATTTTCAGAAATAACATCTTTGGTTACTAAATCATGTTTTGTCAAAACAATTAGCTCTTTTTTGTTTTTAAGTGACTTATCAATTTTTATAAGTTCTTTCCACATTTCTTGATATGATTTAAAACAATCATTATTTTCTAAACTGACTATATGAAGCAATAATTTTGATGATTTTGTGTGTTTAAGAAAAGACATACCCAACCCTTTTCCAATGTGCGTTCCAACTATTAATCCTGGTAAATCCATTAATACAATACCATCTAATCTTCCCAACTGTGGTTTTAAAGTAGTAAATTCGTAATCAGCAACTTTTACTTTTGCATTTGTGATTTCATTTAGCAATGAGGATTTACCTGCATTCGGATAACCTATAAATATTACGTCACTGTAAAGCTCAAGTACTAATTTTATTATTTTTACCTCTCCCGGCTTACCTTCAGTCGCTTTATAACGGCCTTCTTTTCCTATCTTTTTATGAAAATATCTATTCCCACGCCCACAAGCCCCACCTTTTACAATTAACTGCTTCTGCCCCACTTCAGATATTACTCCAACTTCTTCACCTTCTTCATTATATATAACTGTCTTTATCGGCACATAAAAGAAAATATCTTCACCAGATCTGGCAGTTTCTTTTCTATTTTTTATTAATGCATTACTTCCATTGTTTCCCTTAATTACAGAACCGTTTACTAAATGACTAAGATCATAAAGGTTATTTTCACCAACAATATAAACATCACCCCCAAAACCTCCATCCCCACCTGATGATTTTTTAAACATATCAAAAGAGATTACTCCTTTCCCGCCTTTACCACCCTTACAAGTAATTGTTGTTGTATCTGTAAACTTCATCTTATAAACTAAAAACTAAAAGTGAAGAATGAAAAACTTTATTGTATTCTTCATTAATTTCATAATCAGCTGTCGTTTCCTTACTCATCCATCATCTATCATTTCTCACTTATAATGAAATCTCTTGCTTTCTCAATCAATTTTTTATCCATTAAGTTTGCAAATCTCAATTCAGGAATACCTGCCTGCTTAATACCATATACTTCACCAGGTCCTCTTCTTTTTAAATCAAATTCAGCAACCTTAAGTCCATCACTGTTATGGCTAAAATATTTTAATCTTTCAACAGCATCTTCTGATGAACTTTTGTCATTTCCAAAAATAAAACAAAATGATTCTTTTTGTCTCCTACCAATTCTTCCCCTCAGTTGATGTAGTTGAGCTAAGCCAAAACGTTCAGCATTCTCAATAATCATCATTGTTGCATTAGGAATGTCAATACCTACCTCGATTACTGGAGTTCCTACAAGTATATCATATTTACCATCAGCAAAATCATCCAATATTTTTTTCTTTTCAACATCCTTCATTCTTCCATGAAGAGCAACAATTTTAAATTGTTTAAACACACCATTTTTTAGGTTTTCATATGTTTTGATCACAGATTCGGCTTCAAGTATTTCAGATTCCTCAATTAATGGACATATAACAATAAGTTGTTCTATATTTTTGTTATTTCTTCCCAAATTAATTTTTTCAGTAATCCACTTATAAACAATCTCTTTATTAGAATTTTCTTTAATATATTTTGTTTTTATAGGAATTCTCCCTGGTGGAAGTTCATTTATAACAGACAAATCTAAATTACCATACAAAGAAAGAGCTAGAGTTCTCGGAATTGGCGTAGCACTCATAATCAAATAATGTGGCACCTTACCGTTATTATCCTTGACATATGCTATTTTACCTCTTTGTTTTACTCCGAATCGATGTTGTTCATCAACTACTACCATCCCAACGTTATCAATTTTTTCTTTCGTATGAAGCAAAGCATGAGTACCAATATAAATACACTTTGCATCTGGAGATATCTTATCTTTAAACTCACCTGTTATCAGTTTTATTTTATCTTTATAAGAAGGTAAATATTTCTTTACTGACTCATAATGCTGATGTGCCAAAACCGTTGTTGGAGCCATCAATATTGCGGAATATCCATTCTCTAAGACAGTAACCATTCCTGCAAGTGCAACAATTGTTTTTCCAGAACCGACATCCCCTATCAACATTCTATGCATTGGTTTCTTTTTTCCTATATCTGAAATGATTTCTTCAATACATTTTTCCTGATCCTGTGTCAATTTATAAGGAAAATCAGATATTAACTTAGCTAGAGCAACTTTGGGAACAAAACACTCACTTCGCATTCTTTTTTGTTTTTGCTTCTGCAAGTGCAAAGTTTTTTGAATGTTATATATTTCATCAAAAGCTAAACGATTACGTGCAGACTCAATATCCTCAAAAGACTCTGGGAAATGCATTATTTCAACGGCATCTACTAACGAAATTAATGAATATTTTTCTAGTTGAGCCTTGGTATATTTTTCTGGAACTAGTTGGGAAAACTTTGGTTTCAAAATTTTGAGAAGTGCCCTTATTCTTTTAGAGGAAATTCCGGCTGTTTCTGGATAAATAGGAGTTATTCTTCCCAGATGAACCAAATCATCAGTACTGTCAGATCTAACTAATTCAAACTCAGGAGCTCCAATAAAATATTCAGAATATTTTACAGTTAATTTTCCACTTATCAAATATCTTTCACCAATCTTTAGTGAACGTGCAATATAGGGTTGGTTAAACCATTTTAGTGAAATAAAAGATTGACCATCAGAACCAATAGCTTCAACAATTATCATCCTTTTTCTTGGAGTTCTAAAAGTTTTTACTGATTCAATTTTTAATAAAAGTGTTCCCTGACGTTCATCTAAAAAATCTTGAATACTTGAAATCTCAGTAGTATCTAAATATCTTACAGGGAAATGGTATATCAAATCTATTATTTTCTCAATTCCTAACTTTTGAAATTTTGATGCCAACACTTTGCCAATTCCGGGTAATTCAGTAATGGAGACTTCAGCATTTAAAGGATTTATAGCCATCTAAATTTTTACATAAATATTTGTAATAATGGCAGACCAACAATTCCTAAAATGATTACTACAACCACCAATATCCAAATTATTTTTTTTATAGATTTACTTAATTTTGACATATTTTCTTTCTAACAATTAATTTCATTTATCTATTTTTAAAGATATTTTTTAGTCTAGAAATAACTGCATTTCTCTCACATAATTTGTTCGAGTATTTTTCCGCAATCCAATTGATAAATTATACCACAACAGAGAACAATAAGTAAGTATTTACTAATCTCACTACACAATGTGGCCATCTCTCATATATCTTGAAAAATATCCGATAAGTGTATTTGCGTCTTTTGCGGTACTAGTCACTAATCACTTAAAATCACTCCTCAACAACAGCTTCTCCATGATCATTAATTACTTTATAAGGCTTTGCATATTTCATAACAAATTCAAATAACTTTCTCATTGTCGTTGCACACTTTTCATTATATATCTCAACACAAAATAGTTCACCCTTATCAATTCCATAAATCGTTAGCACATTATTGTAGATCATAAATTCAAATTCAAATTTGATTTCTTCCGAAGAAATATATCTTGCTTCCCAATAATTTTTTACAATTTCAGCTATGTTTGTCCAAGGGGCAATACGTTTAGTACAACATAATTCATGTATTTTTACCTTATTTTTCAATAATTCTAAACGCACATCATCTCCTATGCCTGAAGCATAAAATTCATCCATTGTTTCTGATATAAATGAACAGATGGAACCCCTAGCATGCCTTAGATTCCAAATAACTTGTTTTAATCCCATTTCCCCGACATAGTACAAAACTTTAGATTTTGTGATATCTTGATTAGCAAATATTGAGAGCGCTTTTACTGTATCAGGTAATAATCGTTTTGCCTTTTCAAATTCTTTTCTCTTTATATCAACTAAAAGTTCAAGATTTTCTACCGATGATGCCTCAAAACGTTTCCCATAATCTCTTGCAACAGTGTTAACTAATCCCCACTTTTCAAGATCCTCCAATATCCTATAAACCTTTGTTCTTCCTATTTGAAGTTTTCTACTTAATTGCAATGCTGACATCATACCCGTACTCAAAAGTTCTATATATACACTTGATTCATCTTTTCCCAATCCAAAGGGTTTTAGCAATTTACTTAGTTCGTTTATTCCAAGAGACATACTTATTATTTATTAATTTAATAACGAATACTTTCAATTATATACTTGTCTGTCCAAAAAGACAACACAACGCAGAATTGTGTGGCTTATAATATAATGCATGTAAGTTTATTTAACTTAATTAAAAAATTAATATGTCAACAAGATATACAGGAACATTAATAATAGACACATCTGCCAGTTGCACAAACTATGGAACCCTTGTAAGACAAATGGCATCTGAAAGCGGTCATTCAGTACAGTTAATATGTATTAATGAAAATCAAATACAGACAACATTTCCTTCAAATGTCATCTATGTATTAACAGCTGGTGATAGAAATATCAAAACAGACCTGCAGATATATGACAATATAAGAAAAATATCAGAATCACTTAAGGTTATACCTGAAGACAGAGAGATAGCAATTATGGTACAAGACGAATATTGTATCCCCAAATTAGTGGAGTGTTTCCAAAGAAACGAACTAGAAAGGTTAAGTGTTTTTACACCTTCAATTAATTATCCTGGGAAAGTCATGAAAGTTAATTTTATTTATGAGGATGATAAAACAACCTACGAACTAGATCCTAACCAACTATTTAAAGATTATTTGGAACATACAACATATAGGGAAACCAATGAATTTCGTTTATCTTAATATAAAAAATTACCAAAATAATTTATAAATAAATGAACATGAACAAATCAAAAGCATTAAACGTTGTCTTCGTAAATTTCTCCCAAATTGAAGACAAAGAAAGTTACAAAGCAGAACAAATACAAGAGTTAATTAAAGAACATCCTACTTCAAGATTACAAGACGAACTTGAAGCAACTTTTATTTTTGATCAAAAAGATGCAGATGCCTTTTTAAGAGTTCAACGTGCTAAAGGAGATAAAACCGATCCAAATACAATATTTATTGTAACTCTTAATGATGAAAATGAACAAGAGACTGTTAGTTTTTTAACTACCCTACATAATGAATTTCAATTTCAAAGAGTAGCTAGCATCGACTGGAGAGAAGGGAGGGAAGAAAAGACAATTGAAGACGATAATGCTATCTGGGGTAAAAGAATTGATAGACATTGGAGAAACTTTTGGGGAATAGTAAAAGATACACTTCACCATCATTTTTTTGACGTTCTGAGAGATAAAGGATTTTTCTCAGAATTAGATTGTAGCCCCAGACGTGCAGGTGAAAGAAGATAGGAACCAAATAGGTGTGGATCATTAAGATTCACACCTAAACAAAATATTTATCATTGTCACAAAATATGAACCAGGTGATTCATAATCCCAATATGATGAACGAATTGATGAAGTTCTAAATTTCCGAAGAATCTGTTCATTTACCAATCTTCAACCTTAACATCAATTTCTTCTTTAAATCTGGAAGAAATTTCAAATCAAATGCAATATTGGTAAATATAAATGACGCAAATACTGCTAATGCACACATGAGAGATGCAACCCTTGGTGAAAACTGAGGATCAATTTTTGATATTACAAGAGCTACAATATCAAACGATACATAAGCAATAAAGAATTGTTTTAATATTTTATAATATTTATTAGCTTCCATATTAACTTTTTTCTTGTTCCTAATAATTTCAAAAAGAGAAACCCCCATACTAAACAAAAGCGTTCCTTGATAATAAAACATCCAAGAATCAATAATGTAGCCTTCAACATAAGACATCTGAATACACTGCCCTGTTGATGAAATTTGATAAGACCCGATCACCGAGGGATTAACAAGAAACAAAATAGCAAAAACTAATCCAACTGCTTGCACAAACTTGTAACCCAATTCCCTATTTGTATGTTTCTGTAAAAACAATAATCCTAGAGGAGGTAACATTGTTGTAGAAAAATAAGCGAAACGGATCCCAATATTTAATGATGGGAATAACGCAATCATATATTCTCCCAGTTGATATGAGGCTAGAAAAAACAATACCCAGAAAAACACATTCTTTTGATATTTACCTTTTTTATAGACGTAAAAAGCTAAAGCGTATTCAACAATAGCTGTTATTAAAGCACGAAGCATCATTTTTTGAAATTTAATATTTTAAATTATGCCTGCCCACCAGACCATAAAAACAAGGACAGGCAGGTGGGAATTTTAAATTGATGAAACAAATCAGTTTAAAACTCAATTCTAGCAACTCAGCACTAAAAACTACGCACTCCGAACTGCTTTACATATTCCCTAATTTTTCAAGAATTTTACTCTTTTTTAACACAAAGTACAACGGTGTAAGTCTTTTTCTAATAAACCTTTTTGATGCATTTATAAATAAGCGATATATTGACATCAATTTGTACAAAACAAAATGTGGAAGAATTTTACATAGCCAAATCCTGTCGAGAACCTTTTCTCCTAATTTTCCTAAAAATCCAGGAAATTTTGAGGATAATTGGTATAATCTCACGAATAGTTTTGCATAAGAAAATGCGAACAAAATTTGATTTCTAGAAAAATCTGGCATTACCACATTTACTAATGGATCAAGAGGTTTATTGGGATCATAAAACCCTGCATCAATTGACATCTGATGAAGATCTGAACCTCCATAAGGATAATATATTGGGAAAAACATAACATCAGGATTTATTTTCGCATTCAATTTAATAGTATCTAGCGCAGTTCTCATATTTTCATATGGACTCCCCATAATGTTGTAGGCACAAGTCTTAAGTTTATATTTTTTTGCAAGATCAAATGCTTTTATAATATCCTCCTCGCTCATCATACGCTTCAGCACATTGTTTCGAATATGTTCATTGCCTGATTCCACTCCAAAATAAACATATTCACAACCCATTTCCTTTAATAATTTTGCAAGTTGCTCAGTAAAAAGATTTGCACGATAGTTACAATCAAAAGGAAGACCTATTTCTTTTAAGTACAACTCTTTTAATTCTTCACCCCACTCCTTATATACTGGCCAAATATCATCTTCAAATCTAATTTTCCTTAATTTAGGATAATGCTCTAGTAATTTTTTCAAATAATCAACAGCATTTCTGGGAGATCTAAAACGAACATATTTATTTTGATTTGGATATAATTTTCTTGCTCTGTTATTCCAACAGTAAGTACAATTATAAGGGCAACCACGTGTTACAAGTGCAAGACCAATTCCTAGTGGAGCCACTATTAATTTTTCAAAATCGAATAAGTCAAATTTGGGTAGTGGTAAATCATCCAAATTCTCAATCACAGGTGCCATTTTGTTCTTGACTATCTGATCACCATCTTTTACCCAAGTACTTGGAGTATCTTTAAATGATTTTCCTTCTTTAACTTTCCTTAAAAAATATGCAAACGAAATCTCACCTTCTCCTAAAAATATAGCATCAACGTTTTCTATTGCTATTGATTTTTCTGGTTCCAATGTTGGAAGATAACCACCCAAAATAATAATTGCCTTTGGAAGTGCTTCTTTAGCCCATTGCACAGCATCTTTGGTGAACAAGAGATTTCCGGTTCTTAACGCTGAAAATCCAACAACATCAGGATTACGTTTTTTTAAATCCTCTATAAATTCTTCCTTTCCAATTGGACCAGTAAGGTGAATTAGGTCTAAATCTACTTTCTCTTCTTCTGCTACCGCTCCAAGTTGGGCAATACCCTCATGATACCAACCACCATGTTCAACATAAAAGCCGTTTATTGACTTACGGTATTCAAAATCAGGATAGATTAATGTAACTTTCACGTTATTTATATGATAAATGATAGGTGATATATGAAAAAACCATAATCAACTTCTATGATTATAACAGTTTGCCCCAGTGGTTACAAACTATTAAATGATTTCGTTACTTTACTTGTAAACCTTACGTATAAATATTATAATCAATAGAAAAATAGATTTAAATAAAGCAATTTAAAATCCCAAATTTCTAATTTAAAAATTCAATAGTGTGGACTACAAATCAAAATCAAGCAAAAGCTTTAAAACTAAAGTAACTGGAAAATCTACTTCATCTGCAATGCGAGGTGGTTATAAAAACTATAGAAAAATATCTAAAAAAAGGAAATATGCTCCATATGGAAGTAACAACAAAACAGGTTTTATTGCAAGACTTACTCACAATCCCAACTTAAAAAAAGCAATAATAGCGTTAATAAGTGCTTTTGCTTTTATCGGGGTAATTTTGATATTTGGAGTAACCGTTTATTTGAAAAATATCTCTGACAAAATCCCAAGTCCTGACACTTTATTAGAAAGAGAATTCGAAGAGTCTACAAAAATTTACGATAGAAATGGTGTACTTTTATACACAACCTATGGAGATCAAAATCGTCAGTATATAACTATAGATAAATTGCCTTCTCATACTAAATGGGCATTACTTGCAGCAGAAGATGTTGATTTTTATAAACATAATGGTGTTGATTGGCCAGGTGTTGTTATGGCTGGAGTAGAAATGATAAAAAGAAGAGACACAAGTGGAAGAGGATCTAGCACAATTAGTCAACAATTAGTAAGAAATACTGTGCTTGTCGATATATTAGGCGAAGAAGCCTATAAAAAAGCTGTTTCAAGAAAAATTCAAGAAATGTTGATTACGTTAAATTTTGAACAAGAACTCACAAAAGATCAAATACTTGAATATTACATCAACGTTATCCCTTTAGGAGGAGTTGTCTATGGTTATCAGACTGGAGCTGAAATTTACTTTGGAAAGGATATATCAGAGCTCACATTAGCTGAGAGTGCAATTTTAGCAGGAATTATACAAGCTCCAGGATATTATTCTCCACTTTTTGGAATTGAACCCACAAAAGCGGATATAAGAAAAAATTACGTTCTCGATCAACTCGAAAACAACCTGGATTATATAAATAATGAATTAAGCAAAGAAGGAAAGGAACCGATTACTCATGAAGATATTGAAAATGCAAGAAATGAAGAAATAATATATAAGAGTAAACCACTTGATATCAAGGCTCCTCACTTCGTTTTTTATGTATTAGATGAACTCAATGAGAAATATGGTGAAGAATATGTTAAAAGAGGTGGCTTAAACGTAACTACAACATTAGATTATGATTTATTTCAAATTGGAAACGATGAAATTCATAAATTATACGAAAGTGAAAAAGCTCAAACCCAATACAACGTACACAATGCTGCTATGGTTGCAATTGACCCAAGATCTGGAGAAATATTAGTAATGATAGGTTCTTATGATTATTTCGCTCAAGATGATCCGAGAGTAGATGGAAATGTAAACGTTGCAGATAGTTTAAGACAAATGGGGTCTTCGGTTAAACCAATCGGATATCTCACAAGTTTTACCCAAGGATATTATCCAACACTCTTAACTCCTGATATTCCTATGGAATTTGGTAATTACAAGTTGAAAAATTGGGATGGTAAATTTCAAAATCATCGATTATTACGTGATGCTTTATTACATTCAAGAAATATTCCTGCTGTTTACATAACGCAATTAACTGGAGTGGACGCATGGATTGAAACAGCAGAAAAATTAGGAGTAACATCACTTACTGATCGAAGTAATTTTGGATTATCAATTGCAGTTGGTGCGGCAGAAATTAAGTTAATTGAACTTACTCAAGCATATACTGTTTTCGCAACAGGTGGAATTAAAAGAGAAGCAGAAGCAATATTAAAAATTACAGACAGAAAAGGGGAAATAATCTATGAAATTAATAAAGAGAGAGAGGAAAGAGTATTTTCTGAACAAGAAATATATCTATTAAATTGGGTATTATGTAATGATAGCGGAGCA
This sequence comes from Candidatus Dojkabacteria bacterium, assembly GCA_035371485.1. Classification (GTDB taxonomy): domain Bacteria; phylum Patescibacteriota; class Dojkabacteria; order JAFGLO01; family JAFGLO01; genus DAOOWV01. The sequence goes on along the minus strand of DAOOWV010000019.1, from coordinate 348 downwards.
AGTCGATTAGGTTCAAACTATTTTAAGGTAGGTGGTAAAAGAGTTTGTGGAAAGACAGGAACAACTGATGGACCAAGAGACTTAACAACAGTTCTTTATCATACTAATTTAGTAGTGGGGGTATGGGCAGGAAATAACAATAATGAAGTTACCTGCGGTGTACGAAGAGCTGATGGAGATTGTGGGGGAGCTCAGGCATCAAGTTCAACCATCCCATTACCTCTCGCCCACAGTTTTATGACCAGAGTATCAGGAATGTATTCTCCAGAAGTTCCTTCAAGACCTGGAAACATTGTATCAACATCTGTATGTCTTGATAGTGGACTCCCAGCAGATTCGAGTAATTCC
>DAOOWV010000018.1:0-18324 GCA_035371485.1 Candidatus Dojkabacteria bacterium | reverse complement strand
ATCTATTAATAATCACATTTAATCAAAGAGCAAAGATGTCACATATAAGGGAATTATTAAACTTATTAACAAGTTCTAATATTAAAATACAAGGAATAAACTATAGTTTCGACGACAATTTTGATACAAATACAGGAATGTATATTGGATCATATACTTATCAGAAAGAAAAATACCCTCAAATAACGGATGAACTTTTGAAAACTATAAAGGATACCAAACTTAGTAAAAAAGAATTTATAAACTTCTTGAAAAATCACACTAGCAATGCAAACCCTTGAAAATGATAACCCCAAAAACATTGATGATGTCTATGAAAAATATATTAATTTAGTATTCAGATTCGTTTACTCCCGTACAAGGAATAAACACATTTCAGAAGATGTTACATCAGAAGTTTTTCTTAAAGTCGTCAGAAATTGGACTAAATTCAATCAACAAAAAGCAAGCATTGGAACCTGGATTTTTACCATTATGCAAAACACACTTATCGATTATTTTAGAAAAAATAAAAACCAAAGACTAACACAGGCACTTGACGAGGAAACAGAAGAATTAGAAGAGCAATGTAATAAAACTCGTGACGATTACGTACAAATAGATAGTGCTTTCAAAAATGAGTTACACCAAAAAATTCTAAATGAAATGAAAGAAGTTCAACTCAGCAAGAAAGACACATCTAAATTTACTTCAATTCACATGTCCAGTTTACTCCAAAAACTCAACTCTTTCCCAAAGTTTACTTACTTTTTAGCAGGAATATTAATTACTGCGTTAGTAGGGGTATTTACTTTTTATATGATAGAGAATGGGAAAAAAGATAACACGCTCACTCCAATTAACCAAAAAGAAACTGCAATTGCTCAGCTTTTCACCAATGATGGAAATGTAACAATTGTGCGTGGGGAACAAGAGAGTATTTATAATTCTGATACAGAAGTGTTTGCAAATGATGAAATAATCACCTCAAGTGACACAATAGCAGATCTAAAAACACAATATGGTAGGGTATCTATTGATGTTAACAGCTCAATTACCCTACAAAATGATGGATTTCCATTAATAAACAAAGGAACTGTTTTTATAAGTTCTGAAAATAATTATGAGCAAGCAATATCTTCACAAACTCAATTTGCTGAAATTACAATTGAAAATGGTGCCACACTAATAACTCACATTCCCGAAATTGCTTCAACCACTGGTCTGATTCCAAGGGCTTTTGCTGATGAAGAAAGTCAGACTAAAATAGTAAGTGTAAATGGAAAAATATCAGTAAAAGTTAACAATGAACTTAAAGTTCTTGAAAACGGTGAACAAATAATTGTGAAAAAAGAAAGTGATCCTATTTTATTGACGAAAGATGAGATTGATAAGGAACTTTTTAAATCAGAATTTTTTACAGAGGTAGCAGAAAAGGAAAATAAGGAGCAAAAAAATCTAGGTATTGCAAGCGATTTGATCCCACCATCAATTACAGTAAGTAGCCTAGCAAACAATAGTACAACTTCAAGCAATACTACAACAGTAAACTTAATTTCAAACGAAGATGGCTGGTATTATAATGGATCGTGGAATGAATTAATAAAAGACACTGAAATATCATACCCTATTTCTTTGCATGAAGGAGCCAATTCAATTTTTATTAAAGTAAAGGACAAGAGTTATAATATAACCACTCAGACAATAACTGTAACTTACACACCACCAACCCCAACTCCAGTTGAACCCAAGATCAGTTTAACAGGTAAAGTTACTTCAGATGGTGTAAATCTGACTTGGACAGTTACAAGTTTAAATACAGACAAGGGATTTAAGATCGTAAAAAGTACAGAAATAAATCCAGTATATCCTGGAAATGAGTATATTTACCTCACCGAAGGTACAAAAAGATCATATTCATGGAAGATTACAGATGAAAAAACCTATTACATTAGAGTTCGAAAATATGAAGGTTCACTACCATCTATCTATAGTAACCAAATTATCGCTACTGCACCGACAGCCCCATAGTGGTAAAAACATTAATAAGTTGATAAAATAGGGAACAAAATTGTTCCCTATTTTTATAAAAATCAAAATGCAACACAAAATAATAAAATTAACCACTTTAAATATCAGCAAACTTTTTATTATATTTTACAAACTAATTTATGGGAGAAAAGTTAAATTCGGAAAAAACATTCTTATAAATCACAGATTTTCAATCAGAGGAAAGGGACATTTATCCATTGGCAATAATTCAAACTTATGGGCAAGGGAGGAAAAAAACAGATTTCAATTCTATGATCATAGTGCACAGATTTCCATAGGCGAAAACACAAGAATTAATGGAGCGCTTTTTCAATCTGCGAAGTCAATTACTGTTGGAAACAATACAATTGTTGGTAGTGCAATAATATCTGACACTGATTTTCATAAATTTGAGGATCCACAACATGTAATGTTTGGTAATGTAATTGAAAAACCAGTTCAGATTGGCAATAACTGTTGGATTTGTGGACAATCAGTAATATTAAAAGGAGTTAATATTGCAGATGGGTCTGTAGTAGGATTTAGAGCTGTTGTTACCAAGGATGTACCCGCTAATGTAGTAGTTGCTGGTAATCCTGCAAATATTGTTAAAACAAAATAGATATGATACAATTACATAGTTCACCTTATTAGTTGCTATCAACAATGAGCTTCAAATATAAATTTTGAACAGGTGACCGGAAGAAGTTTATTAATAAATATTAGAACCGGACAGAAGTCAACTGTAAAAAATACGACATGCCTGTGAAAACAAGCAGGTAAAGAGCCATTAAATAGTAATATTTATGGGAAAAAGGGTGGTAAAGCGATCTATTTAGAAATAGAAACGCCCCTGTACGGATAGATACACGATATCCGCACAGGGGCGTTTTTTGTTTATATAAATTATTTATTTTCACAATGAAAAAAAACAGTTTTAATACGGTAGATTCTAAACCAAACTTTCCCCAGATTGAAGATAAAATTACTTCGTTTTGGAAAGAAAACGATTTATTTCGCAAATCAATAAATGAGAGACCTGTTGATAATCGCTATTCTTTTACGGATGGTCCACCATTTGTGTCAGGAATGCCTCATTATGGCCATTTACTAACTTCAATAGCAAAGGATGTCGTTCCTAGATATTGGACCATGAAAGGAAAAAGAGTTAGAAGAGTTTTCGGATGGGATTGTCATGGATTACCCGTAGAAGCAAAGGTAAACAAAAAACTAGGAATTAAAACAAGAAAACAAGTTGAAAACGAATTAGGTGTTGAAAAATATATAAAAGAATGTCGTTCATATGTTGAGCAAAACATATCCGATTGGAGATGGTATATAGAAAAAATTGGAAGATGGGTTGATTTGGATGAACCTTATTACACAATGTATCCAAAATTTAATGAGTCAGTAATATGGGCGTTTAAACAAATGTGGGAAAAAGGTTTGGTATATAAAGGTAAAAGAGTTTCATTATATTCAACCGACACAATGACTCCAGTTTCCGACTTTGAAGTTGCAATGGATCCAGATAATTATCAAGACACACAAGATTTAAGTGTATTCGTTAAATTTAAATTAAAATATCATAAGACAGGTTTGGGAGTAGGGGTTGTTATTGAAAATGAAAAAGGGGAAATCTTAACTGCACAAAGAAATGAGCCTGGGAGAGCAAAACTTATTGGAATTGTTGGTGGAAAAAAAGATGAAACAGATAAGGATTTATTTGAGACAGTTAGTAGGGAATGTCTTGAAGAAATTGGAATAGTACCTGAAGACATAGAATTAACCGGTTCATCCGTTGATATTTTTGAAGGAAGAATGTTCCATACCCATCACTTTAAGGCCAAATTAAATTCCAAAACAAAATTTACTACTTGTGATGCAATGACAGACCTAAAATGGGTCAGTAAAGATAAGCTTCCTTGGGACAATATGCATATTCCTACAAAAAATTGTCTATTAGATGTATTAGGATTAAAAAAATTCCCAAAGATTGAACAACAAAAGCCAGACGTATATCTTGTAGCTTGGACCACGACCCCATGGACGATTCCATCAAACTTTGCCCTATGTGTTAATCCGGATTTCGACTATGGAGTTTATAAAAATAACAATGAATTTATAATAGTATCAACTAAACGTGCAGAATATACTTTTGGAAAAGAATCACTTAAAGAAAAAAAGGATGTAAAAAAGTTCTATGAATTTAAAGGAAAGGAATTTGCTGGAATAAAATATGAGTCAATTTATGATTTTTTCAGTAAAGAGTCAAATGAAAACGACTATCAAATTTACAATTATGAGGGAGTATCAAATGATGATGGAACTGGTATTTTACATGTTGCACCGGCATTTGGTGAAGAAGACCATAATTTAGGTTTGGAGCATGATTTAAGCTCTCATTCCGATATTGATGAAGAGGGAAAAATGACTATTGGGGAATGGAAAGGCATATATTTAAGAAAGGCCTCAACATTAATAGCAGAAGACATGAAAAACAATGCGAAGTTATTTAAATCTGAAGTTTATACTCACAGATTGCCATATTACAGAGGTGAGAATCCTTTAATATATATGGCACAAGAGGCCTATTTCTTAAAATTAGACGACGTTAAAAAAAGAATGCTTGAGCTTAACAAAGATGTAAACTGGGTTCCCAAAACGTTTGGAACAAAAAGATTCGTTGAAGTAATAAAAACAGCACCTGATTGGTGTATATCTAGAAATAGATATTGGGGAACAATTATGCCACTTTGGAAATCAAAAGATGGTGAAGAACTAGTTGTTGGAAGTATTGAAGAAATGATGAATTACACAAAACAAATTATCAAAGAAAAAGGCGAGTATAAACTTGTAAAAAAAAATGGTTCTAAAGAGAAAATGATGTTACACAGAGATACTTGTGATGAAATAGTACTTACCAAAGATGGTAAAAAATATTACAGAGTGCATGAAATACTCGATGTGTGGCTAGATTCAGGTTCAGTACCGTTTGCAGAGCACCACTATCCTTTTGAAAATCAACAAGCTTTCGAACAATCATTTCCAGCTGACTTCATTGTTGAATATACTGCACAACTTAGAGCATGGTTTAATGTCTTATTTAGGGTTTCAACAATAATTTTTGATAAGGAACCGTTTAAAAATGTACTCTGTCATGGAACATTAGCAGGCAATGATGGAAGAAAAATGTCTAAAACCTATGGAAATTATCCAGACCCTGAAAAATTGTTAAAAACTACTGGTGGTGAAGCATTCAGGCTATATATGATGGGAATGCCAATAATGGCTGGAGAAGATTCAGATTGGTCGGACACATTATTGCAAGATCAATTAAAATTGACATTAATTCCTTTATGGAACGTATATAAATACTTTGTTATTTATGCACAATTACATAACTTTAAGCCACAGAATACGGAGTTTCCAAATAAAAATATATTGGATAGGTGGATAAAATCCTACATGGACAATATAACCATCGAATATTCAAAAGCAATGGAAAAATATGATATCCCATCTACAGTCAAACTTATTAGACCAGCAATTGATACAATTTCAACCTGGTATATAAGACGCTCCCGTGATAGATTTGTGAACGGTGATATTGATGCACTTCAAACATTGTATAGTACAATAGTACAATTAATAAAAACATTTGCTCCACAAATTGTATTTATTACTGAAGAAATATATCAAAATTTGGTTGTAGGAATATTACCCTCTGCGAGAGAATCGATACATCTAGAAGATTATCCTGAAATAGAAAAAAAGAAAATAGACAAAAAATTACTTGAAGAAATGGATACCGTTCGTATTATCTGTTCTGCAGGATTGAAAATAAGAGATAAAAATCAACTAAGAATCAGACAACCACTTGCAAAGGTTTATACAGAAATTGAAAATCCTGAATTAATGGCAATTGTTAAAGATGAGCTAAATGTAAAAGAGATAGCAAACTGGAAACAGTATGAAACACTTAAGTCTAAGAAAAACATTGATACTTCGGATGATAGTGACGTAAAATTAGCTCTCGATATCATGCTAACAGATGATTTAATAGAAGAAGGTATTATTAATGACCTTATAAGAGCAATCCAGCAACAAAGAAAAGATGGAGGATGCAAAGTCGGGGAATTAGTAACAATTAATTACTATTGTGAAGATAAAAAGTCACTAAAAATGATCGAAAATAATAAAGAATTTATTGAAAAAGAAACAAAGGTTAATTTGGTACAACTTCCAAGAGAACAAATAAGGGATAATAGTGTAAATATTGCGGGAGTGGTGATAAGTGTGTAGGCAGAAAAATTTATTACGTGATATGTGATAAGTGAGATAATTTATTCATTTCAACCGCAGGTTGACTAGCCTTACCTTTTTAAAAAAATAGGAGGACTAGCGTTCTTTTGTTAGCTCCTTCACTCATTAGTTTTTTCATTTTATCCCTTATCATCCCCGCCTGCCCCTGCCTGACGTCAGGCACGGTGTCCTTATTTATATGGCCAGGCGGGCAGATATCACGTATCACTTAATAAGAGTAATCGTTCTATCCTCGTAGGTAATTTTATAATTATTCGTCTGGGAATATTCATCGGCCATCAATTCAAGTGAAATATCAATATTGGTTGTTTCTGGTTCAGGTGTCAGCACCACACTACAAGCAATAGTGTCTGAATAATTAAATACGAAATTATTTCCCACTATCATATCATTCTTCAACCTATACATAGCCTCTTCAAAGCAACTTAATTCAGCCATCTTAATCTTTCTGCTATAATTCATATCTTTTAATACATATAACCCATCAACAGAAATATATACAATATTTACAGCCATTAAAACCAACACCGGCAACATCAAAACAACCACTAATAAAGCCATATAACCTTTTTTAGAATTACGTATATTCATTATTAGTATTTTAGGTTGTATAATTTAGAAAAATCCCTTTTAATCTCTCCATCTAATGATGCTAACTCGTAGGTTATTTGTATAGAAGACAGCTCGTCATATTTATCATATGATGGAACTATATTAAAACCAACAATTCGACTATTATTAATATTGATCCTATTTTCAATTCCATTGCGATTAAATAATATATTGCCATTTTCAATTCTATATCCAAACTGACTTTCCTCACAAGAAAAAGAAATACTATCTAAATTAGTAGAAAAATCACTACTAACCAAAGTAAACGAGGCACCACAATTTTCAACAACTTCAGAAGTGTGGTTAACAATATATACTAAATTTCTGTTAATATTCACTGTTTTACTTACATCATTAAAACCTTCATAGTTTACCAAAAAAAGCTTTATTAATACTACAAAAATTATTCCAAAAAGCGCTATGTATATTAAAGATTCCATCAATGTTACTGCTTCGATCTTTTCCTTATTCATAATAAAGTTTAACTGAATAAATTTCGGGAGCACTGGTAATATTAGTATATAACTCTGTTTTAAATTGAACGTATCGTCCACTAATATTCAACTCACTTATATCGTGATAAGCCATCGTTGCAAAATATGTATTTGAGGTTCCATCGGGACCAACCCATTCTGCATCATTTAACAGAGGATCATCACCTGTTCTTATCCAAAATCTCATTGACGTCCCCTGAGGAATAATTCCATCAATAACCAATGCATAAAAAAATGATTCCGTTGCAATTACATCTTTAATTGGGGAATAATAAACACCAACTGGAGCATATCCATATCCACCTTCACCACCACCACCAGGACCTCCTTCAATGATATGCATTTCTCTTGAAGAATCAGTGCTCAAAACATAAGATAAAAACCTATCATCTACTATTTCACTATCAATGGACAGAAGTGTTCCAGGAATATTTATTGCACCACAACCAGAAAGGCCAGAACTTCCATCCAGATTTAATACGACATAATTATTGGTTCCACTAGTTATAAGAATAATTTTTTCATCCTTCTCAATAAAAGAAACATCTTTAACAGTTGAACCAACATCGTAGCTAGAAATTACTTGAATGGACCCAGTTTTATTTGTAGTATCCAACATAAAAGCTTCGTTATTATTACTATCATCTGCACATCCAAGAAAAACTTGATTACCATCATCAGAAACCCAGACAGATGTACAATATGCACTATTTGCATTTAAATATCCAACGATACTCATATTGGAAGGATCGGATACATCAATAACAACAAAATCATTATTATTACTTGAAATAGCTCCATACAAATAATTTCCTACAACTTTTATGTCATAAATTTTAGTAGAACTTGTATAAACATATATTATCCCTAATTGTGATCTTGCCCCATTATATGAAGATAGATTGAAAACACTTATTTTATTTTCATGTGCAACATATCCTCGACCATTAGCTGCAAAAACTGAGCTTGAGCCCTTGTTTCCAATCGCATCAAAATATCCCACCTCTGTATATGGTTTATTAGCAATATCAACAACTACAACTTCTTTCGAATTTGTATCCGTAGCAACCAATATTTTTGGGTTATCTTCTATCAAAAAAACATCATTGGTCTTATGCCCATCAAACGTTCCATCAAGTACTAACGTTATTTCATCAACAGCGCTAACAGAAACTTTAGAAAATGACATTCCTGAAGCATTTTCTCCAGTTCCGGCGACTGCCGATCCATTAACTGCCGATACAGTTGCACAAACCCCTTGACCAGGTAAATCAAAGTTAACCATTAAATATTGTGGGTTACACCAATCAGGATAAAATTCAATACCAACACTTATATCCCCATCTTCATAGGAAACCACATCGGTGTTATCAAACTCTCCTGCCAAAAAATCCTCAACATTGTCAGTAACCCATACTTTAGTATTCCAATTGTTAAGATACACATCAAATGATTCAACATTATTATCTAAAAAGCTTGCATTCCAATCAATAGATACTGTTAATTTTACAGTGTAAGGATCCATAATTCCTCCTTCAGTAACAATATTGTTTTCTGAATCACGATACACATAAAAACTCTCAAAGAAATAAGAATAATCATCTAATACTGCTTCACCCACTGCTATGGTATATTTCTCATTCTCATCCATCTGCACATGAAATTGACCAGCACCAATGGTTTCAAAAACATTCATCCAGCTATCTTGTTTCACCAATTGTATCTTTTCAATTATATTTTCAATCTCAATCGTTTTTTCTGCTTTTTGAACAAAACGAGTAGTAGCTGTCCTTGAGTCAATCAATATGAAAATAATACTAGTCAGAAACAAACTTATTAATGCAATTGCAATAAGAATATCAACCAAACTGAATGCCTTTTTTGTAATAATTGTTTTTTTAAAGATTGTCACCATATTCAATTAAACCTTCCTCTGAAATACTAACATAATAGACATTTTCAATATTAACATAACCTTGATTTTCAGGAACGACAGAACCCTTTTTAAAAAGCAAGGTAGTATTATCAACCCCTGAGAAATTTGGACCAACTGCCAAAACTTTTGGAGGATATTCATAAGAGATGACTTCAGAATTACAAATAACTTGATAGCCATTACTTCCAAAAACAACCTGATAATCACAATTACCACTCCCAGCATAAGCATTACTCTGTATAACGTGTAATCTGGAAACCAAATCTTTAGCAAAAGTTTCCAATGCCTCGTTTTTACTAGTTCTTCCAGACAAAGGGACAATGAAAGAAGCGGTTACTGCTAATAAGGCAATAACCACAACAACCTCAAGAAGAGTAAATGCAGATTTAGATTTAGCCATTTATACTACCAATAAATTGATACATTGGTAAGATTACTGAAAGTCCAACAAAAGCTATAACAACGCCAACCAATATTAAGAGTAGGGGCTCCATGAAAGTTACGATGTTATTAGCAATTTCACCAACTTCATTATCATAATACTTATACATATACATAAGGCTCTCTTCAAGAGTCCCTGTTTGTTCTCCAACTTCTATCATTTTTACATAACTTCTGTTAAACAATTTTTCATTTTTACTCAAACTTGAGGAAATCTTATGTCCTAATTTTACATTTTCATATACCTCATTTATATAATCTGTATAAATACTGTTATTTAATGCAGATGCAGTAATTTTAACAGCTTTTGAAATATGAATTCCACTTTTTAATAACAACCCAAGTGTTCTTGAAAATGAACTTAAAATACTACTAATATATAAACGTTTCATTATAGGAAAATTGAGTTGAAGCCAATCTAGGAACCTTTTCCCTTTTTTGGTCTTTAAAACCTGTGACAAGATAATTCCTAACACTAAAACTCCAGCACCAAAATAATACCAATTAGTTCGAATATATCCCGCACCAGCAACCAACATTTTAGTAGTAGCTGGAACATTGGGAAAGGATTCAAATAAGCTATCAAGCTTTGGAAAAACAAAGAATATCATCAATATAACCTCTGCGAAAGCCATACCAAGAATAATCAGTGGATAAATAAAAGCACTTTTAACTTTTTTCTCTAACTCATACTGTTTTTGAAGAAAAAGTGATAAGAATTTTAAGTTTTTTTCAAGTGATTCGGCATATTCACCAGAATAAACTAGTGATACTACTACTACAGGAAAAACCTTAGGATATTTTTTCATGGCATCAGACAATTTTTCACCATTTATAAGGTCAATGTGAATTTGTTTTAATACCGATTGTAATTTCTGGTCAACTACCTGTCCACTCAAAATAGAGATAGCTTCTGAAAGCGGAATACTCGCTTTCATCATAATTGACAAAGATCGCAAAGAGTTGACTAGTTCAGTTTTAGAAACAGTAGTCTTTGATAATTGTTTTAACTTCTTTTCTTCTACCTTTGCAATCTCAGCAGAACTCAATATTTTTTCTTTTTTAATTTTTTTCTTATTAATATTTATATTTGCGTCCTCCACAATCAATTATATAAATTTATTTCTTCACTTTTCACTTTATATTTATTCTACTCTCTTATTGAAGTAACCTTTATTAACTCAAAAATATCTATTACTCCCATTTTTAACTTCTCAATTCCATCTTCAATTAATAACTTAAAACCATCTTCACGAGCTGCTTTCAGAATATCCTCAATATTTGTTGTTCTTGAAAGAGTATCTCTTAACCTCGCTGTAATTTCTAAAACTTCATATAAACCGACTCTGCCTTTATATCCAGTATTTCTACATTTTTCACATCCCTGAGCTTTATATAAAACATCACTATCTTTAAGATGCTTAGCAATATCTGGCCTAAGCTTAATCATTTCTCTCTCAACTGGGCTTTCCTTTAACTGAAAACCTCTTTTACAATTTGTACATAATCTTCTACCTAATCTTTGAGAAATAATAACATTAACTGTAGTCGCTATAAGAAATGGATCGATTTCAAGATTAAGTAAACGAGGTATTGTCGAAATTGCATTATTTGCATGAATAGTTGATAAAACCAAGTGTCCAGTCAAAGCTGAGTTAATTGTTATTTTAGCAGTTTCTGCGTCACGTACTTCACCAACCATAATTACATCAGGATCCTGCCTTAATATTGATCTTAATCCGCTTGCAAACGTCAAATTAGCCTTTGTATTCACTTGAATGTGATTAACTCCAGCAATGCTGTATTCAATAGGATCTTCAATAGTTGTAATATTTATCTCTGGAGTGTTTATAACAGATAGAATAGAGTAGAGTGTAGTAGTTTTCCCTGAACCAGTTGGACCTGTAGCCAAAATTAATCCATATGGAGCGGTATATCCTCTTACAACTCTTGATAAATCATCTTTTAAAAAACCTAATTCCACAAGAGTTAAAGCTCTATTTTCTTTATACAATAAACGCATTACAACTTTTTCACCATAACTAAGAGGTAAAATAGAAATTCTTGCATCAATTTTTACAACTTTATCCTCATTATTTAAATCTTCAATTTGAAAAAAAACTCTTCCATCCTGAGGAGAAAAATGTACATCAGTCCTTAATTTAGAACGAACTTTTATTACAAAAATTAATTCATCAACAACAGTACTTTTAACTGTTGCCACCTCTTCCAAAATACCATCAACTCTAAAACGTATCTTCATATCTTTACTTTCTGTTGGTTCCATATGAAGATCAGAGGAGTTTTGATAAAAAGCTTGAAGCACCAATTCATCTAATAAATCAGAGATATTTCCTTTTCCACTTGCAACCAAATCAATTTTTTTCTGAAGTGCTTCTATCATATTCTAAAAAGTAAATTCTTACTTAAAACAGATTAATGTCTGTTATTTAAAATTGTGCGGGTTTTGCCTGATTCCAGGCAAAACCCGCCCTAATGTTGAACTCGAAGAATCCAACATTATAAAATTACCTTCTTGAAGTAATTACTTTTCCATCCTCTGCACCTGGAGCATTCACCCATACTCTTCCTCCATCAGTTACACATATTTGATAACCAGCACCAGAAAGAGGGTCATCTGGAATCTCAATAATATATTCTTCTACAAGAATTGAATCCAAATCAATTTCACCCGTTCCTGTTCCAATTGTTGACCATTGTGGATTACCTTCAGCATCTTCACAATCAACAACACCTGCCAATACACCAGTCTCCCATCCAGCAAAATCTGGTTCAGAGGTATATTGAGTTACCGCATTTAAAATCTCAGAAACATCAGAGCTTCTTTGAGCATTTCTAGAATCTCTGAAATGTTTGGCTGGATTAATTGCGACAATTGTTATTGAAGCGAGAATCAACAACAATGCGACAACCAGAAGGATTTCTATAAGGGTGAAACCTTCCTTTCTGTTAGAAAATTTAACCATAAAAGGGTATATATTAAATTAAATCTACTTAACAATCTAACGCTATTATTACTTCTTGTCAATAGCTCATGACTTTTATTATCATTTACTACTATCTACGTATTTCTATCTATAAAAAACAAAGATTTTACACAGAGCGGGCGTGATAATATTGTTTGACACATAATACAATATTGTATTTTTGTTAACAATATGATAGTATTGAAAAAATAATAGTTAAGATAGTTTTACATACTTTGTTGAACAAAACTTCTGCCGAAAATTTTTCACAAATCTATGAATCAAATTTCAAAAAAATATATCGCTTTTTCTATTATAAAACAAATTCTATTCAGGACTCGGAGGATTTAACTTCAGAGGTTTTTATTGCGTTTGCAGAAAACATAAACAAAACCAATATTAATAATGATACTGCATTTCTATATGGAATTGCAAAAAACATTTTTTTTAATTATTTAAAAAGAAAAAAATATACCATTACAGTTGATTGGGACACTTTTGATTTTTATGAATATGTGGAAAACACATTCCACAAAAAAGTTAAATCACAAAGTCTTGATGAAAAAGTTAAGAAATATATTCCAAAACTTCCTACCAAGCAAAGGATAGTGGCAGAATTAAGATTTGCTCAAAAAATGAGCTTGATTGAAATTTGTCAACGCCTTAATAAATCAATGACATATGTAAAAACTACGCAAAACAGAGCAATAAAGAAGCTTAAATTTATAGTGGAAAATGAAGAACGTAAGTCGAAAAACTAATTTAAATTCTTTAATTTTTAATTCTTCACTTTTCGTTTGAATTGTATACCACCTTACACTAATATTGTAAGGAACTAATTTGATTAAAATAAGTTAATTGTTAGGTTCCTATGAAAGATGATAAAAACAATACAACCCAGGAACTTTTAGATATTTTTTCAAGTAAAGATGAACAGCCGTCATCAAGATTTGAAAAAAATCTAAAGAAGGAATGTCTAAAAAACATCAATGGGAATAACAATAATTTTAATTTTTCTATTATGAAAAAAAGTAGTAAGCTACTTCTTTTAGGAGGAGCATTTGTAGTTCTATTAATCGCTATTGGATTACCAATAACATTTATAATGCTTAACAAAACTCCTAAGAATAAGACAATTGATGTTAATGCAAAACTTGCAGAAACAAATTTAACCCAACTTCTAGTAAATACTATAAAAAATAACAACGCAAATTTATTGTCGAAATCAACTAATTCCAATCAAAGAGCTGAAGGAGAGGATGCAATGCTTTCAACTGTGAATGTTTCCAATTCAATTAGTACAATTCCATTAAACGTTGAAATAGCAGATTTTAACTATTCAGAATGGAAAGAAAAAACAACTATTGGGCCAGCAATCAATAAATGTAACATATTGGGTTACTCTAGTGAATTAACAGATTCATTAGTTTATGAAGGTTACAGCTATTGGGATAATGAAGATTATTCAAATAGCAACTATAAATACATACTCAAAACTGGTGATGGAAAATTAGTTAATTATTCATTAACCAATGGTAATACTAATTTCACCTATCGTGGAGGAAAATATGCTTTACAAGAAATTACTATAAATTATGATATTGATGATTTAGATCAAGAACTTGTAACTGAAAGTGATACTGCCGAAGAAATTATAGCTGAAAATTCAACAGAATCATTGTCTCCAGAAGAAATGGTTGAAATGTATTTTGGAAAGGATGCAAAACTAATCAATTATGAGCTTTATAATGGAGAATATTATTTTGTAGTTCAATGGACACAAGAGGTAAATTGTTCATCAGATGCATATCTTGGAATGCCAAGAACTGATATTGGAAATGATATTGATACCTCAAAAATTATTTTCCAAACATGGATAAGAGAAAGTGATCAAATGTGGAGTAAAAATGAACAATACTTAGAAAAAGTAAGTCCAGAAAACTTAATTTACCGATCAGAAACTCAATCTACAAACAAAAAAGTAACATATGATGAAGTTTCAAATAAATTCGATAACGACTACAAGGATGTTAATGTAAAAGAGATTACATTGGACTATTCGATAATGTTCGGTACAGAAGCAGAAAAAAGTTCAATTAAAAAGAAATTAACCGAAGATCAAGTTAGTATTATAATTCCAGAAAACACCAATTTGGATTATTTGTATTCAAAAAACATATTCGATGAAATATACTTCTCTTATGGAAGTGAATTATGCAATCCTGATTTTTATCCCACAGGGGAGTATGGAACCAAACTTAAGGAATATCATTGTGCTGGATATCTAAATACTTCTACTGCTGAAGAATCTGACATAACACTCAATAACCCAGAATATTACTACTTAGTTTCATTTGAAGATGATGAAAACAAAATTATAAACATACAAGTTTATAATAAGGAATTACTAAACGAGAAAACTGAAGAAGAAATAATAAATAAATTATTTCCTTATGATGATAATATTGCATCATTTGAAGGAGATGACTACTCATATCAGATGACCCCAGTAACCAAATTAGGATCAAAACAGTTAAAGCTTGGAAGCAACACGATAACTGTAACCGTATATTCACAATCTTCAACATCAACATTTGTTGGAGAAAATAACCAGGAAATAACAGAAACTTATTCTTCAACATTTACAATATTTACTTATGATGGTGCTACATATGTTGTAAATTATAGTGAAGTAGGTACTGAAACTTCTACAGACTTAATACCTACTGAGTATAAAACTTACAATACATCAAACGAAACACAAAGAAATCAACTTATTGCTCTCATTGATGAGATGTATAAAAGAGTCAAAACTCAAATGGAAGGAGAACTTGAAGATAATTTGTACTCAAACTAACAGGTAATCACGGATTAAGCTCTCTCTAACACGTTATATTTTTCACACAGAAAAGTAAAGCGAAAAGGAGAGAGCTTTTTCAATATTGATTGGCAATTAAAAATTCAGCAAAAAGTACCTCTATATCTTCATGAAGGATTTCTTGACTTGCTTCAGTAAATGAATATTTTTGTCCATTAAGCTTATATGTTTGCGAAAGATCTCCAACGGCTAAAACCTTATCAAACCCATATCTATTTATCAAAAATTCAACAAAATAGTAGTAAGTTGAATAGGCATCTTCAATTACTTCGGAGTCAACATCATAAAACCATTCATCGACCTCCTTGAGTGTTAAACCTTCCTTTAAATGTGATTTATCCGGTGTTATTAAATAAATTTCATTTCCATAAATAAGCTCACCTTCCTCGTAAGCAATATACTCTGCCAAACCTTCAATATACCAAGTTGGGATAGAAAAAGCATAACTCCCAAAACGATACCTCTGCATTATATGTGTATATTCATGTAAAAGAATATATTCTATGTCAATATACCTTACTCGATTAGATGATATATCAATGTAAAGACGCATATCATCCTTACCATATACCATTCCATGCAAAAATAATTTATCCTGTTTAATATTTGTGTCCTGTTTATATAAATCTGTATCTCCAAAAAGCTTTAATTTAATTGGAGTAACTTCATCATCAGCAACTCCCCACAAG
Organism: Candidatus Dojkabacteria bacterium; assembly: GCA_035371485.1. Taxonomy (GTDB): domain Bacteria; phylum Patescibacteriota; class Dojkabacteria; order JAFGLO01; family JAFGLO01; genus DAOOWV01. The sequence continues at coordinate 1,951 of DAOOWV010000018.1, read as the reverse complement.
AGTCTCATTTGAGGTGCATATTTTCCCAAAGCACAGTAGACATAATCAGTATATTCAGATGGAATTGTTTGATCTCCTTGTACTATTATCTCAAGCTCATTCTTACCTTTTTCAACATAATCAACATTAAAACCATAATTCAAGGGTATTTCCTTCTCTATCCACGTTTCTTTGTTATTATAACTATTGAAATTTTGAACAAACAGTAAAAATCCTATTACCCCAAAAATCACAATTGGTAATAAAATTATCAAAGTAGTACTAATAAAAAAACAAGAATAGAATATTTATTCCTTTGGTTAGTTCTTTTGGTCTTAACCAGATTATTAATAGTAATTTGGGGCTCCATAAGCTTAAGTATAGCATAAGTTCAGGACAACCACCAAAAAATTTATATTTATAATTAAACGCTACTTTTTCTTAATAGATACCACACCCAGTGAAAACAAGGAAATCAGCATTACGTATAAAATACCTTGTCCTGTCTTAGAAAGTTCACGCTCATTGGTTGGTTCCTCTTCCGGATCTTCTTCTGCAGAGGCTTCATCTTCCTCCTCTGGATCTTCCTCTACAGAGGCTTCATCTTCCTCGGCAGGATCTTCATTCTCATCTTCCGGGTCTTCCTCTTCTTGCTCTTGCAGAGGACTACAACAATAAGGACCATCAGTCTCAACCCAATCAAGTAATAAAATGTCAGCATCTCCAGTTACATTCATCGTACCAGCAGTAAAAGCTCTATATCCGTCATCAATTTCCTCGATACTAATTTGATGTCTAATATAATACCGATAATTATCATAAGTAATATTATCAAATACGACACAACCCAAACTGCCATTAATACCAACGCCATTATTACAACTTCCATCACCAAAAGTATCATCCATCGTTCCATCTGAATTATATCTCCAAAGTACAGCTCTAGTGTTATCATTCCAAGAGGTTCCTGTTTTACTACTTCCCCCAATAAGATATTTTCCATCATCCATAACAACAATATCTGAAGCTTTATCTCCAACATTTCCACCAGAGGCATTGTGATGAGTAACATATCCCACAGAATTAAAGGTAGTATCTAACGTACCATTACTATTGTACCTCCAAACGGCCATATCTGAAAAACCATCCGTACCTCCACTCTGACCAACAACAACTATTTTATCACCATCTAAAACCACTCTCCAACCTCTATCACAATCGTCACCTTCTGCAGCACTGTTATGAATAGAACACCCGTAATTACCTCCAAACCCAACACCATTGTTACAGCTACCGTCCCCAAATGTATCATCCAAAGTACCATTGGGATTATATCTCCAAATAACCATATCACTTTCCTCAGTCTCACTATTCATTGAATATCCAACAATAATTAGCTTGCCATCGGGCTGTTGCACTATACCAAGTCCCTTATCCTGACTATCATCAAAACCAGTAGCGTTTGAGAATACAACACATCCATATGCACCCGCCGTTCCCACTCCATTGTAGCAGGTCCCATCTCCGAAATTTTCATCTAAGGATCCGTCATTTTTTATTTTCCAAATAACCATATCTGGATAGTCATTAGATGCGGCATCATGTCCTACAACGTAGTAATTATTATCTGAATCAACAACTATTCCCATACCACGACTTCCTGCTGTCCCTCCAGCATTATTAGCAAAAGTTACAAACCCCACCCCTCCAAAAGAACTATCAAGTGAACCATCAGTATTATATCTCCATATAGTTGTGTTACAGTTACCTGATTCGTTTGTAACAATACCAGAAACAACCAGCTTACCATTTAAATCAATTTTGATATCTAATCCTTCAACATTGCTTCCATCAGTAGTGAAAGTAATAAAACCATTAGGAGAATTAAAATTGCTATCAACTTCACCACTAGAATTAAATTTCCATATTGACATTGCACTATACTTAATTCCACCCACTACATAAACATTAC